>NZ_DS989904.1:3204357-3566996 GCF_000155595.1 Synechococcus sp. PCC 7335 | reverse complement strand
ACGAACCCTGACCCAAGGGGTAGATTAAGAATACTGCAGTTGCCGCTGCGACGGGCGCAGAATAAGCAACACAGATCCACGGACGCATACCCAACCGGTAGGATAGCTCCCACTCACGACCCATGTAGCAGAAGACGCCGATGAGGAAGTGGAAGATAACCAACTGGTAAGGGCCGCCGTTGTAGAGCCACTCGTCTAGAGAAGCTGCTTCCCAGATAGGGTAGAAGTGCAGACCGATCGCGTTAGATGAAGGCACAACCGCACCAGAGATGATGTTGTTGCCGTACATCAGTGAACCAGCCACCGGCTCACGGATACCGTCGATGTCGACGGGGGGTGCTGCGATGAACGCAATTACGAAACAGGCAGTGGCAGCAAGCAAAGTCGGGATCATCAACACGCCGAACCAACCTACATAGAGGCGGTTCTCGGTGCTGGTAACCCACTGACAGAACTGCTCCCACAAGCTAGCGCTTTGGCGCTGTTGTAGAGTAGTAGTCATTATTATTCCGAGTAGTTAGGTACGTATGGGCTGAGCGCTTCAAAAAGAAAGCGGTGTTCTCAACCGATGTAACTATCATAACCGATGTAACAAAATATTACAAGTCTTAATTTATTTGACTGCCCTATTATTTTTTCGTAGTTCTAAATAAAGCTCTATTCAGATGGAGCTGAATGGAGTCCCGCCACAGTTTTGTAGCGTTGGTCATTTGGCTAAGGTAAAGCTCGCAAACTGAAAGCTGTATAGGATAAGAATTCTAGTGATTTGCGTTCCTCGAATGCCTCTCTAAAATGCTAAATCTATCTTTCATGGTTCGCCCAATGGGATCCTTAGTAGTTAATCTCAAGCCATTAGTCTTAGTAACAGTGCTTAGAAATCGAAGTAGATAAAGGGTAATGCCATATCAGGAGCCAGTATCCAGGCAAAGAAACCACAAAGCGGGAGTAGTAGCACTTTGACCGGCCAGCTGATTTGAAGCTTTAAGCCTTGATGAATTAGATAGGCAATGCCGATGGCGATCGCTAGCGAACTGAGAAGAAGGAGTAACTGTGAGCGATTTAAACCCGTGGAATCAAGGTAGACCTTCTGAGCGAACTGAATGTCTGCACGGTGACCAAACAAACGCTGTATTGCTAGACTGGCGTCGGTAAGGTTGGGGAAACGGAAAAATATCCAGCTAAAGAAGACAGTGAACTGAGTGATGATCCAAGCGATCACAACGCCGGGTGTACTTTGCCAAAACGCTTGCAACCAGGAAGCGCGATCGCATACGGCTCTGTTTAACCGATGAACTATCAGAGCCAAACCGTGGATTGCACCCCAAACGACAAAACCCCACCGATCACCGTGCCAAGCGCCAGCTATAAGCATCACCACCATTAAATTGAAACAGGTTCGAGTCAATCCGCGCCGAGATCCGCCTAAAGGAAAGTAGAGATAGTTGCGTAGCCATGCGCCTAAGGTGATATGCCAACGCTGCCAAAAGTCAGTAATGCTAAGGGCAAAGTAGGGGAAGTTGAAGTTTTGAGGCAGATTGAAGCCTAATAGCAATGCGCTACCCCTGGCGACATCGACATAGCCACTAAAATCAAAATAGAGCTGTAAGCCATAGGCAAAAGCTAGCAGCCAGATATCTCCGCTACCTGCACGAGACAGGCTCTCAGCACTGATATCTACAAGCTGACCAATGTTGTCAGCGATCACCAACTTTTTAACTGCGCCAGAGGCAATTAACCAAAGTCCTTCTATATTTCGATCAAGAGACGGGAAGGAAAGGCTTTTGAGCTGATTTGAAAAGCTATGGAAGCGGGTAATTGGCCCGGAGACAAGCTTTGGAAAAAAGAGTTTGTAAGCTGCGAATTCTAACCAGCTTTGGCAAGCAGGTAAGCCACGATAGACATCTACAAGATAGGCAATACATTCAAAAGTAAAGAAGCTCAGCCCCAGCGGCATTGCCAACGCCGCAACAGGACCGACAGCTAGCTGCTCAAACCCCAAGGCTGACAGGCTCGGTGAAACATACTTAAAACTGAGCAACAACAGCAGGTTTAGTGAGATTCCTAGCGCTAGCACTTGTGTTTTATGCGTTGTCCTGTTTGCCTGTGCAGATTGACATGCGTTATCTAGAATAGGCCGGTTCACTGGCGCCGATAGGGCCTTGCCAATGAAGAAATTCATAGCAGTTAGGATTAGCAGTAGTGGAATATAGTCTGCTGTTAGTAGAGAAGCGTAGAAGAATAGACTTGCCAGTAGAATGACCCAGAGCCTGAGCGATTGCTTCGGTTGTGGCTGATCTAGCTTTTGGATTGGAAGCAGCCAATATGCTGGAAAGAGCAAGGCCAAGAACAGAGCATAGAGAATAGATGGCTGGGTCATAGGTAAGCCGTCGCGATCAAGCAAGCGATACGATTAATTCGAGAAGTCTATTCGGATAACTCGTTGATGAAGAGCGGCATAGGGCGCCGGTTTAAAAAGATTGAGGCCAGGGGATAAGGGGATCTTGAGATAGGCGTTGGGAAACCTTATACGCACCGTAGCGATTAAGATGACTAGGATCAGAGAAATAATCGTATTGCTCGGGCCATAGCTGGCCCAGATCGCGGAAGGTGAAGTTAGCGTAGCGCTTTGTTACTTGCAGCATGTACTGGGTAAAGATATCTTCAGCGCGATCGCGGTAGCTATCTAAATATTCGTTGGTCAAGGGTGTATTGACGAAGACGATAGGAATTTCTTTGTCAGCAGTGAAGCGCAGTAGGTTTACAAAGGCATCAGACTGCTCGCCATCCATTCGAAAAGCTTTGTAGTCACTATCGTAGTCACCCGCAACGCGAGGGTGACTTTGGTAGTAGGTAGCTGGATTAAACCGGTTAGGAAGCGGTAGAAAGCCGTCATAGCTAATTAAGTGAGTCTCTGTGGCAAGAACCGATCCATCAGTTTTGTCGTCCCCCGCAGAGAGTTCTGTTGAAACTGCCAAAGGCTCTGCCCAAGACACGCCCTCCCTAGGCAAAATAGTGCCAAGCCCCCGACCGATTCCTGATCGTACTTTATCGCGCTCACGATAGGTAGAAGATACCTGTCCAAGGCGTTCACTTAGTTTTTGGTCGGTTTGTGTCGCACGCAGCGCTAGCTGGTCACCGATACCACCTGAAACAAGACCGTCTACACCGTTTACCGGATCGCTCGCTTCGAGCTGACGATAGCCTTCAGAAACAGCGATCGCATTGTAGGTGATATCCGTTCGACCGCTATTGAATGCTCGAGCCCCATCTGCCCAAATAATCACTTGCGGCAGTTGATTAGGTGCAATCAAACGCCGTACAACAAGATCGACCACTTGCGCTGTAGCACCGTTAAGACCAAAGTTGAAGACGCTCAAGTTTTTATGACCGGACTTAGCTAAAGCCTTTTGCAAAGCGATCGGATCGACGCCACGTAGCGCCCTAGAGCTGCCAATTACCAATACATCTGGTGGTCCAGACTGCTCGACTCTACGTCGGTAAAGCGCTAGCTTCTCATCAAGATGCTGACTGCGAAAAGACGGTAGCTCAGAATCTGCTAGCAATACTTCGCGCTCTATCATGGTCTGCTTCGGACTGTAGGGCAATTCACTATCGCCGATTGTGGAAGATGTTAGATTGCTGTCCTCTAGTAGATAGCTTCCATAAAAGCTATTGGGTTGTCTACTGCTGCTGTGCCCACTGGTATATTCAGTGGTTTCTGTTGTTATCAAGGGTGCTTTGCGATCGCCCACCGCCCGTCGGAGAGCTTGACCGACTACAAAGTCAAGTTGTGCTACTAGCAGTACGCCTACTGCACCCCAAAATAGGGCTATCTTGCCGCTATGTGAGCGAAAAGTACTAGATAGGTTTATCAGTGAGTGGTCTTCATCTCGCGAGATGAAGACCTGAGTTTTCAACAGCATACGCTGCAAAGTCCGCTTAAAGACGGTGCCTAGCCTGATGTCAGTGTCTTTGTCAGTTGCTGTTTGGCCCGCTATGCTTTTGTTGCTAAGTGAGGTAATCAGCTCACCCGCTTGAGTACCGGATACGGCAAAGTCTGCTGCTGCCTCTGTCACTAACTGCTGGCGCGTTCTGTAATCACGACCATAGCTCCAAGCGGGCTGCTTTTGACCTGCTCTACGACCGTATAGTCGTATACCATCTACCTCTGATGGCTGGATCTGATTTAGCAGCTGGTTGATCAGTGTTGCAGCGACAGCCTTTGAAGGACAAATCGGTCCCTCCGCCATGATGCGTAGCAATCTGTCTTTTTCTGATACCTGTACTCTAATCCCACCGGTTGCTAGCTGTTCGCGAATATCTGGGTTAAGCGCCCTGGTGAGGCAGTAGGACAGTGCTTCGATATCGCCTGTAGTAGCTAGTGCTAGGGCGCTTTCTCTTAGCGCTAGGCTACTACTTGCTGGTAGATTGATGCGCTTTAGCCACTCAGGACTGATGTCGTCTGTAGAGGGGCCATAGACGACGGCTCGCTGTAGGCCTTTGGGTGCGATCGCCTGCAATCGACTATCAATAGCGGCTATTAGCTCTTTAGCCTCTATTTGTGATTGATTCCTATGGGCTGAAGGCGTCTGGGACGCCGTCGCTTCGCTACCAGCTGAATTAACTGGTGAATTGATTGCATAGCTAATCAAGTGAAGCGTATCTTCCTTAACTTTTGCAATTAGCTTTAGACCGTAGCGTCGCGAAATTTGGTTGACTAAGCAAGAGAGCGCCTGGACATCGCCCCAGCGTGCCAACCGTTGCAGCATTTGCCCTGGTGGTGTTAGATCCACTCGCAGGGGCCAGCCAAAATCACCTTCTCCCTTGACTTGAATCGTAATCACAGCATCTCGAAACTGTTTCAGTCCTATCTGCCTAAGCCTCTGCGCGGCTGGCTTAGCAACAACTAATGGATCGAGGCTGTAGTTAGCTTCACAAAGTATCCAAAGCCGAGAGACTAGCTTTGACGATTTTTGAAAGCGTTCTTTATCTGTAGCAGCAGAGAACTCGTCACCGTTTTCAGGCAGTACTTTTGCGCTGATCTGAACATCGATGTTTAGATCACGAAAGGTTTCCTCTAGATACTGGGCGATTGCCTCAAGATTTATTTTGGGTCTTCGTGATAGCTGTTCGGATAACGAGCGGTCTGTCGAGACTTTTCCTTCACTCTGTCCAACACCCTGATGATCTGTTCTATCCAGATCAGGACTAGTCGTAGAAGCATTCTCTAGCTGGCTCTTTCGCCACTGTCGTAGGTGTTCTAAATGACGCTCTAGCCGAGTCAGATAGATTGGAGCGCTCCATACAGGGTTCGGTGCTGAAGCCTCTCGACTATAAAGATAGATTTGATAGATGTGCGGAAAGTTAGATTCTAAGAATCTCTTGACTTGTGGCTTTAGAAGCGATCGCACCAACCGTGCTATCTCTACTTCACAAACAAGCCCTGGCTTTGCTGACTCGCATAGAACATGCAAAATGTTCCCCCGCAGCTTTACCCGGATTACTGTCTCAAAGGAGTTTCGATCATCAAGCAGACTCCTCCGTAACCAGGGAATTAATACCGACGGATCTGTATTAGCTGATTGAGTGGGATAACCTAACATACATAACTACAAAAACAGGGAGCCCCTGACTACAAAACTCCTAGCTACAAGGCTAGAGAGCCGTAAAAATCAAGCTGCCGGATCGCTCGCTGCATTCTAGGGCACCTTTGTTCACTTTGCACGCGTAAATCTTATGTGATCATCGAGTAAACTTTCAACAGTCCGCACCACCTCACCATGTAAGTATATGAGCAGCTATACTCAGTCAGATCAGCCCACTAATCAAGCCTCGTCTAAAGCGGCCCCTGGTCTCGAAATTCCTGACTTGGCGATCGCCCTACCCTTGCCAGCTAACGTCGCTGTCAGTCTGACCACGCTACCGCTACTAGCTGTGATCGTTACTGGCCAAATTGCAGCACGCACTCTCATCCAGTGGGGCAGCAGCAGTGAAGAACTTTTTCGAGGCAGCCGTCTGCCAACAGTACGGCTATTGACCGCTCAGGTTCAAATAGAGTAGGCACAGCTAGTGATGCTTTCGTCTATCTATATTTATTTTGTCCATCTATATTTTCGATATCGATATCTTCTGCCAACGGTTAATCCTTTCGTTATCAGCCCTTTCATAGGCTTTCCTATTTCATAGGCTTTCATAACAGTCGACTGGGAATGACTGATGATTACAGAGGCTAAGCAGAACCCATCGGTAACGAATCAAGATCGGCAAGCGACAGTAAGTGATAAATGTTGCTATAGACACTTGGAAACAAATGGTCATGTCACAACATGTGTTTAAGAACCCCTCTCCCACAGTGCCCCTAAACCTCATACAATCATGTCGAATGCTCACTATACTCGTGAGCACATTTGAGCGAATTTAGGATTGAATAAAGAGATTTTTACTATCAATAGATTCGCTGCTCTCATTCAAATGGCCCCTATCTTCAATGTTAGATATCCAGAAAGGACCAATGCCCACGACGCTAAAGAACGCATCAGATCTTAAACCCGCAGTTCCGGCTGTGGCTACTCATGATCGGCTCCTACGCCGTCGACTAAAAAGCGTCGAAGAAACCTGGGCGTCGGTTTTAGAGGATGAGTGTGGACCGAGTTTAGTGGCTTTATTGACCCGTCTACGTCGGCTATGTGCCCCTGACGGACAGGCAAATGCCGCTAATGCTTCGCCTGTTCTTCAACTGATTGAAGAACTAGAACTGAGCGATGCTATTAAGATGGCTAGAGCATTCGCCCTTTATTTTCAGCTGATTAATATCGTTGAGCAGCACTATGAGCAGCGTGGACAGCAGCAGCAGTACCGTGCTGCTTACGAAGAAGCCGAGATTGCGGCAGGTCATTCTATAGAAGACTACGCAGCAGCAGATTACAATGACGCAGACGCTAGCCAGCAGGCTTCTCAAAGTGCTAATGGCTTCAACGGACAAAGCGCTGTCGCTGAGACTATTCGGACTGCAGACAGCCTTAGAGATGTGGGTACGTTCTATTGGCTGTTTCCTACTCTCAAGCGGCTAAATGTTCCACCAAAAATGATCCAGCGATTGTTGGATCAGCTAGATGTACGCTTAGTCTTCACGGCGCACCCTACAGAAATTGTGCGCCATACCATCCGGGACAAGCAGCGACGAATTTCGGAGATCTTGCGCCAGCTAGATAGAGAAGAAGAAGGTGCGCGCGCACTTAGCTTGGCTTCGTCTTGGGAAATTCAGGCACTCCAAAAGCAGCTAGTTGAAGAGATTCGCCTTTGGTGGCGCACAGATGAGCTTCATCAGTTCAAACCTTCAGTATTAGATGAAGTGGAGTTTACGCTGCACTACTTTGATGTGGTTCTATTCGATACACTACCGCAGCTACGTCAAAGAATTTGCCGAGCCCTTGAAGGCACTTTTCCAAGCTTGAGACCCCCTCAGCATGGCTTCTGTCGATTTGGTTCGTGGGTAGGTAGTGATCGCGATGGCAACCCATCAGTTACACCGCAGGTCACCTGGAAAACTGCTAACTATCAGCGCAACATGGTGCTCGGTAAATATATTGCCTCTGTGCAAAATTTAACTCAGCGCCTTAGCCTTTCTTTGCACTGGAGCGAGATTTTATCTGAATTGCTCGAATCGTTAGAGAAAGATCAAACCCAAATGCCAGAAATCTATGAAGAGCTGGCTATCCGCTATCGTCAAGAGCCGTACCGACTGAAGTTAGCCTACATCGAACAGCGCTTAATCAATACCTTAGAAAGATCAAAGAAGCTGTACAACGGTGACTATTTACAAGAAAGAGAAACTAACCTAGACAGTGAACTTTCAAGCGGTCGGCTCTATCGATTTGGAGAAGACTTTCTTTATGAGCTGAAGCTGATACAGACAAACTTGAAAGAAACTAACATGGTTTGTCGAGAGCTTGAAGAGCTGATTGCTCAAGTTGAAATCTACGGCTTTAACCTAGCTCAGCTAGACATTCGCCAAGAGAGCACCCGCCATTCTGACACGATTGGTGAGGTGACTGATTACCTAGGACTGCTTGACAAGCCCTATAACGACCTAGATGAAGCTGAGAAAACAGATTGGCTAATTAGAGAACTTAGTACCCGCAGGCCACTGATCCCAGGCGAGTTACCTTTTTCCGACAAGGCCAGTGAAACCATTGCTACTTTTCGAATGGTTCGCAAGCTTCACCGTGAGTTTGGTCATAGTATTTGTCAAAGCTACATCATCAGTATGAGCCATACGGCTAGCGACTTGTTAGAGGTGGCGCTGCTAGCCAAAGAAGCAGGCTTATTTGATCCAACAACCGGGATAGGCGCACTTAAGATCGTGCCGCTATTTGAAACGGTTGAAGACTTGCGTCGTGCCCCGAAGGTGATGAAACAGCTGTGGGAGCTGCCCTTATATCGAGCCATGTTACAAGGTGGCTATGAGGCGATGGAGGTCGTAAAGGCCAAACCAGATGAGGCAGAAACAGCCTTGCAAGAGGTGATGCTGGGTTATTCTGATAGCAACAAAGATTCAGGATTTCTAAGCAGCAACTGGGAGATACACAAGGCGCAGCAGGCTCTGCAAGCTTTGGCAGAAGGGTACAGCATAGCACTGCGAATTTTTCACGGTCGGGGTGGTTCTGTGGGTCGTGGTGGTGGCCCTGCATACGAGGCGATTCTGGCACAGCCGGGGCGCAGCGTCGATGGTCGAATAAAAATTACTGAACAGGGGGAAGTCCTTGCCTCTAAATACAATCTGCCTGACTTGGCGCTGTATAACCTAGAGACTGTCACTACGGCGGTTATTCAAGGCAGTGTACTAGGTAGCAGCTTTGATGGGATTGAGGCTTGGAACGAAATCATGGAAGAGCTAGCGGTGCGATCGCGTCAGCACTATCGTGCCCTCATCTATGAACAGCCCGATCTAGTTGAATTCTTTCATCAGGTTACTCCGATTCAAGAGATTAGCCAGCTACAGATCAGCTCGCGCCCGGCTCGCCGTGGCGGTAAAAAGAATCTAGACGGCCTTAGAGCAATTCCATGGGTATTTAGCTGGACGCAAACTCGGTTCTTGCTGCCGTCCTGGTACGGCGTGGGCACAGCTCTCAAAGAATTTATTGACGCACAGCCGACAGAGCATATTAAGCAACTACGTTATTTCTACGCCAAGTGGCCTTTCTTCAAAATGGTAATCTCAAAAGTAGAGATGACCCTAGCTAAAGTGGATTTGCAAATTGCTCAGCACTATGTCAATCAGCTCAGTAGCGAAGAAAAGAGCGAAGACTTTCAAAAAATGTTCGATCAGATCGCCGCTGAGTTTTATTTGACTCGTGAAGTTGTACTCACCATCACAGATCACACCAATCTGCTCGATGGCGATCCTAGTTTGCAGAAATCGGTCCAGTTGCGAAATGGTACGATTGTCCCACTCAGCTTTTTGCAGGTTGCTCTGTTAAAGCGCTTGCGGGAGTATGGCAACGACGCAGTCACCGGACGGGTGCGATCGCGCTATAGCAAAGGTGAACTCTTGCGCGGTGCCTTGCTGACTATCAACGGTGTCGCGGCAGGAATGCGCAACACAGGTTGACTTTTCGTATAGGAAGCCTTTGCAGGAATAAATTGCAGGCACATTTGGCAGGCACATTTGGGATTAACCTGGCCTCACGGCGCAAAACAGTCGTAGCAATGTGAAGCGGCTGTATTGTTTTGTGGCAGTTTTGCTCCTGTTGGCCTCTGGTTGTAGTTCTAGATATAAAGCTATGCGATCACCTTAAGACACATGCCAGAATAGGGAAGAAGCTCTAGCAGGCCATATCGAATTGACACAGAAAAATGCACAGGCTGCTCCTGCTGACAGTTGGATAAGCACACTCACTCAGCACTGCTTTTTGTTTCGAGGATTAGACACTCAGGAACTTTCTAAGCAAATAAACCCAGCGAGCTGCGTACTAGAAAAGCTCTATGCTAGCCGCCCAATCTACACTGCTCACCTACCTGATACACCACTAGATGATCTCTATGTAATCCTAGGTGGAGGCCCTGTGATTGTTCGTAGTGCGCCGCTCGACCGGGTGATCGCTCTAATCTATGTGGGAGGTTGCTTTGGGATGTTGAATCTAAACGTTAGCTATGGTCAGATCTATCATGGCTTTCCCAGTTTAGTCGAAGCTTACAAAACAACGGATGTCGTCAAAATTCCCCAGGCTGCGATTCAAGCGCTCTATCAAAGCAGTGATGACTTTCAGGCGCGCTACACGCTGCTATTTGAGCTTCGAGAAAAGTTTCGATACCATTTGCTCAACTGCAGTACCTATCCGCCTCAGGCGGTAGCAGCCCTGCTACGAGCCTTAATCTACCAAGAGCGATCGCTAGGCAACCAACCTAGTAAAGACGGTATCTTTAGCTTTGATTTGCCGATTGATATTATTGCTAGAGCCTGCCAACTTAATCACCGTACCGTAGAGCAGGTCCTAAAGGGAATGACTAAGGCAGGTCTTTTAAAAGCCAGTACAAAGTCAGAGGCTACAGCAGACCTAGTTCGCGTCAGCGATCCAGAAGGA
Organism: Synechococcus sp. PCC 7335; assembly: GCF_000155595.1. Classification (NCBI taxonomy): domain Bacteria; kingdom Bacillati; phylum Cyanobacteriota; class Cyanophyceae; order Synechococcales; family Synechococcaceae; genus Synechococcus; species Synechococcus sp. PCC 7335. The sequence goes on along the minus strand of NZ_DS989904.1, from coordinate 3,556,413 downwards.
ATGAAGGCGGTGTATGGAGCAACGAGAGACAAAGTTACGTGGTGGCCCCTACGCTAGTAGTCCTATCCTGTCGGCGATACGCAAGCGAAAGTGGGTTGAGATTTCCCTCAGGGCTCAGCTTGTCCAGGTCGCGGGTATCTGAACGAAAGAGATTGCTATGCCCGGACGGGTGGAGCTTAATTTTTGACAACAAATCTACGAACTAAAGACAGATACCTTTTCAAGTTTGTGCATAAGCTTGTGCAGATTTTAAGAAGACAAAATATAGAATCTATGCGCGAAGGGACGCTGGGGTATGTTTAATACAAGCAAGGTCAGTACAGAGTCTGTGCAAAGCTATATCGACAGAAATTATCTTAACTGAAATTATCTTAACTATGGTCAGTCATGATGACTCTACGACTTCTTCTAGTCAGGCTAGCTTCGACGCTGCAATAGTTGAGTCTGTAGGAATTATTTATCTTAGCAAAGCCTTTACTTTAGTCGAAGCGGTTGCCTTCGAACAAAGTTGTCAGCAGGCTTTTGAGAAGCAGCCAGCGTTAAAGGAAATCATACTTGACTTTACAAAGACTCAGTTCATAGATAGTAGTGGTATCGGTGCGCTGGTTATCTGTCACAAGCTCTGTCAGTCCAAATCGGCTCAGCTTCAGCTAGTCAATGTCCCTTCTCAGGTAATGATGGCGCTGTCATTGACAGGGTTGGATGAAGTCTTTTCTATCAAAGAAGTTGTCGAAGAAGCTGAGTCGGATGTTTGCTCTGCTAGTCAATCCGAGCCTGTTCGTGCTTCTCTAGTCAAAAATAAATTAGAGAATCAACCAGAAACCCATCCTTCCGTGCGCTCAAAGGCTAAGCGAGCTATGGATATTACGGGTGCGCTCGTCGGTCTAGCCATCACAGCTGTTTTGTATGTGGTGATTGGCATCATCATAAAACTAGACGATGGGGGCCCGATTCTGTTCAGTCAGGTTCGGTGCTCTTGGTTAGGCCAGCGCTTTGAGATTTGGAAATTTCGCTCGATGGTGACGGACGCAGAGGCGAGGAAACAAGAGGTTGCTAATAAAGTCGAGGGCCCACTGTTTAAAAATGAAAACGATCCTCGTGTCACTAGAATTGGTAGGTTTTTGCGCCGTACGAGCCTAGATGAGTTTCCTCAGTTTTGGAATGTGTTGATTGGAGACATGAGCCTAGTGGGGACGCGCCCCCCAACGCCAGATGAGATTGAACAGTATGAAGTTTCTCAGTGGCAGCGATTGAATGTAAAGCCAGGAATGACTGGCGAATGGCAGGTGAATGGCCGTTCTACAGTGACTGATTTTGAGGATGTGGTCCGGTTAGACTTGCAGTATCAGCGCAAGTGGAGCCTGATGTACGACGCTCAGCTGATTATTAAGACAGTGCTTGTACTTTTTAGTAAAGATTCTGGTGCGATGTGACGACCGTGGAAGCAGGTCACTAAAACCATCCTGAATCGAAATTGCGCTGACTAAACCTGCCTGAATGAGTGTCAAATTGACCTTGATCCGACACAATAGTTAGGGTCTGTAAGCGGTTGACAATGCTCGCAAATGTTTTGGCTGCGCTGCTAGGGCTAGGCAGCTTTACCTTTTATATGGCGGCTTTTGTGTATCCAGAGGTTCATCGCCGTTCTGATTTTGTGTGGAGTGGTTTGGGTCTACTGTACGCCGCGGCTCTGTGGTTTGGTGCGCAGCAGATGACACCAGTTGTTTTATTGGGTCAGATGGTTTCGGTGGCTTTGCTCATGGGGTTAGGTTGGCAGACGCTGACGGTGCGCCGTGAAAAGACACCTGTTTCTCAGCAGACACCGATTGTACTGACACCGGAGGTAGTGAGTGATTGGGCAAAAAGTAGGTTGAATCAACTGCGGATTGCACCCTCTGATACTGTACGACCAGCGACCCTAAAAGATCGGCCTATAGAAGGGGCTTCTACTGAGCGATTACGCCAAGGACTGAATCCAAGTCTGGATCCTCGCAGGCGACCGCTGTACGACTATGAATTCGTTGAAGATGGTGCTTTAGATAGTGATGCTCAAGAGAGTTTGGCTTCTGCGGAAGATATAGAAACCCTTGTTTCGGAAGTAGACCATATTGATCCGCCATCTGCGATCGCGGAGGTGCTTGCTATTCAACCAGAAGTGCCCACCGACTCCAAGCGTACTCAACCTATAGAATCAGGATCTACAATGATTGAGGAAGGTGTCGCTACTGAGATCGAAAGAGAGTCTGAAACGACACATCAGAAGATAGAGCCCGAAAGGGTAGCGCCTAAGGTCAAGTCAGCGAGAGCTGAAGATTCTGATATCAAAGAATCAAATACAGAAGCTGTTGACAAAGATTGGTTTGAGGACGCAGTTGATGACTGGGACAACGATCTAGAAGCTAAAGTGGGTGAAACGGCTCCTGATAGAGTGAGTGTGGTGCGATCGCCACAAAAGCCATCTTTGTTGGCTGTTCCGATAATTTTGTTCGGATGGATAAGAGATGTGGCGCGATCACTTACTCAGGCCAAACCATCGAAGCCAGTGATTGAAATTCCTAGGAGAGACTCGTCTTTAGGTCCAAACGAAAGCAAAGCTGAACACACAACCGAAGACGAAGCTGAAGCTGAAGCCGAAGACTTTAGTAAGCGCCGCTTCGATGACGATGATGACGGCGATTGGATTGATTGACTTGAAGCGAGCCAGACTTCGAGGCAAAATGTCCTAATCTAGACAGCTCCTACTGCAGTTCAAAGTTTTAACCTGCTTTGAAACATAGACAGCTAGTCCAAGCCCATCAATCATTTAAATTTCGCAAGTTCCAACGCATACCCGTGATCCCTCGTGAGTGAATCTAAGAGCTATAAAGAGACCGTCTTGCTGCCGCAAACTAATTTCAGTATGCGAGCAAATGCTGTCAAGCGTGAGCCAGAGCTACAGGCCTATTGGCAAGAGAAAAAGATTTACGAAACCCTAGCGCAAAAAAATCCGGGTGAGCCGTTCATTTTGCACGATGGGCCGCCTTATGCCAATGGCGATCTGCATATGGGCCATGCACTGAACAAAATTCTAAAAGACATTGTTAATAAGTATCAGATTCTGCAGGGTCGCAAGGTGCGTTATGTGCCAGGTTGGGATTGCCACGGTTTGCCCATCGAACTGAAGGTGTTACAGAAGATGAAGTCTTCTGAGCGAAGAGAGCTAACGCCAATCAAATTGAGACAGAAGGCAAAAGAGTTTGCGCTAAAAACTGTAGAGAAGCAGAGTGAGGGCTTTCAGCGATATGGCGTATGGGGTGATTGGGATCATCCTTATATGACTCTGCTACCTGAGTACGAGGCTGCTCAGTTAGGTGTGTTTGGCAAAATGGTAGAAAACGGCTACATCTACCGGGGATTACGTTCTGTGCATTGGAGTCCTTCTTCACAAACAGCACTCGCAGAAGCAGAACTTGAATACCCAGAAGATCATATTTCACCGAGTATCTATCTAGCCTTTCCAGTCGTCACTGCTTCAGAGTCAGCCCAGTCAGCTTTGGCGCCTTATCTAGATAGTTTGGGCGTAGCGGTTTGGACCACCACTCCTTGGACAATCCCAGCGAATGTCGCGGTCGCGGTCAACGCTGATCTGACGTACGCGGTGGTAAAGAGCGAATCGGGTGAGCCCTTTGAATACTTGATTGTGGCTAAGGATTTGGCTGAAAAACTAAGCGATCTATTTGGCACCGGTTTACAGATCGTTGGCGAAATCAAAGGAGAATCCTTAGCCGGTTCTACCTATCGTCATCCGTTGGCGACGAAGGAAGCAGCTTTTGATCGCATCAGCCCCATTGTGATCGGTGGCGACTATATTACTACCGAATCAGGGACGGGTTTGGTACATACTGCGCCTGGCCATGGACAGGAGGATTTTGCGGTCGGTCAGCGAGAAGAGCTTCCTATTCTGTGCCCAGTGGACGAGCGGGGTAACTTTACAGCCGAAGCAGGCAGCCTGGAAGGGCTCAACGTGCTAAAGACTGCAAATGACGTACTGATTGAAGTACTCACTGAAGAGAAAGTGCTGCTGAAGCACGAGCCGTATAACCATAAGTATCCATATGACTGGCGAACGAAGAAGCCGGTCATCTATCGGGCTACGGAACAGTGGTTTGCTTCTGTGAAGGGCTTTGTCGGCGATGCCATTAATGCTATTAACGAAGTAGAGTGGATTCCAGCTACTGGTAAAAACCGGATTACCTCGATGGTATCTGAGCGGTCTGACTGGTGCATTTCTCGCCAAAGGAGCTGGGGCGTACCGATTCCAGTGTTCTACGACGAAGAAACGGGCGAGCCGCTGATGACTCAAGAGACGATTGCTCATGTTCAGGCAATCGTGGCTAAAAAGGGTGCGGATGCCTGGTGGGAGCTGAGTGTGGATGAGCTTTTGCCCGAGGCGTATCGCAACAATGGCAAGCGCTATATCAAAGGTACCGATACGATGGATGTGTGGTTTGATTCAGGATCTTCCTGGGCTTCAGTCGTGCAGCAGCGTGAGGGACTAGACTATCCGGCAGAGATATATCTAGAAGGATCAGACCAGCATCGGGGATGGTTTCAGTCGAGTCTGCTGACGAGCGTGGCGACTAACGGCCATGCGCCGTATCATCAGGTGCTCACTCATGGCTACGTACTCGATGAAAATGGTCGCAAGATGAGTAAGTCGCTGGGCAATGGCGTTGATCCTAAGGTAATTATCGAAGGTGGAAACAACAAGAAACAGGAGCCCCCATATGGAGCCGATGTGCTGCGACTGTGGGTGTCTTCGGTGGACTACTCAGGCGATATGCGTTTGGGTATGCGCAACGTTAAGCAGATGTCGGATGTGTATCGCAAGATCCGTAATACGGCGCGCTTTTTGTTGGGGAACTTGCATGATTTTGACCCGTCACGAGATGCGATCGCCTACGAGCAGCTACCAGATCTTGATCAGTACATGCTGCACCGGATGACAGAAGTATTTGCTGATGTGAAGACAGCGTTTGAGTCGTATCAGTTTTTTCAGTTCTTCCAGACGGTGCAGAATTTCTGCGTGGTCGATCTGTCGAACTTTTATTTGGATATTGCGAAGGATCGGTTGTATATCAGTTCGGCGAATTCGGCTCGGCGGCGTAGCTGCCAGACGGTGCTATCTGTGGCAATTGAGAGTTTGGCAAAGGCGATCGCGCCTGTTCTCTCGCATATGGCCGAAGATATCTGGCAAGCCTTGCCGTATGAGGCAGGCAGTGAGTCAGTGTTTGAATCTGGCTGGGTGCAGATGAAAGAAGATTGGCAGCGGCCTGATCTAGTAGAGAAGTGGCAACAGCTACGGACAATTCGCGATGAGGCTAATGTTGTTTTAGAGCAAGCGCGAACAGATAAAGCAATTGGCTCTTCTTTAGAAGCGAAGCTGTTGCTTTATACCAACGATGATATTTTGCGTAACACGCTGATGGATATGAACTCAGCAGATAGTTTGACAGCCTATTCAACAGCACCCTCCACGCCGCAAAGCAATCACGTCGATGAACTGCGCTATCTATTCTTAGTGTCTCAGGTGGAGTTGTTAGATAGTCTAGATCAGCTAACAGGAGCGAAGTATCAGGTAGAAGTGAACGGTTTGACAATCGGAGTGGTAAACGCAGATGGTGAGAAGTGCGATCGCTGCTGGAATTATTCTACTCATGTCGGTGAGTCGTCGGAAGATCCAACAATCTGCGATCGCTGTGTAGCGGCGCTCTCTAATGACTTCTAAATCGACTAGATACTGTTGGAGAAATCAACTGTAGCTTAGTTCTGCGCTAGTTCTATAGGCCATGGTTAAAAGACAAACCATGGCCTGTTTCTTTTTTCGTATGACAACTTGTACATTCAGAAAATCGCTATACAACCAACTGATAATCCCCTCATAACCTTCTCTTTACTTTGAGATAGACGTTCTCTGATAGTTTTACGGAGATTCAAGAACGCCTGGGTACATCGTTTGTCGACGGATAGGTTGTTAGTCAAAAGCAAGTAAGGATTTGAGAATGTCACTGTCTTTGTCAAGAGTCGGTAGTTTTGATGCAGGCGAAAATGGCGCTGAGATTATCACCTACGATACTGGGCGAGAGCTTCTGTACGCTGTGTCTGGGGGCACGGAGCTCCAGGCTATTAGCATTGCCGATCCTACCGACCCTGTCTTGCAGGCATCGGTTGATATTGCTGATTTTACCCCTGGAACTATTGCAGGGGCCAACAGTATTGCCTTCAGCGAGAGCAGCGGCCTGATAGCCGTTGTCCTAGAGTCTGAGCCAGTCACTGATAACGGACTAGTTGTTGTTGTAGATCTCGCTGAGATTGAAGTGATATTCGCTACTGATGGTAGCCTAACTGCTGAGAACATCGCGGACGGGGTGAGAGTGTTTGAAGTAGGCGCACTACCTGATATGGTGACCTTTACACCTGATGGCTCTAAGATACTAGTGGCTAATGAAGGAGAGCCTAGTGAGGTAGTTGATTCGGAGGGTAATACTACCTTTATCGACCCGGAGGGCTCTATCAGCATTATCGATGTCTCTGGTGGGTTTGCCGCGCTCGATCCACAGACTGCGGTGTCTACGGCTGATTTTACCCGGTTTAACGGACGGGCCGCTGACCTGAGAGCAGACGGGGTTAGGCTTTTTCCTGATATTGAAGACAACGTCGCCAGCGATCTAGAGCCCGAATACATTGCGGTCTCACATGATGGTACGAAGGCGTTTGTGACTTTGCAAGAAAACAATGCGATCGCCATTGTCGATATTGAAACAGCAACTGTTGATGGCATTCAGCCTTTGGGACTAAAAGATTTTAGTCAGGGGTTGCCCAATTTGACGACCTACGATTTTGACCGTAGAGGAAACATCAACAATGGCAGCGGCGATTTGTTGACTTCAGAAGGAGACAATATTGAGCTGGGTGGGTTTTCTGGTTTGTTCTTTGATGGGGTCAACGAAGAGACCGGCAATCTAAAGTTTTTGGCTGTCCCCGACCGTGGCCCTAACGGAGACGCCGATGGTGATGATCGTCCTTTCTTACTACCGGACTACCAGGCAAGGGTCGTTGCTTTCGAGCTAAACGAGTCAACCGGCAATATTACTATTACCGGTGAGCTAATGCTAAAGCGAGATGATGGCACGCCGATTACGGGCCTGCCAAATATTCCTAACATCGACCGGCGAGCTGTGGATGCTTCAGGTAACCCGGTAGATTTAGAGGCGCTAGCTGAAATGGATGCGGCTGACTTTGGCGCTGACTATGACCGTATAGGTGCTGATCTTGAAAGTGTGCTTAGAGCACCGAACGGTAGCTTGTGGATGGTCGACGAGTACCGTCCTAGTATCTATAGATTCAACGAGAATAGTGGTGAGATAATTCGGCGCTATGTACCTGAAGGAACACGTAATCAGGCGAATGAAGCTAACCTGGACGCGAATTTTGAGAGAAGGTTTTTTGGTAAGGAGACGCTGCCAACCGACTATCGAACAAGAAGAGCAAATCGGGGCTTTGAGGGAGCCGCGTTTGATACTGACAACAATATCTTTTACGCCTTTATCCAAACGCCGTTAAGCAATCCTGACCGGGAAACAGACGATGATTCTAGCGTGATTAGAATATTGGGTATTGATCCTGATACGGGTACACCTGTTGCTGAATACCTTTACTTGCTAGAAGATCCTGAAGTCGGTAACACCGTCGATAAGATTGGCGATGCGGTGTATGCAGGAGACGGTAAGTTCTTTGTGATCGAGCGCGATTCTTCTTTGGAGAACAATGCTCAAAAGTTTATCTTCGAGGTTGATCTAAAAGGCGCTACTAATATCCTTAGCCAGCGTAGAATCGAGGGCGATACGCCAGAGGCGCTATCGCCTGATCAGCTAGCAGCACTAGGCGTTCAGCCAGTTACCAAACGGAAGGTGACTAACTTGGCTTCATTAGGCTATCTGCCTTCTGATAAACCGGAAGGAATTGCGCTATTGCCCGATGGTCGTATCGCTATACTCAACGACAATGATTTTGGTCTAGTAGAAGGCGCAGAGAATGTTCAGCTTGGAATTATCGATTTTGCGCTTAGCAATGGATTAGATGCGAGCGATCGCGATGGCAATACCGACAACGAAGACGAGTCTGACGATGGTGCAATCAACATCGATACTGAACCTGTCTTTGGTCTCTACATGCCTGATTCTATCGCTTCATTTGAAGCCAATGGTGAAACCTTCTACGTGATTGCAAACGAAGGTGATGATCGAGGGGATGCCGATGAAGCCGGTCGAGGGGAGGCTATTCGTCTAAAAGATATTAGCGATGTGGTCTCTTTCGATCGAAATGGACTGACCCTAGACGAGTCGATTGACCAGGCTCTGCTGGCGGACGATGAATTGGGCCGGCTGACTATCTCTTCGATCGATGGTGATACTGACGGCGATGGTGATATCGATCGACTGGTGACCTACGGCGGTCGCTCTTTTTCTGTTCTAGATAGCAATGGCAATCTGGTATTCGACAGTGGCGACCAGATTGCTCAGATTACTGCTGAGTTAGCGCCAGAGCTGTTCAATGCGAATGACGGTTCACCTACAGAGTTTGATACTCGCTCAGATAATAAAGGCGCCGAGCCAGAAGCGATTACTACCGGCGTAATTGATGGCACTCCTTATGCGTTTGTAGGACTAGAGCGAGCTGGCGGCGGGATCTTAGTCTTTGATCTATCTGATCCGAGCACGCCGAAGTTTGAACAATACATTCGTGATGATGCCGATATTGCTCCTGAAGGATTGGCTTTCATCTTAGCGGAAGATAGTCCTTCAGATCAGGCATTGCTCGCAGTTGCGAATGAGGTGTCGGCGACGGTGAGCATTCATGAAATTACACCGAGTGGCCCGGAGGATGCTGATTTTACTTTAGAACTGTTGCATTTAGCGGATCAAGAAGCTGGCATTCCAGCTCTGGACGATGCGCCTAATGCATCTGCGGTGCTAAATGCGCTGAAAGCCGATGAGCGCTTTGACAACACGCTGGTGCTCTCTTCGGGCGATGCGTTTATTCCTGGTTTATTCTTCTCTTCTTCTGAAGAGTCTTTTGGTGGGGTTGGCCGGGCTGATATCTTGATTCAGAACGAGCTAGGTATTCAGGCGATCGCCTTTGGCAATCACGAATTTGATGCCGGTACGGGGGTTGTTCGAGACTTGGTCGCAGGTGAAATTCTAGCCACAGGACTGGCGCTAAAAGAAACTCAACAAGTTGGGGATACCCCAGTTCCTGATACGGTTGCGATGGGTGAATTCAGCGCTAGCCTCAAAGGTAATCGCTTAACTATCTCAGGTGAATTTAGGGGCCTGACTAGTGAGTTGGCTCCTATGGGTGACGCTGATAGCGAAGGTAATCCCCCGAGCGCGATTCAACTTCGTACTGGCAATAATGGCTTCAACGGTCCTATTCTCAGGAATTTGACCGTAGAGTTGGATGACGAGGACACCTCTGCTGGCGAGTTTGCAGGCACGTTTGATCTCACTGACGCCGAGACTGCCAGATTTCTCGCAGATGGTACCTATGTCAACCTAAGCACCGCTGATAATCCCGCTGGCGAGCTGCGTGGACAAATTGATATCAACTTTGAAAGCCCCAACAGCGATGGTCTAGACTTCGCCGGTGCTAACTTCCCCTATCTGAGCAGTAACTTAGACTTTAGTACTGACGAAAATTTAGCTGATCTGGTAGTCGAAGACGACCAAGCGCCCAAATCAAACAGTATTGCCGCGACAACGGTGATTGATGTCAACGGTGAAAAGATTGGCGTTGTCGGTGCGACGACGCCAACCCTTCAAGCTATCTCTAACCCTGATGATGTCACTGTTTTGCCAGACGACTTCGATCCAGCACCGACTAGTGCTCAACTAGACGCGCTGGCGGTTGAAATTCAGACAGACGTAGACGAACTGCTTGCTGCTAACCCTGATATTAACAAGGTCGTTTTGCTATCACACATGCAGCAGATTTCTATTGAACGTGAGCTAGCTACTCGATTGCAGAATGTCGACATCATCGTAGCGGGTGGCTCTAACACCAGACTGGTAGATGAGAATGACATTTTACGCCCTGGAGATACCGACCAAGGCCCCTATCCCATCTTTGAAACTGACGCTGAAGGCAATCCAGTCGCGGTTGTTAATACGGACGGTAACTACAGGTACATTGGCCGTTTGGTACTCGACTTCAACGAAGAGGGCGTTTTGCTAACTGATAGCTACGACCCAGATGTCAGTGGCGCTTATGCTACAGATAGTGACGGCGTGGCACGTTTAGATGCTGAAGACCTGGTTGATCCTGAGATTCAGACAATTGTGGATGAGCTGCGCGAAGTCATTATTGCCAAAGAGAGTAATGTCTTTGGCGTGAGCGATGTGTATCTGAACGGTCTGCGTGGCAGCGTTCGAATTCAAGAAACAAACCTTGGTAATTTGACGGCGGATGCTAATTTGGCGATCGCTAAAGGAACCGATCCTGACGTGGTCATTTCCATTAAGAACGGCGGCGGTATCCGTGATGATATTGGCAGAGTAGTGGTTCCGGCTGGGGGAACAGGTGAAGCCGAAAGGTTACCCAATGAACCAGTGCCCGAAGCGAACAAGCCCGAGGGCGGAATCTCTGAAACGGATATCTCTAATGCGCTGAGTTTTAATAACGGACTCACACTACTAACGGTCACTGCTGAAGAGCTGCTTGAGATCATTGAATTTGGCGTCGGTGCTAGCAGCCCAGATGATGGCAATACTCAAGGACGCTTTCCCCAAGTGGCGGGGATTGAGTTCAGCTTTGATCTGACTCAGAGTCCAGGCGATCGCGTTCAATCTTTAGTGGTCTTAGATGAAGCGGGCAATGACGCCGATGTGATTGTTCAAGATAGCGAGCTAATGGGCGATCCTAGCCGCAGCTTTCGCTTGGTGACGCTAGGTTTCCTAGCAGGCGGAGGCGATGGCTATCCGTTTCCTATGGGCGAGAGGGCTGATGTTGTTGATATCTCGCTGCCTGTCGAAGCTGAGCGTACTGGCGGTGCGACTTTTGCCCCAGATGGCACTGAACAAGATGCCCTAGCTGAGTATCTCTTGAACAACTTTGCTACGGAAGAAAGCGCCTTTGCTGCTGCTGATACCTCACGCGCAAAGGATACTCGGCTGCAAAATCTCGCCTTTAGAGCAGATACTGTGATTGACGAGGTCGATGGTAGCGGAACTAGCTTCACGCCCGGCAACGGTGGCCGCACGGTTGAGCTGACAGCTCTTGATGGTGCTAGTGCAATCCGGCTTAGTCTAGACAATATCCAAGTCGAGAACGCTAGTGAGGTTAGGGTCTTTCGAGTTGGTGACAATAGCGATGAGCAAATAGGCGCATTCTCGATATTAGAAGCTGGGCTACTTAAAGGCAGCTTTGAACCTAGCTTTAGCGTGCACGCTAGCGAGGGCGATCGCCTTCGGTTTGAGATGGTTGCTAGTGAGAGCACGACTACTGGAACGGTGTCTATCGATGGCGATGGCAATGCTGCTTTGGCCTTTGGTGATACGACACTATCGTTAGAGATAGATAATGGTGTAGGCGTACCGAATCTGGTGGTTGACAGCGAGGATAATGACGGCGCCGCAGCGCTTGACTTTACAAGTCAAAGCGGAAATTCTAACGTCAGGTTCTCATTCTTCCGCGAGGCCGGTTTCGACAGCACTGTCGGTCTTTATGTGATTGACGATCTGACCGGACAAGTTACCTTTGAGGGTGAGACTTTCCAGGTTAGCGACGATGGATACGCGGCAGCGGCGTTGGGTAGAGCCGTTGAAGGGCTTGCACTTTCGACTAATGACAATGGGTTTGCAACCGTTGATGCGGTGATTAGCAGCGATCTGTTCGGTACCTACATCACCGTAGAAGATCCTAACTTTGCAAACCCTCAAACCTACTTCTCGTTCTTGGGCGCTAACAACGGCAGAGATCACGTGACTCTTCTAGGCGACAATGCAATTGGCTTTGAAGATCTGCCAGGGCTGGGCGATGCTGACTTTAACGACATCGTAGTTTCATTCGCTGTAGAACCTTTCAACGCTCTGCGATAGATGGCTTTGTTTTACTTTGGCAGCGCTAGAAATCACTAAAAAATAAGGAGCTTTCCAAACACCGGCGGTTGCTAATCGATTACTTTGCATAGACTAGTAAGTGTTGGTCTATCGAATTTGGACGCTATCCATCGTGGCACGTATTGTTTTAATCGCTGGGTTCGAAGCCTTCAATACGAACTTGTATGAACAGGCTGCGGCTAAAGCGCGCCGACCTGATCTAGATATTCAGGTGTTTTGCGATCGCGATCTCACCACGCAACCCCAGGCGATCGCCGAAGCGCTGGCTGAGGCGGATATCTTTTTTGCCAGCTTGATTTTCGACTACGACCAGGTGATCTGGCTACGTGAGCGTGTCAAGCAGATTCCCACTCGCCTGATTTTTGAATCTGCCCTCGAACTGATGGCGCTTACCCAGCTAGGAAAGTTTGCGATAGGGCCAAAAAAAGGCCAGAAGAAGGCTGGTATGCCTAAGCCTGTTCAATTTATTCTCAACAAGTTTGGCAGCGGTAATGAAGAAGATCGGCTAGCAGGCTACCTGAGCTTTCTCAAAGTCGGACCCAAACTGCTGAAATATGTTCCGGCGCGCAAGGTTCAAGATCTGCGCAACTGGCTGATCATCTATGGGTATTGGAATGCGGGTGGCTCTGAAAACGTTACTGCCCTGTTCAACCTTCTAGCTAGTAAGTATCTGGGCCTGCCTGTAGGCGAGATTCCTACGGTAATTGAAACGCCTAATATGGGCCTTTTGCATCCAGAGTATGAGGGCTATTTTGACTCTCCTCAAGCTTATATGCAGTGGTATGAGGAAGCGCACGAAAGCGTTAAACGTCCTAGCGTTGCTATCTTGCTTTATCGCAAGCATGTGATTACTCACCAGCCGTATATTCCTCAGCTCATTCGCTGTTTTGAGCAGGCGAATCTAACGCCGGTGCCGATTTTTATTAATGGGGTAGAAGGGCACGTTGCTGTTCGTGATTGGATGACAACAGATTACGAACAGGCGCAGCGAGCGCTAGGAGACAAAGCCTGTCTTTCGCTGGCTTCAGAAGCTGTGAAAGTTGATGCGATTGTCTCGACAATTGGGTTTCCTTTAGTAGGTGGGCCTGCTGGCTCTATGGAAGCGGGGCGGCAGGTCGCCGTGGCTAAGCGAATATTAGCGGCTAAAAATGTTCCCTATATCGTATCAGCCCCCTTGCTCATTCAAGATGTTCATTCTTGGACTCGCAAAGGCATTGGTGGGCTACAAAGTGTAGTGCTATACGCTTTGCCAGAACTTGATGGTGCGATTGATCCTGTGCCATTAGGCGGGTTGGTGGGCGATCGCATTTATCTAGTGCCCGAACGGGTAAACCGCTTAATCGGTCGTCTGGATCAATGGATCGCGCTGAGGCGAAAGCCGCCAGCCGAGCGAAAGCTAGCGGTGATTCTCTACGGATTTCCCCCTGGATATGGCGCAACCGGCACAGCTGCTCTGTTGAATGTCCCAGCATCACTTATCAACTTGTTGAAGGCGTTAAGAGACGAGGGCTATGAAGTAGGAGACTTCCCGGAGAGCGGGGAAGAGATTGTTAATCAGGTGAAGGCAGCTGATGAGTGGATGCCGGGGATAGATAGTGCGAGAACTATGCCCACAACGGTATCTGCAGACCGGCTTCAAGAGTGGCTAGGCTATTTGCAAAAGACAAAGATTGAGCGCCAATGGAAGTCGCTTACTGAGACGGGAATTAAAACCTTTAAAGATGATTTCTTGTTAGGGGGCGTGCAGTTTGGCAACGTCTGGATCGGGGTGCAGCCGCCGCTAGGGATTGCTGGCGATCCGATGCGGTTGATGTTTGAAAGAGATCTCACGCCGCATCCTCAGTACGCGGCGTTTTATAGCTGGCTAAAAGAAGACTTTCGAGCAGACGCCGTTGTCCATTTTGGCATGCACGGTACGGTAGAGTGGCTACCGGGTTCGCCGCTGGGCAATACGGGCTATTCTTGGTCGGACATTTTGTTGGGTAATCTGCCTAATCTCTATGTCTACGCTGCTAATAATCCATCGGAGTCAATACTCGCAAAGCGGCGGGGCTATGGCGTACTGATCTCACACAATGTGCCTCCCTATGGCCGAGCCGGGCTGTATAAGGAACTGTTGAGTCTGCGGGAGTTAATTGCTGAGTATCGAGAGAATCCGGAGGCGAATGCAGTACTCAAAGAAGCTATATGTAAGCAGATTGTAGATGCCGGGCTAGAGGCAGACTGTCCGTTTGCGGCTGCGCGTAATTTGGGAATTGAGTTCTCTGCCCACACGCTGAAAATGTTTAGTCCAGCAGTGTTTGATGAGTATCTAGGAGTACTGTATCAATATTTGCAAACACTTGAGAATCGGCTGTTTTCGTCAGGATTGCATGTGTTGGGAGAAACACCGACAGAAGAAGAGTTGGAAAGTTATTTAGAGGCTTATTTTGGCGATCGCTATACCGAGCCATTCAAGGGGGCGATCGCACGCTCTTTGGAGGACTCTACAACACCCATATCTCATAACAAAGATAGACATAAAGACAAACAATTAGTAGACCAACAGTTAGAAGAAGCCCTGCTCATTCGCGATCGCCTGCTGCAAACGCCCGATGAACTGACCAATCTGTTGCGAGGGCTCAACGGAGAATATATTCTCCCTGCGCCTGGGGGCGATCTGTTGCGAGATGGTCCTGGTGTACTGCCGACCGGTCGTAATATTCATGCGCTCGATCCTTATCGGATGCCGTCGCCTGCTGCCTACGAACGGGGCAGAGCGATCGCTCAAAAAATTCTTTCTCAAGCGTTAGCAGAAACAGGTCATTACCCTGAAACCGTTGCCGTGATGCTCTGGGGCCTTGATGCTATCAAGACTAAGGGAGAATCTCTCGGTATATTACTAGAACTTGTCGGCGCAATCCCTATCAAAGAGAGCACGGGGCGAATCGTTCGCTACGACTTGCGGCCTCTAGTCGAACTCAATCGTCCGCGTATCGACGTGCTGGCTAATCTATCTGGCATTTTTCGCGATAGCTTTGTGAATATCCTAGAACTGTTGGATGATTTGTTCAGGCGGGCGGCTGAAGCCGATGAACCAATTGAACAAAACTTTATTCGCAAACACGCGCTTGCTTTACAAGACAAAGGGGTAGAGAATGCTTCGGCTAGACTGTTCTCTAATCCTGCTGGAGACTATGGTTCATTGGTAAATGATCGAGTCGTCGATTCGAATTGGGAGTCGGGAGACGATTTGGGCAAGACCTGGTGCGATCGCAATACCTTCAGCTATGGCCGCCAAGACGCGGGCCAGTCTCGTCCTGAAATTCTGGATATGCTACTCAACAGTACTGGCCGGATTGTGCAACAAATTGACTCTGTAGAATATGGCCTGACCGATATTCAAGAATACTACGCGAACACTGGCGCTCTTAAGCAAGCCGCCGAGGCTCGTCAAAATCAGCGGGTAACGGCTAGCTTTGTTGAAAGCTTCTCTAAAGACACCTCACCTAGAAAGCTGGAAGACCTACTGCGAATGGAATACCGCACCAAGTTTCTTAATCCAAAATGGGCGAAGGCGATGGCTGACCAGGGTGCGGGTGGAGCCTACGAAATCTCGCAGCGGATGACAGCGCTAGTTGGCTGGGGTGGCACGGCTCGATTTAAAGATGACTGGGTCTATGACCAGGCAGCGCAGACGTATGCGTTTGACGCTGAGATGGCGGCCCAGCTACGACAGGCAAACCCAGAGGCTTTTCGTAATTTGGTTGGGCGAATGATTGAAGCTCATGGGCGAGGATTGTGGAATACCGACGAAGAACAGTTAGAGAAACTTCAATCTTTGTATGACTTGGCCGATCAGGATCTAGAAGGCGTCAGCGTCTAGCCGCTCACCAGAAACCTAACGCCAGTGACCCTCTCTTGCATCACGAACTAGTGCATCACTGAAACTGTTGTGGGCATTGGTGGCTTGGTAGGTACAGGTGAATGACTCCGGTACAAAGCTGCCAAGCGCTGTTCATAGTTTGAAAGGTCTGAGGCAATACGGTCGAAAATCTCTGCAGATAATGGATCGCTTAGCTGGTTGCATAATCGATAAGCATCGACCATACCTGTTTGTAGATCGCCCAGCGTCCGCCGGATGATGGAGGTCTCATTGCTAGATTGAAGCCAGCTCTGTAGTACGGCCAATGCTTCACCACCTAGTGCCTGCCAGGCCACAAGCTCACCAAAGCCGCTATGTAGGCGATCTTGGAGCTGTTGAATGTGTTTGTGTTTGCTATCGACAATCTCTGTCAAAATTGAAACTAGCTCAGGTGATCTGGCCCGATAGCTATATTGTTTTATTTGCTCAAGCGTATAGCGCTCACCGATGATGGCCGTATCTAGCGCCTTGACTATATCGAGCCGGCTTGAACCGCCCCAAGATTCGCCTAGTGCCCACCATTCATGACTTTCTAGGTGGTTTGTTAGAGGTAGCTTCTTCCGAGTAATCGAAATCTCTAATACCCTAAATAGGGTAGTCATTAAAATGGGCAAATCACCTGGACGGCGAGCGGTGATAATGGGGCTATCGACCGCAGTTGGCGTATCAATATAGGTTGCGCCCGCGTTTTCTAAGTCTGTTCTAATTGCTCTAAAACCTGTAACCTGTTTTCCTGTAAGCTGGCCAGTTTCGATTAGAATTTGAGGACCAAAGCCTATTGCGACTATCCATTTATTGAGGGCAATTGCATTTTGAATCAACGTCACTACATTGGGGTTTACTCGGTTGCTACCGCCTAACAAGATAAAAGCGTCAAAGTCTTCAGCGTTGACTTCTGCGGGGGTGGCGTCGGGGGTTACGGTAAGGGTGCCATGATGCCCCTTATAGTCATCATTCATCCGTGCGCCCAATACCGTTACTATCGCACCTGCTTGCTTTAGGGCAGTATTTGGAATCTTGAAGTTAACGTCTTCGAACTCATTCTCTACTAGGATTGCAATTTGTTTGCTTGGGTTTTCGTTTTTGCTTGTCATTGTTCGATTTTGTCCTACAGCGCTAATTCACAAAGCCGTTTAGTCATAGCATTGCTTATCTTTGAGAATAACTATCAAACTTGAGGATTTGTTGAAGATAGACAATTGAATCAGAAATTAATCGCCTATAGATCGGCAAAGAACAGCTAGCTAAAAAGAAATCTCAGAAGAATTCTCACGAAACGTAAAATTTGCTCATTGCTTTAGTCTGTACGTTCTAGTATCAAAGAAAGTCTTTGTAAACGCTGCTATCGGGAGAGAAGATATGACTACTCGAAAAGATTCAGTTAATAGCGATCAAGACAAGATGGACAAGATACCGTCTCACTACGATCCGCATCTTGTCCCTTCTGAGACGGCCGCTAGAGAAGCTAGAGAAGGTACCCGTTTTGCACAGGTAGAACATGACGATGCCAAAGACACAGAGCATATTCATACGCGCGATGGCTATACAGTTGATCCAGAAGGACTGATCAATAATTATGCCGTTGAACCGCCTATGTACGTTAATGAGCCGGGCGATCTAGCAGAAGAAGAAGAGATCGTTGCTCAGCAAAGAGCCGCTGAGCGTGATGCGCTATCAAAGGATGAGGAGGGTAATTTATCTCCAAAAACAAACTGGCAACATAAAGGTCCTGGGATGATTTGATCCGAGTTCTGTATGGCTACTTCACTGTGACGTCTTTCATGCTGAAGTACATATGCGATTTGTACTTAATGAATTTCTATATGCACGGGTAGAAGCCTTGTAGAACAACGGCTAGAACAACAGGCATAGTAACAAGCGTTTCACAGATGCATCCGTGAAACGCTCTGAAACGCTGTATTTATGACTGTGTGTTTGATGCTGCGCTCGAATCTACTGCGATTGGGCTTATAACTTGAGCCCATAACAATGTTACGACGCATCACAACGCATCGTAATGTTACCTCGGAGTAAGCTCATTCTTGGCTTTCTTTTCTCCTTTTTTTCTCTACTGGCTTTTTGAACCTGTTTTCTGTTCATTCATTCTCACTGACGCGCTTTTCTAGCGCACTCCTTTATCACCACACTCCACACTAGACTCTCTTAAGACTCCCTTAGCCCTGCCCAGACTTAGGTTAAAGCAATAGTTTGAGGAAGTTGTGAAGTAAACTCGCTTGTCTAGAGCAAGTGAATGAATTATCTTACTTGGTCTACAGAAAGCTAATTATTCGGTTTTCTTAGTTCTTGTAGACACAATTCTCATAGTTAGTTAATCAGCTCTAGTGGTTGCCTGATTAGGCTTAGCTACATCATCACTGTACTCCGGTAGCTAACTATGACATTTACTCAATCAATTCTGTTTGCAAGTGGGGTGATCTCAGCGCTGCTTGTGACTGCAACGTATCAAACCCCTGTTACTTCCCGAACAGCTCAGTCTCAATCAGTGTTGCTAGCACAAGCTACAACTGATCAGCTACCTCAGTTACCTCAATCGGGGCTAGCAAATACGTTTATTCCAGCAGATGCTTCGCTTGGTCGAACGCCGATGATGATGATGCCGATCGATGAGGGACGGGTGAGTGTCTCTCTAGAGAATGCGACGGCTGCTCCACTGATTTATCAGGCTTTAGGGGATACTGAGCCTCGAACCTTAGCGGCAGGTAGCGATAGCGGCAGGTAGCGATATTACTCTGTCAAATCTTCATGTCCCTACGACGGTAACTTTCTCTTTTGAAAATATAACGAGAAATCGATTGACAAAGAGTGGATTGACAACAGCCGAAGTGAGTTCTGTTGAAGATGGTACGCTGAAATTGGTGGTTCAACCTACTGATGACCTGGATACGGAAGTTAGTAATCTGACTGTTGAGTCAGGGGGTGGGGTGTTTGTGTTTTAGCGTTCTAATCTATTTGCGATCTAGGTCTAATAGTGATCTAATCGTCTAGTCGGATTAAGCCCCTTTTGAGGGCGACGATGACGGCCTGGGTGCGGTCATGGACGCCTAATTTTTGAAAGATATGATTGACGTGAAACTTGACGGTGCCTTCAGAGATATGCAGCGCTTTGGCTAGACTGGCATTGCCGCTGCCAAATGCTAGCAGGTTGAGCACTTCGCGCTCGCGTTCGGTAAGCTCTTCAGTAGTCATTCTATCGGCGAGCTTTAGCGCTACATTAGCAGGCAGATAGCGCTTGCCACCGTGGACAGTGCGAACGGCCTTTACTAGGTCTTCAAAGTCGGCGTCTTTGAGGACGTAGCCTCTGGCTCCGGCTTGTAAGCCTCGATAGATATCTTCATCGGTGTCGTAGGTGGTCAAGATAATGATCTGAGCTTTGGGGTTGCTTTGGCGGATGCGCTGGATTGCTTCGACGCCTTCTAGTTGCGGCATTCGCAAGTCCATCAGGGTGATATCGGGCTGATGAGTTTGATACAGACTCACTGCCTCGATGCCATCTTTGGCTTCGGCGACTACTGTGAGATCTTCTTGTAGCTCTAGGATGGAGACGATAGCCTGGCGGACAATACCGTGGTCTTCGGCGATGAGAAGGGTGATGGGCTCGGTGGTATTTGACGTGGTATCTGACATAGAAGCGATCGCTAGGGATTAGTTTTATCTTGTTGGATCGGTGGGTTGGCTGTCTAACCTTTTGCGGAAAGTCGACTTGCAAGAAACAGACGATGGGGTACAAAGGTGCTTGCTGCTGACGCGATCGCAGCTATGGCGGCTGGATAGCAGGGGGTGGAACAGACGGCGCTGTGGGAAAGGGCACGGTGACTTCTATGGTTGTGCCTACGCCGGGGCTGCTCGATAGCTGAAATGTGCCGTGAAACCGGGCGACTCGTTCTCGGATGCCGACGAGGCCAAAGCCACTGCCGGCTTGTGAGCTGGGCGTAAATCCAATGCCGTCGTCGACGATGCGGAGCTGAATTTCTCTGGGCTCGAAGGCTAGGGTGAGATCGATTTGGGTGGCCTGGGCGTGGCGCAGGGCGTTGGTGATGGCTTCTTGGCTGATGCGTAGCAAGTGGAGCTGGATATCGTCGGGTAGGGGTTCGGGGGTGCCTTCGAGATAGAACTGGGTGTCGAGGTGGGTGTCGTGGTTGATTTGGTTGAGAACCTTGCGCAGGGCAGTGGGTAGGGTGTCGGTTTCTAGCGCCTGGGAGCGGAGGGCGCGAACAGAGCGGCGAGCTTCGGAGAGTCCTTGGCGAGAGAGATCGCGGGCGCGGAGGATAAAGGTTTGGGTTTGATCGAAGGCGGGGGGAAGCGGATCACGCTCGGCGGCAACCGAGGCGGCGGCTTTGGTGAGGGCACTGCGGGCAGCTTCGAGCTGAAGCGACACGCCGGTGAAGGCTTGGGCGAGGGTGTCGTGAATTTCGCGGGCGAGGCGGTTGCGTTCTTCGGTGAGGGCAACTGAGAGGGCGGCGGCTTTGCTTTGGTCGGCGAGCTGGGTGAGGTGAATGGAGAGGGTGGCTTGGTTGGTGAGGGCTTGGATGAATTCGATTTGTTCGGTGGTGAGGATAGCGATGCTGCGGAAGGCAAAGCCGATAAGGCCGATGGGTTGGCTACCAACTTTTAGGCAGATACAAGCTGCTGATTGGTGGCCTCTAGCTTCGTGCCACTCTAGGGTGGTCGGCCAATAGAAGTCAGTGACATCCCGACGAATTTCGTCAAATATGAGTGGTTCGCGCGAAGCCGTCATCATTTGCCATGCATCGGTGATGTCTGTGGGAAAAGGCTGATAGAAGAGTTCGGGATCGTTGGGAGCATGGCCGAGATAGACCTGATCGTCTTGGACAGCGATGTGTGATCGCAAGGTATCGGTGGCTTCGTCATACAAAAACAGATGCGTATCGTCGGCGCCAATTTGCTCAACAATTTGGGTGAGAATCTGGCCAAGGAAGCGATCGAGTTCTGGCTCGGTGGTTAGGACATCTAGGGTTTGGCTTAGGGCCTGATTGGTTTTAGTGAGTTCGGCAGCTCTGGCACTGGCGGCTTTTTCTTGTGCTTGCAAGACGGCGGCCTGCTTAGCTTCTTCGCCGAGGCGGGTGAGATGAATAGCTAAGGTGGCTTGGTTGATCAGGGCCTGGATGAATTCGAGCTGCTCTTCGGTGAGGGTGCTGCGATCGCAAAACGCAAAGCCGACTAGGCCGATGGGCTGACTGCCGACTTTGAGGCAAAAGCAAGTGGCTGACTGATGCCCTCTCGCTTCGTGCCACGGCTGTACAGTTGGCCAGGTGTATTGAACGCTATCTGGATCGTGGGTCTCTAGGGTGATGGGAACAGATAGCTCGATTGCGATTTGCCAGGTGGGGGTGATGTTGGCAGGGAAGGGCTGATGGAAGAGGGGGGGCGCATCGGGGACATAGCCGCGATAGATCTGGTCGTCTTGGACAGCGATGTGCGATCGCAAGGTATCGGTGGCTTCGTCATACAAAAACAGATGCGTATCGTCAGCGCCAATTTGCTCAACAATTTGGGTGAGAATTTGCCCGAGGAAGCGATCAAGTTCTGGCTCGGTGGTCAGGGCGTCTAGGGTTTGGCTTAGGGCTTGGTTGGTTTTAGCCAGTTCGGCAGCTCTGGCACTGGCGGCTTTTTCTTGTGCTTGCAAGACGGCGGCTTGCTTGGCTTCTTCTCCAAGGCGGGTGAGTTGAATGGCGACAATCGCTTGATTTGCCAGCGCCTGTATGAACTCTAGCTGCTCATCGGAGAGGAAAGTGCGGTTGTAGAATGCAAAACCGATGTAGCCGATGGGCTGATCGCCGGCTTTCATAGGAATGCAGGTGAGCGCCTTGTGTCCCTGACTTCTGTGCCATTCAACTGTATTTGGCCACCAGATAGTTTCGTCAAAAGGCTGTGCGTCGTCATAGGTGAGGGGCTGAGATGAATTGATCATGAGCTCCCACGCAGTCGTAATATCTGCCGGAACCGGGTGACGTAATACTTCAGGATCACTGGGGCCTGTGCCTAGATAAAATTCACCGTCCTGAACGGCGACGCGCTGGGTGAGGGTATGCGTAGGGGCGTCGTAGAGGAACAAATGTGCTTTGCAGGCTTCGACTTGGTTAGACATTTCGGCTAGGATGTAGCCTAAAAATTCGTCTAGCTTGGGGCGGGCGGCTAGGTTGGTGAGGGTTTGGCCAATCGATTCATTGGCTTTGGCAAGTTCTGCGGCGCGATCACGGGCAGCCTTCTCTTGCTCTTGCAAGATAGCGGCTTGCTTAGCTTCTTCGGCGAGGCGAGTGAGCTGGATAGAAAGCGTCGCTTGATTAGTGAGGGCTTGAATGAATTCGAGCTGTTCGTCAGTGAGTACGGCAATATGTCGAAAGGCAAAGCCGATAAAGCCGATAGGTTTATTGCCGATTCTCATACAGGCGCAGGTCGCAGCGCGATGCCCTTCGGCACGATGCCAGGGAAGTGATTCTGGCCACCAAAGCTCAGCGCTACCGGGGTTGCTCTCGTCTAGTGTCCAAGGCTTAGGCGAGTTGACAATATGTTCCCAAGCAGGTGACAAATCGACTGGAATAGGGTGACGAAATAGATCAGGATGATTCGGAGCCGAGCCTTTGAAGGCTTGTCCGTCTTCAACAGCAATATGCTGATTCAACGTATCTGTTTCTTTGTCATATAGAAACAAATGTGCTTTGCAGGCTTCGATAGGTTCGCTAATCTTGATCAGGATCTGGCCGAGAAATTCGTCTAACTCTGGGGTTTCAGTCAGGGTTGTAAGCGTTTGCGCGATCGCCTCGTTTGTTTTCGCTAGTTCTGCAGCCCGCGCCTCTGTCGCTTTCTCTTGTTCTTGTAAAATAGCGGCCTGCTTGGCTTCTTCCGCGAGGTGTGTCAGGTGAATTGCCAAAGTCGCCTGATTAGCTAGCGCCTGAACAAGTTCGAGTTTTTCATCAGAAAATACTATCTGCTCTCTAAAACAGAAACCGATGAAGCCAAGCGGAATATTACCCACTTTCAGCCGAGCACAGGCAAGCTGACGATGCCCTTCGCTAATGTGCCAAGCGACAGTATCTTCCCACCACAAGTCTACTGGGTTTTCTTCAGGTGCTCCCGTCTCAGCAAACGTTATTGGCTGAGGGGATTCAACAATAAGCCGCCAGATATCTGTTATATCCGCTGGAAATGGATGTCTTAGCATTTCAGCATCGCGAGGAACTGGGCCGATATAGGCTTTTCCATCTTGAACATGCACATGACGACGCAGCATGTTCGATTCGGCCTCATATAAAAACAATCCTGTGTTATGAGCACCCACAATTTCAGAGAGTTCTTGCACTAGTAAACAGAGAAAGTTGTCTAATTCTGGGTTCGCTGCAAGTGTCTCCAGCGTTCTACTAACAGCTTCATTAGTTTTTGCCAGTTCTGCTGCTCTTTCGCGGGCGGCTTTCTCTCTCTCTGCTAAAACTGCTTTTTCAGCTTTATTTTGCCGGATCTGCGCCTGATGAATCGCACTCCCCACACAGGTTGCCGCTGTTTGAAACACCGCTAGCTCCGGGGCTGCTAGCTGCTTCTCCTCATGGCAGTAGTCCATAGCTACAATGCCCCACAGCAGTCCATCGATGAAAATAGGCACCGAGTAGGTTGATAACACACCGAGCGCCGTTTGTCCGCTTCGCGCTGGCTCTGCCATATTAGAGACATTGCCACCGATGCATTCACCTTTCAAGAACTGATCAAACCAATCCTCTAAGCCCGCTGCCGAAATAACCTGTAGCTCAGAGTCTTCTTTTTGAGACCGGATGCCTGCTGCGCCCCACTCGTAGAGAGATTTCATGGCACCTAACGGATGGCTGTCATGATCGGCAAGATAGCGCATCACAGAGAGGCGATCGCACTCCAAATTCTCTCCAATCGTCGCCAGTGCCGCATCCACACTCGCCGCCACATCGGTAGCCGAAAGCAGTTTGTTCGCCGCAGCAGCAGTCGTTTGTAGCCAGCGATCGCGTACCTTCAATACTTTATTCGCCGCTTCTAACTCGTCCGCTCTCGCTGCCCGCTCTTTCCCAATCAGCGCCGTGCGCTCTGCTTGCTCTCGGGCTTGTTGAATGCAATCGCGCTCAATGGTGCTACCAATACAGTTCGCTAACGTCTTGAGCGCTTCAAGTTCCGATTCACTGCGGCGCGTTTTCCGATGGCAATCGTCGAGGCCCAGAATTCCCCAACATTGACCTGAGACATGCACTGGAATTGAGTAGGTAGATTGTACGCCTAGTTCTATTTGGATGCTACGAAAGGGTTCTGCTAGGTCATCTACTACGCCACCGAAGATTCTGCCACTTTCAATCATCTCAAAGACAAGCTCTATACCCTCGTTAGTAATCCTTGAGAATTCTGGATGTGCTGCCTGGATAATAGTGTCAGATACATTCCATTCATACAGAAACTGGATATTATCTACCTCTTCAAAAGATGTTGCTTTAAAGTACTTGCCCAAATTAACGCGATCAACATCTAACCCTTCACCCACGATTTTCAGCGCCTCATTCACCGCGCTCTCAAAATCGTTATTCACCAGCATCACGTTCGCTGCTGCCGCCGTCGCTTCGAGAATGCGATCGCGCTCTGCCAAAGCTTGGTTATGCGCTGCTATCTGAGCCATACGGGCTTTTTGATTGCGATCGCGCTCAATCGCACTGCCCACACAACCCGCCGCCGTCTCTAATACTGCTATCTCCGCCTCGCTCCACACCCGCTCAATCGTGCAATCATCGAATCCTAAAACTCCCCACCACAGACCCTGTACGTATATGGGGACAGCCAACATAGAAAGAGCTGAAATTTTTTCATTCAACTCTCTTGCGTCATCTCTAAGCTCGCGCGTTAAAAACTGGATAGTCTGTCCGTCAAAGAACGGTTTCACTATTTCAGATGGGAAAGATGCCATTGCAATAGGAATATCTTCTCCTGCGACTTCTGAGCCAAGTGGAATGCTACAAGTTGTCCATTCATAAGGAATATCCCAAAACACTTCGTCAGGCCCATTCGGGTACACATTCTCAAACACATATACCCGATCTTGCCGTGTCCCTTCCCCTAAAATTCGCAGTGCCTGCGCGATCGCCTCATTCAAATTCTCATTCGCCACTAATACCTGCGCCGCACCGTTCACACTATCGAGCAGCGCATCCCGGCTCCGCAGCGTCTCTACACTGCCCCGTCGCTGCAACGCTGCCGCAAAGGTCGCCGCCGCCGTCTCTAGCACCGCAATCTCCGTCTCGCCCCATACCCGCTCTGTGGTGCAGTCATCAAAGCCAAAACTGCCCCAATACTCGCCTTCTATAAAGATCGGCACCGTCAGCACCGACAGCGCCTGATCGACATCCTGCAAAGCTTGTCCCTTCGCTGACATCTCCCTTTTTAGCTTTTGAACTGGCTCACCCGCCTTCAGCGCTTGTATCCACTCGCTAAATCCCTCAATCTCGCCATACACCATCGGAAAACGCCCTGGTACGTCCCGGTGGAGAGGTACACCCGGAAGCGTCCATTCATAAGGACAAGTAGCAAATTCTGGTGCAGTGTCTGTCGCTGAATGATGCTGCAGAACGAAAATACGATCAATATTTGCAGAGCGGGCGAGTGTCTCTAAGGTACCATTAACTGCCGCGTCAAAATCTTCAATGGCCAATAGCTTTCGAGCCGCCTCTGCCACACCTGCTAGTAAATGGGGCGATCGCGTCACGTCTGCTGGATAGTCTGTACTAGTCATGTGCTGACGAGCATTCTGCGGGTTGGAAGGAGCCATGAGTGAATCAGGCGATCGCGGCGCTACATATAGATGATGCTACCGTACAGCTCGATAATGGAACCTAGACGATCGATAGGGAGCGAACCTTGTCTACAGAATAAGTCCAGAGCTTTTGGACTAACAAACGACACCGTTAGATCTTACGAACAGTATGTCCACTATGTTTCGCAGTTGATGATATTACTTTTTACGCCGACAGCGTTTGAGAACCCAACAACATTAGAAAACAACAGACGCAACAAGAGGCCAGTTGGTTGACGTCTTCGTAGGAAAGCTTTTATGGCTTTTGCATCAACATAATCACTAACTTGGTCTAAAAGTTGCAAGGCTAAGTTGTGATAAGACACAAACCTACCGCTGATTGAAGCAGCTCAATAAAGCACCCACGAACATAGTTAAGAGATATACATGCGGACTGTAACAAGGATGCATTAGCAGATAGCTTTTGGGCACTTTGCTGACCACACCTAGAAAGGTTACATCCCCTGTTCTATAGCGCTGTCATAGCCTAGTCCGTAGGCTTTACCTTCTCGAAGCGTATGCACCCACGCTCCACGCTTTGCTATATCTTTCACTTGAATATCTAGCATTTTTATCTACTCTAATTGACCAATCGGATTGAGAGGACGGTTTTGGTTTACGGCAATCCGCCAAAAACTTTAGTGCGTGCCTGTGGTTGAATAGCCTTACAGTATAAACAAGCAGGAGTGTTAGCTTGGTTGAGTCTATTGAGGCCATAACAAGAACCTATTGACAAGGATTCAAGGGGATGGAGCTGCCTATGGTCTGGTCATTTGTCATACAGCTCATACAACATAGAAGTATCTCTAATTGCAGACAGCATCGCTTAAGAAGACAATGGAACGGGTTAAGGAGATGGACAGTTCGGCTTTTCTAGAGACTATCAATATCCTTTTACTCGAAGATAACGCTGCCGATGTAGAGCTGCTATCAGCTCTGATGCTTGAAAGCGATCTTGATTGTACTATTGCTGTTGTTGATACGTACGAGGCTTTTTTTTCTACCCTCAACACCCAGCCAATTGATATTGTTTTGGCAGACTATTCCCTACCTACGTTTGATGGGTTGAGCGCAATTGGATTTGTCGAAGATGGTTTTCCAGATATTCCTTGTATTGTGGTATCAGGGGTTCTAGGTGAAGATCTTGCTGTAGAGGCGCTAAAAGGCGGCGCAGCTGATTATGTTTTAAAAGATAACTTAGCTCGTCTGGTGCCTGCTGTTAAAAGAGCGCTGCGAGAGCAACGGGAAAGGAAAGCCCTGCTTCAGGCTACCGCCGATTTACAAGAGAGTGAGATTCGGTTTCGAACCTCTGTCGAAACAATGGCGGACTGTTTTATAATACTTTCCTCGGTACGAGATTCTGAAGGCTTTATCCAAGACTTTACCGTGAGTTATTTAAACGCAGCGGCGTGCAAAGCTCTCTCAGTTTCGCAAGAAAAGCAACTAGGTAAGTCGGTCTATACAGTCATTCCAGCGTTTAAAGCTACGGCTAGAGAAGATTCTGAAGGGTTAGAAGATCTGGATCTTTTTCTGGTGTTTTGCGGGGTGATAGAAACGGGCTATCCTTTTACGGGTGAGCTTTTTGTAAATTCGTGTCAGTCTTCTGAACAGCCTGTTGTTGTGGCGATTCAAATCGTAAAGCTTGATAATCAGCTAGTGGTGACCTGGCGCGATATCACGCAGAAGAAACAAGACGAACGGCGATATCTACAGCTATTAGCAGCGGCTGAATCTGCTTGCAACCAGCTAGAGCGAGCTAACCAGTTCAAAGATAACTTACTAGGAAGCCTATCGAATGAACTCCGTTCTCCTTTGTCGACCATTATGGGTTGGCTAGAAATCTCAAGCGATTGCTTAGATGATAAAGCGCTAGTAGCAAGAGCGATTCAGACCAGCTACCGCAATGCCGAGGTGCTAGATCAACTAATTGAGGATCTTTTAGATGTTTCTAGGATGCCACACAGTGGCTTTCAATGTCGTCTCGAACCGCTATCGATTGATAGCTTGGTTTGCTTAGTCTTGGAGGTAGTCGATGCGATCGCTCCTGCCGCTCGCAACAAAGATATTGAGATTGTTCTACCCGAGGTTGTCGCAGATGATGTAGAAGACTCATTACTGGGCGATGCGTCTAGGCTCAAGCAAGTCTTTCGCAATCTGCTTTCAAATGCGCTTAAGTTCACCCCTGCTGGTGGTCGAATCACTATCAGTTTTGAGCGATTATCAGATTCGATAGTTGTGTTAGTGCAAGATACGGGTATCGGTATTGCTTCAGAAGAGATACCACATCTATTCGAGCGATTCTGGCAAGGAGAGCATACTTTATCTACTGCCTCTGTTCATAGCGCCTATGCTGGTTTAGGGCTCGGACTTTCAATTGTCAGACATATTGTTTTGGCGCATGGTGGCCAGGTGAGCGCTGATAGTGCCGGACCTGGGCAGGGTAGCAGCTTTAGAGTAGAGCTACCGCTTGCTTCACAAAAGCTCCTATCAAATACTGCTCCTTCAAAAGCATCGTCTACTCCAATTTTAGCTACAGATGCTTTGAAGGGCTGCCGGGTGCTGATTGTTGAGGATTATCCGGATGGGCTAGAGGTCTATACCTCTATGTTAGAAGCCTACGGTGCTACAGTCGTGGGCACGCGATCTGCTGATGCTGCCCTTGAAAATTTTCAAGCATTTCAGCCTCATGTACTTGTCAGTGATTTGGTCTTGCCTGGTAAGAGTGGCTACGAACTGATTCGGGAGATCCGGGCTTTACCAGCCAATGCTGGGGGGAGTGTGCCGGCGATCGCGCTAACTGCGCTATCAGAACCCCCTTATCGCACTCGGGCACTATTAGCTGGGTTTCAGCAACACATTGCTAAACCGATAGAGCTAGAAGAAATGGTCGCAGTTGTTTCAAACCTGTATCGGTCTACGTCCGAGTAGACCTCTGCGTTATGTATATTCAATGTGTACATTCAAACATATCCAAACTATATCTGAAGAATTTAACTTAACTGTCTATTTGGGCGCTGAGAACGCTCGGAATCGATCTACGGTAGTGTACTGACCTTTCGCTACCCATCTTGATGCAGGTTGGGTACCTGCCGTACTCATGAAGATCGCCTCTCGAATCAGCCGAGTCAATCCTTCTATGACCCTCGCTATCTCTGCGAAGGCGAAGGCTATGAAGGCCGATGGATTAGATATTTGTAGCTTCAGCGCTGGAGAACCTGATTTCGATACCCCTTTGCACATCCGAGCGGCGGCTAAAGCGGCTCTAGATCAAGGGAAGACCCGCTACGGCCCGGCTTCAGGAGAGCCAGCCTTAAGAAGCGCGATCGCCCAAAAGTTGCGACAAGACAACCAACTTGCCTACGAAGCTAAAAACATTGTGGTCACCAATGGTGGGAAGCACTCGCTCTACAATTTGATTATGGCGCTAATTGAGCCGGGCGATGAGGTAATTATTCCTGCGCCATTTTGGGTCAGCTATCCAGAAATGGTGAAGCTAGCAGGCGGTGTTCCTATAATCGTCGAAACCACTGCTAAGACCGACTACAAGCTGAGCGCTGAACAGCTAAAAGCATCAATCACCCCGAAAACGCGGCTGTTTATCTTAAATTCCCCCTCTAACCCGACAGGGATGGTGTACAGCCCGGCTGAGCTACAGGCACTGGCTGATGTAATCGTCGAAGCAGATATTCTGGTTGTCTCTGATGAGATCTATGAAAAAATTCTCTATGAGGGCGCCGAACATGTCAGCATTGGCAGTTTGAATTCGGAGATTTTTCAGCGCACGATTATTAGCAATGGGTTTGCTAAAGCCTACGCGATGACTGGCTGGCGACTGGGCTATTTAGCGGCGCCTGAGGAAGTTGTCCAGGCGGTGAATACCCTTCAAAGTCATAGTACGTCGAATGTGTGTACGTTTGCTCAGTATGGTGCGATCGCGGCACTAACGGGTCCCCAGGACGATTTAATGACGATGCGTCAAGCTTTCAGCCAAAGGCGGCTCGCTATCATGAATTTGGTTGCCAATATCGATGGGCTAAGCTACATAGAACCCAAAGGTGCCTTTTATCTATTCGTAGACATTAGCCAAACGGGGTTAGGATCTATCGAGTTTTGCGAAAAGCTTTTGGCACAGAAGCAAGTGGCTGCTATCCCCGGCATCGCGTTTGGGGCGGAAGGCACTATTCGAATCTCCTACGCTACTGACCTAGACACGATTGAGCGCGGGATAGATAGACTAAACGGGTTTGTCAAGGCGTATGCTTAGGACTATTCATCTTGCTTTAGAGTCTGACTCGGGGCTGTTGTAGTTTCTAGGTATTTGCAGTGATTCGACCGATTGAGCCTAATGATAGGGACGGTTTAATTGCTTTGGTCAAAGCGATTGAGTTATTCGAACCAGATGAAGTCGCTGATATCGCCCACATGCTATCTGAGCATTTCAGCAGCAATTCCAAGCATAGGGACCTGTGGCTTACAGATGAAAAGAACGGCGATTTCGTTAGTATTGCCTATGTTGCACCGGAGCGAATGACTGAAGGCACATGGAATCTATATCTAATTGCCGTTCATCCTGAACATCGCAGACAGGGATGCGGTGCTGCTTTGTTGAATTACATTGAACAGACTCTAGCCAGGCTGAAGGCACGCATATTGTTGGTAGAGACAATGGCTTTAGACGAGTTCGGTTATGTCCGTAGATTCTATCAGGATAATGGCTTTGAAGAAGAAGCTAGAATCCGAGAGTTTTATGCAGCCGGAGCCGATAAGATTATCTTTTGGAAGGCGTTAGCTTGAATTGAAAGAAAACTCGAGCCAAAAGTAAAATGAGAAGTGACAACTCTCAATACATTATTCATAACTACAACATAGAGAGATTTATAGAACCCATTTGAGATCTTCTATGAGATGCGCGACTATGGGATAAGTTGTCTAAGCTATGCACTATGGGCTACTCCAGCAATCTGACTGATGCCGAATGGGAGATCCTCGAACCGCTGTTGCCGGAAGTCTTGCCATTAAAGAAGAAAACGAAGCCGCTCAAGTGGAGCTATCGAGCGCTGATTGATGGCATGCTGTACCAGCTTAAGAACGGCTGCAACTGGGAAGACCTACCCAAAGATCTCCCTCCATACTCCACGGTGTTCTGGCACTACAACCAGTGGCGCAAAGCGGATTGCTTTGAACAACTGATGACAGTACTTCATGAACAGGTGCGCGAACAAGTCAAAAAAAAGCGCAGTGGACCACCCTAATGCTAGGTGACTCACAGGTGGTGAAGAATACCTGCAACGCAAGCGTCGCCTCGAAAGGGTTTTGCTTTTATAAAGCCACAAATGGGATTAAACGACATCTTGTGGTTGATACGCTAGGCTTTCCCTTCTTCACGCTATGTACGCCAGCGAACGTCTCAGACGATATGGGCTTATTGATGTTGTTGACCATCAACCTCGACTACTTCAGAGCGAAGCCAGTCAACATCCCAAAGATTACGTTCTTGCTAGATCACGGCTATCACGTAGATAAGCTGGCGACAACGCTGGAAGCAGTGTATCCAGGCATCATGCGCAAGATTCGGTTTGAGCTAGCACCCAAGCCATCGAAGGCAGAGAAAGCAGCGCAGGGAAAGGCTGGGTTTGTGCCGATTGCAGTGCGGTGGGTGATTGAACGGTCCAACAGTTGGATGGAGAGGTGCAAGAGTTTGACCAAGAACTTTGCCAGAACGCTGGATAACGCCAAAGCGCAGATGGACTTTTGCTTTGCCAGGCTGATGCTCAAGCGGCTTGCAGCCGAGGCGTAAGATCTCAAATGGCTTCTATAGAAAGTAGTCAGCTAACAAGAAAGGAGCTTAAACAGTATCAAGAGCTGAGAAACTAAAGATTTTACTTGAGTACTCTGTCTAACCGGTTTGTTAGAATGCTGACCTGTTGAGAAAAGCTTATCGCAAGAAAATTTCATGATTGTTTGCATTCCTGACTTACTCGCAAGTGAAGAGCTGGATCATCTAGAAAAAGCATTATCTGTTGCTGAATTTGCAGACGGAAGGCTAACGGCAGGATGGCACGCCAAACTTGTCAAACAAAATCAACAGCTCACCAAAACACCAGATACAGATGCACTAAAAGACTTGGTGCGTAAAGCACTGCAGCGAAACCAACTTTTTCAGGCGGTTGCTAGACCCAGGGCTATTCATTCACTGCTGATCAGTCGCTACCAAGAAGGAATGTCGTATGGGCGGCATGTAGATAATGCGTTAATGAAAGCAGGTGGCTTTTTACGTTCGGATCTCTCCTTTACAATCTTCCTTAATAGCCCCGATACCTACGAGGGGGGAGAACTGGTGATCGAAGGCGCAGATAGCGAAACTCCCTACAAGCTAGCAGCAGGGAGTGCAATTGTCTATCCTTCGACTAGCCTACACCGAGTAGATCCGGTGACAAGCGGTGAGCGATTAGTCGTCGTAGGCTGGGTTCAAAGCTTGATTCGCCAGGCTGAAAAGCGGGAGATTTTGTTTGATCTAGTGACAGCACAGCGATCTTTATTTGCTAAAGAGGGAAAGACCGATGAATTTGACCTGCTTTCTAAAAGCATTGCCAACTTGCTGCGAATGTGGGCTGAGTAGGAAGTTGGCTGATGCTGATAGTCTCAAACTTTACGTTTAATTCGAAACTTCCCTAAAAGCAACAGTTTCCAAGAATTACATCTAGGAATTGCAGTTTGATAAAAAGCTATAACAAGCATAGAGTCATAACGAGTATGACTTTATGCGAGTCCGATTGAAAGCTGGATTGATGTACCAGGAGGTACTAAGAGCGAGCATCCTCACACTTTGTAATATTGTCGGATAAGTACAAATGCAGAGGATGGTAATTAAGTTAACAACATAGTGGTCGGCTGCGTGGTATTTTCCGGTATCGGCAAAAACATATGTAGTGATTTTGATCAACGTGCGTTCAAGGGTATTCGGGACTGTCTGCGCTCTATAGGAGTGTTTAACAGGCCTGGTTCGATCACATGAGAAAAACTAGAGTGGGAATTTAATATGAATCGAAAGGGATGGTATGTGCCTGCGATCAATCGCAGGTTTCAAAGTTCATTTCAGCGGTTGACTCGACTCTCGGCTAGGTGGTTTGACAAAGGCACAGATGGCTGGGCGATGCTGCCGATGCTGTTGCTTTTGATGGCGATCGCCGCACCGGCTGCGATCGCACAAGAAGCTAGCGAATCGACATCTATGGCAGACAGCATCCTACAACCCATTGTTGATTTTCTAGCGACCTTGTTGTTCTTTCCGATCGGCGGCGAGAACGGCTTTCCATTTATTGTGCTGTGGTTGTTTGTCGGGGCAACTTTCTTCACGCTGCGGATGGGATTTATCAATATTCGCGGACTAAAACACGCAATTGACGTAGTCCAAGGCAAATTTGACGATGATGAAGATGATGGAGAAGTCTCTCATTTTCAGGCTCTGGCAACGGCGGTGTCCGGAACGGTAGGCTTAGGAAATATTGCCGGGGTGGCGATCGCCATACAGCTCGGAGGTCCGGGCGCGATGTTCTGGCTGACGATTGCTGGATTTTGCGGCATGGTCAGTAAGTTTGTGGAATGTACTTTGGCGGTCAAGTATCGTCGTCGTTTACCAGATGGGACGATCTTAGGCGGCCCAATGTACTACCTCACCAAAGGACTAGAGGGTCGGGGTCTGCGGCCATTTGGGAAAGGACTCGCTGTTCTCTTTAGCATTCTCTGCGTAGGCGGCAGCTTGGGCGGAGCGAATATGTTTCAGTCTAACCAAGCATATGCCGCAATTTCTGGCCTGTTTCCGGCGCTACCGGCTTGGCTATTCGGCTTAATTCTAGCGGCACTATCTGCGTTTGTAATTATTGGAGGCATTAAGCGCATCGGCTCTGTTGCAGAGAAGCTAGTGCCCGCCATGGCCGCAATATACATAGTGGCCTGTTTGATTGTGATTATCGCCAACATTGCTCAGGTTCCTAGTGCGATCGGCACTATTGTCTCCGAAGCCTTTGTACCTAGAGCAGCTGTAGGGGGTTTCATCGGTGTGATGGTGCAGGGTATTCGACGAAGCTCTTTCTCAAACGAGGCAGGGGTGGGTACAGCAGCGATCGCGCACTCTGCTGTCAGAACAGATGAGCCGGTTAGAGAAGGGCTTGTTTCTTTGTTGGAGCCTTTGATCGACACTGTAATTGTATGTAACCTTACGGCACTTGCAATTGTTATAACCGGTGTTTATTTGGATACGGGCGAAGAGCTCAGCGGTGTGGCGATGACAGCCAACGCTTTTGGTTCTGTGGTCGGCTGGTTCCCAACGGTGTTGAGTGTTGCGGTTTGTCTGTTTGCCTTTTCCACGATTATCTCCTGGAGCTACTATGGAATTCAGGCTTGGACTTACCTATTTGGCGAGCGAAGCACCTTGCTGTTCAAGATTATCTACGTATTTTGTACGTTCTTAGGCTGTCTCACTAGCTTGGGTCTAATTATAGACTTTAGCGATTTGATGCTGCTAGGTATGGCATTTCCTAATTTGTTAGGATGCTACATTCTCTCAAATGAGGTAGCAGGCGATCTAAAAGACTATTGGTCTCGGTTGACATCTGGCCAGATGCTGACGGTTGAGTCATAGTTTGCTTAAGGCGAGACAGGTTAGCTAGTTACTAAGTGCCTAGCTAAGTGCCTAGTTGCTTAGTTGGTTTCTTTGGTGCTGATTGCGCTGCTGGCTAATCCACTGCTGACGCTCTTGCGGCGATCGAACAGTATACTCACCATAGAACTGACTGAATCTCCAGAACCACTGTAGGCTCCGGATTGCCCAGGGCTTGCGGTGGTTTTGTTGCGCAAAGGGCTGACGAGACGTGTTTAAAATCATTGGGAGTACCTTGAATGAAGATACTCCCAATGTAGCTAGACCGGTTAGAAACCACAAAAGGCTCAACAGATAGCGCCTATGCAAAAAGTCGATAAGCTTAGGTGGTAGCGGTAGTAGCTTTCTTCTGCTGCTTTAGAACCAAAACAGGGCAGTGGGCAAAGCGAACTACTCTTTCTGCAATTGAACCCATAAAGAATCGAGAGATGCCCGTTCTGCCGCGTGAGGGCATGACAATTAAGTCTATATTTCGATACTCTGCGTAATCAATAATCTCGGCGGTTGGATCGCCGTTTCTCACCTCGAAGACAAGCCCTTCATACTCGCTCTTGGGAAATTTTTCCTCAAACAGCGCCAGTATAGTTTGTGTCCGTTTCTCAGTGTCGACTGATTCCCAAACAACACCTGGCTCTGTAGCCTCTAGAGGCTTTAGCACATGCACAATGTAGAGTTGGGTATTGGCATCGGCGAAGGCGTTAGTTTCTTTGATCGCCTGTATGGACTTTTCAGAAAAATCGGTAGGGACTAAGATACGGTCTTTAGAAAATAAAACCATCAGAACAAACCGTTAGCGATTACAAGTATCGGCAAATACATAGGAGTAATCTCAATATAGCAGGCGCTATTCTACAGGGATTTACTAAAGAGTACTAGATTATAGACAGGCTAAGCCTAGAAAAGCATACAATCGTTACGATACTGGCATGACAAACAAAAAGAGTCAAAAAGAGTTAGAAGTGACTCAACCAACATAGACTAACTTCCTAACCCCAGAGATAAAAAGCTTTTTCCACTAGCTGTTACCTACGAATTTTGTAGAGAGAGCCTACGAACTAAACAAGCGTTCTAAATGTTCTCTCACCCAGTTGACCGGATTAATATTGTACTCCTCAGGGTTGATCAAACCCATCGCGCTGAGCTGTCGGCCTTGCTGGAGCAGCTCGTGCTCATGACGTCCCATTTCTTCAACAATCACGTTGTACAGATAGGGCTGATCGTGCAATAGCTTCTTGAATCCTTGCGGGCTTAGTCTTAGCATAGTGGTCTCTTCGTTCGCTTTGACCGTTACCGTACGCGGAATCCCTAGCATTAGTGAGAATTCACCCACAAACTGTCCAGCTTTAATCGTGGTCGTTTGCTGGGTTTTTGCAAAGGTGTAGCTGACTGCGCCTGATAAGATGATGTAGAAAGCATCGCCAGGATCGCCCTCTCGGTAGATGGTCTCCATCGGCTCTAGCCGTATCCGGCGGCCAATCTCTACTAGCTTACGTAGCTCTAAGTCAGTCGAGTTTTGAAAGTAAGGCAGTTGTCTAAGCAAGTCTTTCACCGCTACTGGCTTAGCGAATGCATCTAAATTACTTTCGCGGGGTTGTTGCAATTCAGCGTGTTGGGGATAGTCACTGGGATCGGAGTTAATCACCACATTAGGATTACGATTCCAGACATCAATTCGTGGCGATGCAAAGCGAATCCCGTGCTGCCTGAAGTTTTGACGGATAATAAAGTTCAATGAGCTTTCCACCTTGAATTTTTGATCAATTTGATCTGTCCAGGCCCACAGTTTGAAATCTAGTGAATTGGGACCAATGCTGGTGA
The DNA here is from genome assembly GCF_000155595.1 of Synechococcus sp. PCC 7335. NCBI lineage: Bacteria > Bacillati > Cyanobacteriota > Cyanophyceae > Synechococcales > Synechococcaceae > Synechococcus > Synechococcus sp. PCC 7335. The sequence goes on along the minus strand of NZ_DS989904.1, from coordinate 3,520,048 downwards.
AATATACCTCTGGTGTTTGCTCTGTCGAGACAGTTTCTTCTAAATATGCCGAATCCATTAAGACCTCAATGACTAATAGCGGATCGCTCTCATGAGCTACGCTGATCGGAATAGAAACCCAGCCTTTGGTGTTTGAGTATGTCCAGTTGATGATTCGATTGCTGACAAGATCGCTGTTGGGTACGACGATATGCCTGTCATTGATGGTGCGAACAATTGTGGAGCGAAGTGAAATCTCTGTAATGTGACCAAGCAGATCATCGATTTCGATAAAGTCTCCTACCTTTAGCTTTTGTTCAACGAGTAAGGTCAGCCCGCTAATAAAGTTTTTGGTAATTTCTTGTAAGCCAAATCCGATACCAATACCCAGGCTACCAGCGACAACAGCGAGTGAAGCGATGTTGATGCCAGTGGTTTGTAGCATGGCTAGACAGAAGATCGCGCCAGCAGTGTAAGCGGTGATCGCCGCGACCGATTCGCGAGTGCCTTGTCTCAATCCTAGGTGCTTTAGCAACCGCAGCGAGAGAAACCGCCTTAGCCCCCAAGAGACGATGAATGTAATGAAAACAATCAACAGGAACTGAGCAATAGCACTCAAAGAAAGCGCTGAATTCCCTAGCTGGAAGAAAGGCGAGTCTAGCACCGACTGGATCTGCTCGAAAAAATTGAACATCAGCCAGTATAGGTCCTCTACAGGGCCATAGCGTGATGTAAGCTGGCAAAATAGCTATCTATCATAGGTATAATCATTGAATCTAACCTTACTTGGATATCCTTTTTGGGTATCTAAGCTTTTTGACGCGCCTTTTGGCGAAGTTCAAGGCAAAGGGCTACCAAAAGACTATTCATGACGTCACTAAGACGTGTGCTCGAAAACCTAAGATACTACGCTTGGCTAACTCTAGGAGCAACCCTTAGTGTGCTGCTGCTTACAGTCGCTAATGCACTGACGCCGCAGCTATTTCGTCGAGGAATTGACCAGGGAATTGCCGCGCAAGATCTGTCGGTTGTGCTGGTGACGGGCGCTCTGATGGTGGGTGTGGCGATCGCCCGCGGTCTATTCAATTTTGGCCAAAGCTACTGGAGTGAGGCCGTATCCCAGGGCGTTGCCTATCGACTCCGATCTCAGGTTTTTCGCAAAATTGAAACGCTGAGCTTTAGCTACCACGATCAGGCGCAAACCTCCCAGCTACTCACTCGCATCACCAGCGATATCGAACAGATTCGCACGTTTGTCGGAACGAGCTTGATTCAGGTCATTAGCTCAGTGGTGACGCTAGTTACCATCGCCACAATTCTACTGGTGATGAACTGGCGTTTAGCGCTGATCACACTAGCGGTGATTCCCTTGGCTGGAGCGCTGCTGTTTCGCTTCTTTGGGCAAAATCAGCCTTTGTTTGATCAGGTGCAAGAACGGCTAGGCGATCTAAACGACGTACTGCGTGAGAATTTGCTAGGCGTGCGGGTGGTTAAAGCGTTTGCGCGCGAATCGGTAGAACAGACACGCTATACCCAGATGAACGCCCAGCTAGTGGCAGTCTATATCAAAACGCTAGGGGCGATTCGCAATACGTTTCCGTTCATCTTTCTGCTGAGTAATTTGATTACGCTAGCGGTGGTGGGCTATGGCGGTTCGCAGGTGATTGATGGCGCGTTCACAATCGGAGAGCTGGTTGCGTTTAATGCCTATCTGTTGTTTATTTTACAGCCGGTTTTGCTAATTGGCTTCGCCGCGCCGGTGATTGCTCAGGCGGCGGCCTCGGCTGAGCGGGTGTATGAGATTGTCGATACATCAATTGAAATCACCAATCGCCCAAACGCGGTGCCCTTCACTAAGTGCGGCGGTCGAATTACCTTCGAAAACGTTTGGTTTCGCTATCCAGGAGCAACTAAACCTGCACTACAAAGTGTTTCTTTTGAGACTCGGCCCAATGAGCTGATTGCCATTCTAGGAATGACAGGATCGGGCAAGAGTACGGTGGTGAATCTGCTGCAGCGGTTTTACGACGTAACTAAGGGAGCCGTGCGAATTGACGGGCGCGATGTGCGAGATTTTGATTTAGAGAGTTTGCGATCACGTATCGGCATTGTCTTTCAAGAAACCACCTTGTTTTCTGGAACACTGAAAGAAAATATTGCCTATGCCAAACCAGATGCATCGCTTGATGAGGTGATTGAAGTGGCCAAGCTAGCTCACATTCACGAATTTATTCAAGGGTTGTCTGAAGGCTACGACACCATTGTGGGTGAGCGCGGCGTGGGGCTATCTGGGGGACAAAAGCAGAGAATTGCGATCGCTCGCACGCTGCTAACTGACTACAGCATTCTGATCCTAGACGACAGCACTTCGGCAGTCGATGCTCAAACCGCTGCCCAGATTCAAGCAGATTTAGACGCAATCATCAAAGCCCGCACCTGTAATGCTTTCGTTATTGCTCAGCGGATCAGCACGATTCAAACTGCCGACCGGATCCTTTTAATTGATAATGGCAAACTTGCTGCCTGCGGTACCCATGAACAGCTAATGCGAACCAGTCCTTTGTACGGTGCGATCCTAGAATCGCAAGTCAGTGAGTGATTTGTCCATGAATACAGTTCCTGATGCTCCTGGTCAAACCAACAACCAGTCAGTTCAACAGCTATCTACATTTCGTCGCCTGCTGAGCTATCTAAAGCCCTATCGGCAAGAGCTGCCGATTGCGATTGGTGCTGTCTGCATTGGCGCCTTTACCCAGGCTATCGGTCCGTTTCTAATCGGCTGGTCGATCGACAATCTGATTCGCCCTGGCAATTTGTCTGGGCTACTGAGGATGGTGATGGGTCTGGCTTTTATTTATGGGATCGGTACGATGGCGATCCGCGTCCAAATCTTTCGGGTGGGCACCATTGTTCAAAATGTGCTGGCTCAGATCCGCCAAGACATTTTCACTAAGATTCAAAGTCTTTCGATCGGCTATTTCGACAAGAGCGAAGCGGGCGATCTGATGAGCCGATTGCTCAATGATGTGAGCGTGATCGATCAGGCGTTCGGTCGCAGCATCCCGCAGATTCTGGGCAATACCTTTAGTTTGATTGGCATCATCATTGCGATGTTTTTAATCAACTTTCAGCTAGGTTTGCTCAGCAATCTAGTGGTACCCATCATGATCTTTACAACTCGCCTATTCTCACGCTGGGCTAGGGCTAGATTCAGGGTCACCCGCGAGACGATCGGCGATCTCTCAGCCCGGATTGAAGAAGATGTCAGCAGCGTTAAAGAAGCTCAGGCCTTTAACCGAGTAGATTACAACATCGACGCTTTTGAAGCGCTTAATGCAGCGAACCGAGATGCCAACATTCAAGCGGTGGCGGTGACCGCAGCGTTTCTACCCTCGATCGATTTTCTCAATACATTAGCTACAGCCGCGGTGCTGGCCTATGGTGGCTATTTAGCGGTCACGGGCGCGGCAACCGTGGGCACGGTGACTGCATTTTTGCTCTATGTTCAACAGTTTTTCAGGCCAATTCAGATTTTGAGTCAATTCTACACTCAGGCTCAAAGTGCGATCGCCGGTTTAGAGCGGGTGTTCTTCTTACTCGACGAGCCCGAACTGTTGCATGATGCTCCTGATGCGACTGAACTGCCGCCTATTACTGGCGAAGTCGAGTTCGATCGAGTCACCTTTGGCTATGTACCAGGCCAGACCATTCTGGACAGAGTGTCTTTATTCGCTCAACCAGGCCAGATGATTGCGCTAGTCGGTCCTACAGGAGCGGGTAAAAGTACGATTATCAATCTGATTTTGCGCTTTTATGACGTAACGGGTGGGGCGGTAAAAATTGATGGAATAGATGTACGCCAGGTATCTCAGGCCAGCTTGCGCCGTCAGATTGGCTATGTCCTACAAGACAACATTCTGTTTAGCGGCACGGTCGCCGAGAATATTGCCTTTGGCCACCCTACTGCCGAACAATCCGATATCGAAGCGGCTGCGCGAGTCGCTAATATTCACGATTTCATCACGCAGCTACCGCAAGGCTATGCCACCGTACTGGGATCTCAGGGAGCGACGTTGAGCCAAGGCCAGCGGCAGCTCATTAGTATTGCTAGAGCGGTGTTGATTGACCCACGTATTTTGATCTTAGATGAAGCGACTAGCAGTATCGATACGCAAACAGAAGGACTGGTACAAGAGGCGATCGCCTCACTACTCCAAAATCGTACTAGCTTTGTGATCGCCCATCGCCTTAGTACGGTTACCCAAGCTGATCAGGTGCTCGTCATTCAGCAAGGTCATATCGTTGAACAGGGCACGCATCAACAGCTCATTGATCAAGGCGGCGAGTATGCCAAACTCTACGCTCTACAACTTGGTGGGCAAGAACTTGGTGGTCAAATGAGTACCGCCGATTCGATACTCTACCCCACGTCGCCATAAGTAAGCTCTCTGTTTGGACGAGATGGAGCAGCAATGAAGTATCCTCTTTCCCCATCGAACTTGAAATTAGGATTGCTCACAAAGCAGGACTGTTCACAAAGGTATAGAGACGTGTTCCTAGCGTAAGTTCATCCCTGCCACTAATACCTGTCTAGAGAAAGCGATGACGGGACTAGCTTGATCGGCTCTGGCCTCTCCATATTAAGCAGTCTCAAGGCGCTTTGAAGGGCCTGATGACAGGTTGGCGTAAAGTTCTGCTCCGGTAGAACAGCTTGTAGTCTAAATCGCCGCAGTCGCTCAATGACTTGACCTTTTGCACCTACGATAAAGATTTTCCCTCGATGTCGACTCTGAGCTGCTCTGATTTCAGAGTCGATATTGAAAGAAGCTGTCACGCCTAGCAATGGCACCTGGCTAAAATCTAGAATCAAAACATCGTAGTTTTTACTCATGTAGTGAGCGATGGTTCTGGCGGCGCCAAAGCTCATAGGGCCACTCATCTGGATCAAAAGAATGCGATCGCTCGCTCGTTCAAGCATCTGTCGTTCGTCCGGGGTCAGCATTACCTGGGGATCTTCATCAGGATGGGTAATTGCTCGGACCTGTTTAGATTGAATATGACTAAGCCGATGAATCGTTAGCATATTGGCGACAAAGGCACCGGCTACCACCGCTGTAATCAAGTCTACAAAGACTGTCAGGAACAGTACGCCGTAGGTGACCAAGGCAGCTCGCATAGAAACTTGAGCTACTCGCCACAAAAATCCCCAGTCGATAATCTTGATCCCTACTTTGATTAAGATTCCAGCTAAAACTGCATGCGGAATTTGAGAAGTTATGCCACCGGCCCACAGCACAATGCACAGCAGGACTAAGGCATGGAACATTCCAGATAGCGGCGATCGCCCCCCAGCTTGCACGTTGATTACCGTCCGCATTGTTGCCCCTGCGCCTGGTAATCCTCCAAAGAGTCCAGACATCAAATTGCCAATACCCTGACCGATGAGCTCTTGTTCAGAGTCGTGGCGAGTGTGGGTAATATTGTCGGCGACTAGAGAAGTCAATAGGGAGTCAATTGCGCCTAGAATTGCCAGCATTAGTCCATAGCCAACGATATCCTCAAGCTGGTTGAAGCTTAGCCGTGGCCACTGCAAAGTGGGAAATCCCTGTGGAATATCTCCAATACGAGGAATATCGCTGGTAGGAAACATGAGCACCGCTAAGCTAGTGCAGACAATCAGTGCGACCAGTGGTGAGGGCACGATGCGCCCTAGTTTGCCGCGCCAGCCGAATACGATGACAAGGGTTAATAGCCCTAGACCAGTAGCGACGGGATTGGGATTAGCTAAGGCCTGAGGGAGTTGCTGCAGCGCAGTAACCACGCCACTCTGCGCTGGATATCCAATCAGGGGTGCGATCTGTAGCGCGATGATGATCGCTCCAATCCCAGACATGAAGCCAGAGATGACAGTGTAGGGCATTAGGGTAATGAACTGTCCTAGCCGTAATACCCCGAACAAGATTTGGAAGAGACCACTTAGTATCACCGCAGTGAAGGCCATAGCGAAACCATTCTCAGGGTTTGCCGCAATTAGCTTAGTGAAGACAGTTGCCATCACTACAGTCATCGGCCCTGTTGGGCCAGTTACCTGAGAAGGGGTGCCGCCGAATAGCGCCGCAAAAAAACCGGTGAACACAGCCCCATAAAGCCCTGCGGTAGCGCCTGCTCCCGAGGCTACGCCAAAAGCCAACGCCAGCGGGAGCGCTACAATTGCAGCGGTTAGCCCTCCGAACAGGTCTCCTCGTACATTGTTAAAGAGGTTGTCGATCTGTAAACGACGAGCTAGTTGCACAAAAGATACCTCAACTAATCGTCCGCTATCAGCCTACAGAAACGGTAATTCAAAACTCAGTTTCGTGTGAGGCTATAGAAGCGATGCTTTCACTTTCTATCAGACAAAACTGAGTTCAATTGGTTCTGTGCTACAAACTACACTTTAACTGAGCTTAACACCGATCTTTCTATTGTTTTTTAACACCTGCTAATGTCTGTATCTATGAGGTAGGCAGCACCCGCTTATTAATCACGCCGTGTACTCCCCAGTTACCATCCACTACTTGCGTAACGCCAAAGTCTACTGCTACTGACATGAGCGAAATTGCCTCGTCCTCAGACAAACCCTGTGTTGTCATCAAAAAGTGACGCATCTTGCGAAAGGCATCGCGCATTGCACCGTCTACAGAAGAGTTCTCAAAGATAGCAGACTGAGCATTTTCTCCTAGTTCGGTGAGATAGTCAGCATAGCTAAAGCCATGTACTACATACTCACTGTCGGTTTCTAGGAGAGGATAGTCGAGTTCATCAAGAATTGTTCCGCCTAAATCCGCTTGCTTATGAACAACAACTCTAATCGTGCCAGTCAAAGAAGTCTCTATCGCTGTTCCTGCTAGCTCTGAGTCACCTTGCGCTGCGTGGGGATCGCCTAATGACAGCAATCCACCTTCGACCGCCACCGGGTAATACATGGTGGCACCCTTGCCAATTCGCCAGTTGTCGATGTTGCCACCAAAATAGCTAGGAGGAATAGAATTAACCAGGTCAGCAGTTCTAGGTGCTAGGCCGATCGTGCCAAAGTGGGTGCGAACCGGAATCCTCACACCTTCTAGCACATCGAAGTTAGGGTCAATGGTGCTGTGATCTACCGGCACCCCTGGGTAGTCGATTGTTTCATGAACAACGCCGTCAGGATCGATCTGTGGGGTCCAGCGATAGCTATATAGTGCGTTTGCCCAGTCTTCCTCGCTGGTCGTGTCCATTTCGTAGATAGTAATGACCTCACGCGGTTTAGGATCTTCGATTAGATCTTGATAGTGATATCCCCACCAAGCTGCTGCATTACTACCAAAAGTTTTTCCTTCGTGCTCGGGATTAGCGCTAGGCCGAAGGGCTACGTCTAGAATTTGTACCTCTAAGACATCTCCTGGTTCAGCTTCATTGACGTAGATGGGGCCAGTCAGGATGTGCACACCATAGCCCGCACCTGCTCCTACCTCAGCGTCCATCGGGCCTGCTCCCCGTCGATCGACGCCCTTAGCCTCTGAACTCCAAGCGAACACACTTTGCGCGCCTGCATCACCTTCTACCATACGAGCAGCGTCATCATTGGCATGATGTGTCAAAGTTTCTACGCTGATAATGTCGCCGGAATCTACAGTGAGCTTGGGTGATAACGATTGACTAAAGTAGCCCCAGTGAACTGTGTCTGCGTTAGCGGGCAGAAGATGTTTTTGAGGCGTTGCTGCAAATACTTTCCCCTCACCCAAGAGGCTGTAGTCAGAGAACAAACTACTAAGACTAAAGGCAAACGCTATTCCTAGACCTAGCAGTCCATATACCCAACGCCGCGATAAATTCCAGTTCATTGCCTACTCCTCACTCATCACAAAATAGCTGGGGCCATCGTAGGAGGAGCGTTGACGGGTATTTGTATTATTTTATACACTAACTTTATATGACAAGAAACGTAATCTAGTCGTTTCGCTAAAATCGATCTATCGAAAACTATTGGAAATAAGCTCTACCAAAAAGGCCCAACAAAAACTTGTTGGGCTTAGATTTAGGAATCGATGTAGTAGAAGTAGTGAGATTTGAGGAAGAGAGGCGTAAGGTCACTTACTTGCTGCTGGAGCGGTCCAGCACAAGTTGACGCTGGTCAATCAAGGATACTGATGACAAGCTGGCCTTGTTGCGACGATCCATTCCTTCAAGGCGTTGGGCCTGAACGCTATAGCCTTCTTTAAGGTCGTAACCTTTGTTGCGACGATCCATTCCTTCAAGGCGTCGAGTTTGAACGCTAGTGTCTTTACCCGACTGATAGCCTTTGTTGCGATTAGCTAGAGCCCCGATACGTAGCTGATGCAGATTGGGCTCCTTGCTGACGCCTTCGGCGGCCTCAGCCATTGAAGAAACTGCGAAAGTAGACAATAGAACAGCGAATCCGGAAAGTACAAGACGTTGCATGGAATTTACCTCGAATATGTGATTTTTAGATTTGAGCGAAGGTTCTCTCGCTTTCTTGTTTTGAATATAGAAATCAATCGGGAGGAAACCGAGAGTAGAAAAGAGAAGTAATCGAGAACAAAAGCGGTTTGAGACTATTCAAAATGTTTGTCGTGAAAAGCTTAAATGCTATAAGCTGAAAGACTATGGATAAGTTAGCTGAGTGAATGGTTCAAGTAGACGAGCTAGCTAAGTAAAAGAGTTAGATAGGTAGGGAGCCAACTGGGAAAAACCATGCGTATTCTCTTGATTGAAGACGACGAAGTTTTGACCAGTGCTTTAGTAGAATCGCTTCAACAGCAGCGCTACACTGTAGATACAGCGGACGATGGTCGCTTTGGGCTGGAGTACGCTGAAAGTGCTAGCTACGATTTGCTGTTAGTGGATGTAGGGCTACCTCGGCTAGACGGGATTAGTCTGTGCCGGGAACTGCGCGATCGCAACTACACTACGCCGATCTTACTCATGACCGCTAAAGACGCTGCCGACGAAAAGATTCGCGGTCTGGACGCTGGTGCTGATGACTATTTGACCAAACCCTTAGACATCAATGAGCTGCATGCTCGTTTACGTGCTTTACTGCGCCGAGGTGAGGTCTCTCCTACTTCGATACTGGAGATGGGCCAACTACACCTTGATCCCGTGAGTTGCGAAGTTACCTATGCCGATGCGCCGCTAAAGCTGACGCCAAAGGAGTACAGCTTATTGGAGCTATTTTTGCGTAATCCAAGTCGCGTCTTTAGCCGGAGCCACATTATTGAACATCTTTGGACGTTTGATGATCCGCCGTTAGAAGACAGTGTGAAAGCCCACGTCAAAGGCCTACGACGACGGCTAAAGCAAGCAGGTGCTGATGGCTGGATCGAGAATGTGTATGGTATGGGCTATAAGCTGAGCCCTAAGATTGACTATGAGGCGATCGCCGCTCAGAAAAATCTCGATTCTCCTGCTATATCTGAAGACAAGGCTGATAAAGTCAAGGCTGAAGTAGCTAAGACCCAAACAACTGAACGTGCATCTGAGCCAACTGAATCAGCTGTAGAACAACAATTTCAGCAGGCAATGGCAGCACTATGGCAGCAGCATCATGATACTCTACGCGATCGCCTGAGCCTGCTACAGCAAGCAGAAGCTGCGCTTAGGCAAAACACCCTTACTGATATCCTCCAACAGTCTGCGGCTCAAGCAGCCCATAAACTTGCTGGCGTACTTGGGATGTTTGGTTCTGAGCGAGGTACGCAAATTGCTAGATCTTTGGAAGATCTCCTTTCACATCCAGAAGGTCTATCAAGCGGTCTCGCAACTATCACTACAGATTCTCGGCTCACACCTCAAACGCTCTCTTCTTTAGTTACTCAACTAACTGATATCCTGGCTAGTACAGAACAATCTCTACAGAGCACGCACTCACCTTTCCCATCATCTTCCTCTAGGCCCACTCTGCTTGCAGTAGACGACGATCCTATTCTCCTGGGCACCTTATCTCCTCTACTTGAACCCTGGGGTTTTTCTATTACTACCTTGGCCGACTCTACCAAGTTCTGGCAAACTTTGACTAAGGTAGATCCGGACCTATTAATTCTCGATATTGAAATGCCTGGTCCTGATGGCATTGAGCTTTGCCATGCGGTGCGAAATGATCCTCGTGATGGTGGCCATTGGCAAAGCCTACCTATTCTTTTTCTCACAGCTAGAGAGAATGCGGCGGCTGAAGTTTTCGCTGCTGGAGCGGATGATTATGTTGTCAAGCCGATTGTCGGCCCAGAGCTGATTACTCGTATCAACAATCGATTAGAGCGTGCCCGATTGCTAAAGAGGCTATCTAGTCGCGATGCGCAAACTGGATTAGTCAATCAGGTTCAGTCTCAGCAGGACTTTCAAAGCTTGATCAGACAAGGGCGAGTGTTTACCTTTGTGTTGCTGCGGGTGGTGAATCTAGCGCAAATCAATCTAGCCTATGGGCATAGCGCCGGACATCATGTGCTAAAAGCTTGGGGCAATGCAATCGCTGCTCACTTGTCGGGGGCGATCGCCAGCTATTGGGGGAACGGAGAGTTTGTTGTCGGCCTACCTGAGATTACGGGTCCTGAAGTAGAAAATAAGCTAGCACCACTGCTAAAGACCTTTCGCCAACAGGTGTTTACGGCCTCTGAAGTCGCCGATACAAAGACTACGCTACCAGATTCAAACAATCGGTTTCAGCCCCTGTATGCGGTTGGTACTGCGACTTTTCCAGAGCAGAACACAAGCTTACATGATATGTACCAAACAGCTTATGCCAACTTGAAATAGAGTAGACCTTGCTCTACCACCTTCATCCTGAACTTGGCTCTATTACTTTTACTTTGGACCTGTACAGGTCGGTTCTAGCTACTTCATGCGTTCCGTGAGATGTTCTCCGACTCGCAGGGCATTTGCCATCACTGTTAAGGCTGGGCTGACGCTGGCGCATGAGGGGAAGAAGCTACTGTCGACAACATAAAGATTATCAATTTCGTGAGTGCGACAGTTGAGATCTAGTACAGAAGTAGCTGGATCTGTGCCCATACGAGCGGTACCACACTGATAACCTGTGACTTGGACTGGTGTTTCACCGCGTGGATAGACGGTGCTTTGTCGTAGACCCTGACCAGTGTTTTCAAGGTCTTTGAGTACGCCCATCCAGCGATAGACGAGACGGTCGTGTGCTTCTAGGTTGTTTGGTGTGAATTCGTAGCGGAGCTTTTTCTTAGGTCGACCATAGCGAGAAAGAGTTTGCCAGTAAACACGATTGTTAGGGTCTGGTAGTACGCTCGTTTGGGCCCACCAGCCGATTGAACGCTTGGCTAGGCGATTGAGGCCGGCATCGGGTAGGAATCTGGCTAGGACTGAAAGCAATGGAGGAGATTCTGCAAAGATAAGATCTTGAAGCAGGCCGCCGCTATTCTCAATATGGCCCAATGGATAGTCAAAGTCGCGCAGGTCACTCCAATAAAAATCGTTGACGCTGACGCTGGGCATGAATGTGCCATCGTTTTTAACTGAGTCTCGTTCTACGATGACGGTCATCAAGTGCTTCATTAGGTTTCGACCTAACTGATCGGAACTATTGGCTAGTCCATGAGGATGCTTGTCGTTCGCAGAGTCAAGCATAATCGCGGCAGAGTTAACTGCGCCACAGGCAAGAACAACAATATCCGCCCTAAACAAGATTGAGTGGTCACCAATTTCTACTTCTACGGCTTTGACTTCAGTTCCAGTAGGGTTGGTATGTAAACTGACGACTCTAGCAGACGTTTTTAGAGTGACGTTGTCATGTTTGATGGCTAAATCAATACCAAAGACTTCTGAGTCTCCGGTGGGGTCATCTTTTTGACCGGTGAGGCTGATAGGTAGTGAGGTAGGTGAAAGCCCTTCTCCTTTGAGTAGCTCAACGCTAGGTGAAATGATCGATGGATGTTCTACGGCTGGATAAGGATAGGCCTTGCTATGTTTAGGTTCGGTGGGGTCGGCTTGCTGGTCGCCATGGACATGGTATAGATGTTCGGCCTCTGTGTAGTAAGGCTCCCAGTCTACGTATTTGATCGGCCATTCGGGGGCAATACCGTCCTGGTAGGGGACAGCTTCAAAGTCTTGTTCGCGCATCCGCATCAGGGTGGCATTGTAGATTTTGGTATTGCCACCGACTGCGTAGTTCATTTGGGGTGAAAAGGGTTCGCCTTCGTGGTCGTACCATTGTTCTGGTGAGCGATATCGGCCTTTTTGAAAGACGTCTACGTCAGCTCGGTTTTGTTCTTCTAGGGCCATGCGATCGCCCCGCTCTAGAATCAAAATCTGCTTACCGGTCGGTGCTAGCTTTTGAGCTAGCGTCCCACCTCCTGCGCCAGTCCCTACGATAATGATGTCGTAATGTTGATCGTCGATAATCATTCGCTACTGCCAGACGTAAATCAAAATAAACAACAAAATCCAAATCACATCGACAAAGTGCCAGAACCACGATGTCGCTTCTACGCCAAACTCTCCTTCTTCGTAATTGTTAGGGATAAAAGAGCGGCCCAGCATGATGCCTTGAAGCAATACGCCTGTAAAAACATGTAGTCCGTGAAAGCCAGTGAGTAGGTAGAACATGCCACCGAATACACCCGAGGTAAAGCCAAACGGCAGACCCATCCACTCTACAGCTTGGCCATAGAGGAAAAAGCTACCCATCGCCATCGTCAGCAGCCAGAAGATGCGAAAGCCCCAGAGGTTGTCTTTGTGTAGAAAGCGCTCAGCAAAGTAGATGACAAAGCTACTAGAAACTAGCACAGCTGTATTGATTAGCGGCTCACGAACCTCTAGTCCTTCAAACCCCGTAGGTAGCCAGTCACCGGCATTGGTTTTAAAGACGATGTAGCCAACGAAAAAGCTGAAGAAGATAACGCTTTCTGACAGTAAGAAAACAACAAAACCAAATAAACGATGGTCTTCGTGTTCTTCTTCATGGCTCTCTAGAGCGGCTGACTTTGTATTCAAGGTTGAATCCATGCTAGTTGTACTCATGAGTTGGTTTCCCCTGCTAGATTCGCAATGGGCGTTCTTTTAGATTCTTCGCCAGAGGTGCCTCCAGGATTATTCGACACTAGCGGTTCATCGCTGCCATAACCGTATGGTGGAGAGACAATTATGGGAATCTCTTCAAAGTTCTCATGTGGTGGCGGCGAAGAGACTAGCCACTCTAGCCCAATTGCCCGCCAGGGATTGTCTCCGGCCTTATCGCCTTGGGTCCAGGAACTGAGCATATTGAGAATAAAGGGCAACGTCGAAACCCCCAGCAGAAATCCACCTAGGCTCGCAATTACATTCAAAGAGGCAAACTCAGGATCGTAAGAAGCTACGCGTCTTGGCATTCCCATCAGGCCGAGCGGATGCATGGGAAGAAAGATCAAGTTGATGCCAATGAAGGTGAGCGCAAAATGTAGCTTGCCTAAACCCTCGTAATACATCCGTCCGGTCATCTTAGGGAACCAGTGATAGATTGCTGCATAGAAGCCCATCACCACCGCGCCGTTGATGACGTAGTGAAAGTGCCCGACGACAAAGTAGGTGTTGTTGACATGAATATCAAACGGCGCTGAAGAGAGCATGATGCCAGTGATGCCCGCAAATAAGAACGTCGTCAGACCACCTAGGGCGAAAAGCATGGCGCTAGTGAGTCGCAGCTTGCCGCCCCACACCGTTGCTACCCAGGCAAATACCTTGATCCCCGTAGGCACAGAGATTGCCATGGTTGTAAACATGAATAACATCCGCATCCAACCAGGCGTACCGCTAGCAAACATGTGGTGAACCCAGACGATCAGACTCAGTATGGTAATCAGCACAGAAGAGATAGCGACGACTCGATACCCAAAGAGTGGCTTACGGGCATAGACTGGAAAGACTTCTGAAAATACGCCAAAGATGGGCAAAATGATTACATAGACGGCCGGGTGAGAGTAGAACCAGAAAAAGTGCTGGTATAGAACCGGGTCGCCGCCCTTGGTTGGATCGAAGAAGCTAGTGCCTACGGTCAGATCGAGCAGCAGCATGACTGCACCTGCGGTGAGCGCGGGCAGTCCAATTAACTGAATCATCTGAGCGGAGAAGACCGTCCAGCAAAAAGCTGGCATCTGAAACCATCCCATACCCGGTGCGCGCATTCTAATGATGGTGGTGACGATATTGACTGCCCCCATAATCGAAGAGACGCCTGAGAGAGCGACGGCCAATAGCCATAGCGCCTGACCGTTGATCAAATTGCCAGTAGGATTCTGCAGGCTGACAGGCGGATAGGCCCACCAGCCAGACTGAGAAGGGCCACCAGGAATGAAGAAGCTGGCGGTCAAGATCACGCCAAAAACGGGCACTAGCCAAAAAGCAGCGGCATTCAACCGGGGAAAGGCCATATCTCTAGCACCAATCATCAGCGGCACAAGATAGTTGGCCAGCCCGTTCAGCATCGGGAAGGTCCACATGAACAGCATGATCGTGCCGTGCATGGTGAAGAGTCCGTTGTAGACGGTGCGATCGACCAAGTCAGCTGGGGGAGTGATTAGCTCGCCGCGCATGATCATTGCTAGCAGACCGCCAAACAGAAAGAAAATGAAGGCGGTAACAATGTACTGAATACCGATGACTTTGTGATCGGTGCTGAAGCTAAAGAATCTACGCCAGTTGTTCGGGGCGCCTGGTTCGGGGGTGGGGGTTTGTTGCTCTGATGGCCTAGCCTCCAGTGATACGTTACTCATAGGGATCCTTCTCTGAACTGGTGTGGTTGACGATGGGCGCGGGCGCGGGTTTGACGGTGGCCCAACCGAGGCTGATGGTGCCTTGTTCGGCCTGTGAAAATTCTTCGTAGGCAATATTCTCAGCGGCTTGCGGCGGATTCTGAGCGATCGCACCTAGCCACTGCTGATACTCTTCTTCTGATTCCACCACCACATTAGTTTGGTTCGAGGCAAAATAAGTACCGCTATATTCGGAGTCGCGCAGTCGATAGCGACCTGCTCGAATCGGCGTCAGGGCAAAGTCAATTTCTTTACCAGGAACGATATCTTGCTTTACTCGAAAGGCAGGAACGTAGAAGCCATGTAGTACATCATCTGAGGTGAGCTTAAACCTAGCCCTTTGGTTAAGCGGTAAGTGTAGCTCGGTGCTACTGACATTTTGATCGGGATAGTAAAACTCCCAAGACCATTGGCGAGAATGAACTTCAATCGGCGCAGGATTATCAGTGGGCGAGATATCTCCGGGCACGGGCTTTCTTGGTTCTCCGGGCACGGTATCTACGGTTGCCATTACCTTTGGGGCAATAGTGCCCAGGATGCTCATTTGGTCATAAGTCTTGTAGCTGACCGTGCCAATCCAAATAATCAGCATGATCGGAACCGCAGTCCAAATCACCTCTAGCTTGACGTTGCCCTCGATTGGCGGACCGTCACTGTTGTCGTATTTGGCCGCTCGCTGAAAAATCATTGAATAGAGCAGCGTACCGACAACGCCAATAAAAATGAAAGTGCCAACTGCCGTCATAAAGCTAAATAGCTTATCAACTAGCACCGCTTCTGAGGAAGCCTGTGGCGGCAGCCATTTGTAAGCCTCTTGACCCATCCAGACGCTAATGGCAAAGTTACCTGCCGCTAAGCTAGCGAGCCCTAGGATCCGACGGCGATTTAGGACTCTCCCTAAGTTTCTCGTTCTAGGTTCAGGGGTTTGGCTAGTTCCGTCGTTAGTATTCACGTAACCTCTAGACTTGTTTGCTTCTGCTTGTCAGCTAATTTTTATTAGGCTAATCGGTTTAAAGGGTTTCTGGCTCTAATCTTTTGATTATTCATTTTTGAAGTTTTAATCTTCGGTTCAAGTTGTTTTGGCTTGTTTTGACCGGATTGTTTAGGCTGTACCTATCTAGCTCCAATTCGCGAGCTCCCCTTAGGGCGCATCAGTCTTTGGGGCCAAGCTCTCTGGTTCCAAT
Organism: Synechococcus sp. PCC 7335; assembly: GCF_000155595.1. Classification (NCBI taxonomy): domain Bacteria; kingdom Bacillati; phylum Cyanobacteriota; class Cyanophyceae; order Synechococcales; family Synechococcaceae; genus Synechococcus; species Synechococcus sp. PCC 7335. The sequence continues at coordinate 3,504,096 of NZ_DS989904.1, read as the reverse complement.
CTTGGGTGGCTTGGTCAACGCCTCATCGGCGAGGTTTTTATCTATGCTGTTGGGATCTAGTCCGGCGCGAATCAGCCGATCGGCAGTGATATGAACACCAAAGTCGCTCCCTAAATGCGCACCCAAAGTGCCCTGTGCAAACATGAGTCCAAAGATCAGCAGCCCAGAGACTAAATAGCTCCATTCCACCTGCCTGGCTCTATCTTCTCGCCATAGATAGCGCTGGAACCCACGCCAAACGGTCATACCGACAATTAGTGCCAATAGCAACACACCGCCTAAGCCGTGCCATACCATCGTGTCGGTGGCGTTTAGTCCCCAGGGACTGAGCACATCCTCTGGTGGTTCAGCTAGGAGAATTTCGTAAAAGCCAGCGGCAACTGTAAAGAAAGTGATGATTGCCGCTGCAACCATATTGAACCAGCCTACGTCGTAGAGTCCGGCGCTAGTAACAGGAATCGCTAGAAACTTGAAGATGGGTTTTTCTAGGGGGTAGAGCGCTGCGACAATATCGAAGGCGATCGCCACAATAAATAGACCCAACGTCAAATGCACCAGATTAGGATGAATCGGAATCCCATAGGGCAGACCATTCCCTTCTAATAGAAGTGGCATCGGGAAGCGTAATCCAAGATCAAACATTACTTTACTAGCCCTGCTCGCGCTGCTTCTACGACTGCCTCGGTATGCAGACCATAGACCCATACCAGCTTGTCACCCAAGTAAACCTGGTAGAGCACAATCACTGTTAGCACTGCGTTCATGCCGATGTAGGCTGCCGGCAGTTTTCCAGGTGAGTTTAACCGAATGATGTAACGCCAACCCGTGATGGCCGCCAAAATGCCGGAGAGTGACCAGCCGAGTAGCGTATGCAAATTCAGATCCCCAGCGGCTGCGGCATAAGGCATAGATAACCCTGCTTCTACTTGCCCAAACACGATGGCAATGAATATAGAGATAGTGGCAAAGACCATATTCCACCAACCTGCTTCATGCAGCCGAGGATTCTTGGTGAAATAGCCGATTCCATCGCAGACGACGGCAAATAGCACCATTGCGATCACAAAATGCACCACAATCGGATGAATCGTATCGGGGTAGGGCAAGTTATGGTTATTTAGCGGAGGAAGTAAATTTTCGAACACAACCTTTCTTCTAAAAAACAGCGGAGCATAGGTACTAGTTTGCGTAAACTAACTCGTTTATGCAACTAGGTGAAGACAGGCGATAGGCGATCTGGACGGAAGCCCTATTTCACTTACGAACCTTAGTCCAAATAAATATAAACAGCCTGATGATTGACTATTTCTCGACCTAACCAAGCAACCTCTATGTAGCGACCTCTATGTATCTCTATGTATAGAGTAGATCTATCAAAGGTAGACCTATCTAGGAGTATCGCGTTAAACAATTAGTGCAATAGAATTCTAACGCTCAAATCAAGATAAGTTGTGGAATTTTATACCTTTTTCGATTAGCTCGATAGCTTACTATTTTCCCTAGCTGTTCTATTGAAATTTCTCTAGTCAACTGCGGAGCGAACAAAGTCAAACGCTATGCTTTTCGAGCTTGGCTTAAAGCTCTATGGTTTATACCCTATGGCTTTGTATCGCTTTAATCTATATTTGAACTCTATATTTTATCTATATCGCTTTGATCAAAGTTCTCCGAGGTACTTGGTACAGATCTGGCGAAAGTCATCACCGCGAACTTCAAAGTTGAGATATTGATCAAAGCTGGCACAGGCAGGAGAGAGGAGAACGGTTTTAATAGGCTGTTTGTTTAATTCGGTACTCAGTTCAGTACTGCGAGCGACGGCGCGATCAATCGTTTGAACAATCTCGTAGTTGTGATAGTCAGCCTCTTCAAGTCTTTTGGCAAAGGGCCCAGCCGCGTCACCTACTAGCAGAACGGCCACTGCTTTTTCTTTGATGCGATCAATCCATATGGTATCGTCACCGTCTTTTTGAGCGCCGCCGGCGATTAATATGATCGGCTCTGCAACAGATCTGAGACCAACTTCGGCCGCGTCGTAGTTGGTGGCTTTGCTGTCGTTGATGAAATCTATCCCTCGCCAGGTGCAGATGTGCTCTAGACGATGGGAGACACCCGGAAAGCTGGCAACGCCTAAGGCGATCGCCCTTCGATCGATCCCCGCTAGTCTGGCTGCGGCTACGGCTAATAGTAAATTCTGCTGGTTGTGGGTACCAACCATCCGTAGCGCTTTGGTCTCTACGATCTGCTCGCCTTTATGGATCACCCAGCCATCTTCTATATAGGTGTCAACTACAATCGGCGCTAGCGCATCTTTACCCTCGATGCAGGTCCAGTGATGCCGAGAGGAGGAATGTTCTTGAGCTTTGCGCTGTAGCGTTAGATCGTCACCGTTGATAATCACCGATTGCGATCGCGCTAGGAGTGACGCCTTGATGCTGTAGTAATTCTCAACGGTCTTATGACGACTGAGGTGATCGGGTGTGAAAGTTGTCCAAATGCCAATCGTCGGTGCCAGGGAAGCTGATGCCTCAATCTGATAGCTGCTAAGTTCAGCAATCACCCAGTCGGGGGACTCTGTTAACGCTAGCTCGCAGGCCGCATAGCCAATATTGCCGCAGGCGGGCGCATTTAACCCGGCGGCCTTGAAAATAGCGGCTACTAGGGCCGTCGTTGTGGTTTTGCCATTTGTGCCAGTAATGCCGACCCAAGGCCGGTCGCGCAAGGCTCTCCAGGCAAGCTCCATTTCACCAAGGGTTTCAATCCCTAGCTTGCGAGCCGTCACTAAAGCGGGTGCATCCCAGGGTACGCCAGGGCTGACGACTAAGAGATCGAGCCCGCTGTCTTTAGCAACTTGAGGATCAAAAGCGTAGTTGAGTTTGACGGTGATGCCCTCATCTTTTAGCCGCCGAGCATCGGATTGATGCCGTTGAGCTGCGCCGCGATCACTTAGCGTTACCACATAGCCTTGACGAGCAAGAACCCGAGCGGCGGCAATTCCAGAACGGCCAAGACCAATAACGTGAGCGGTTTTCATGAAGGGACGTAGAATGAACGATGAATAGATCGCTTGGTTCGATCAGTGCAGAAAACTCATAGCTGGAGTTAATTGGTCTTTAAGCAACCACTAAAAATTTGGTTAGCTTTTGACAATTTCTCCAAAGTCCGCTAGCACCCTGGCATGGTTACGCAAAAGACCTAGCAGGTTAAGTCGATTCTGACGAACCGCCGTCTCTTCAGCCATCACCATGACGCTGGTGTCGCCATCGAAGAAATTTGCTACCGTAGGCGCTGCCTGCTCTAGTCCAGTGATGAGTTTGCTGTAATCACGCTCGGCTTGAGCTGCCTGAGTCTGTGGTAAAAGGGTTTGTAAACTGTCATAGAAGGCCTGCTCAGAAGGCTGCTCGAAAAGGGTGGGATCTACTATTCCTTCTGGGTCGAGGATGTCGGTATCCAACTCGCCTTTGACGGCTAGTTTGGCAGCGCGGTTGACAGTTTCGTAGAGGACGGCTAAACGCGCGTCGTTGCGAATGGATTGAAGGAAGGTAGCGCGATCGCGTACATCTAGCAAATCGGTCAGCGATCGCAGCTGATAGTGTTTATCTTGACCAAAGATCGCATTCACCAGATCGTAATCAATCTCTAGATTGTCTTGTAGCAGCGTTCGTATTCGCTGGTCAAAGAAATCTATCAACAGGGCCATGAGCGCGTCTGGATCTACGCCTTCTCGAGACGCGGCAAAGTCTTCTACAACCTGAGTCAAAACGGGATATAGCTTCAGTGGCAGGTCTGCATCCCAAACAATGGTAATTACAGCATTCGCTGCTCGCCGCAGCGCAAAGGGATCGCTAGAGCCTTTTGGCAATTTTCCAATACTAAAAATGCTCACGAGCGTATCGAGACGATCGGCAATACCGACGACTTGACCAATCAACGTTTGGGGCAGACTATCTCCTGCGCCCCTAGGTAGATAGTGTTCGTAGATGGCATCAGCGACGGCTGCGGGCTCACCGCTATTAGCCGCGTACTTTTGACCGATGTAGCCCTGTAATTCGGGAAATTCGCCCACCATCTGAGTCACTAAATCAGCCTTGCAAAGCTGGGCGGCGCGAATAGCCTGCTGCTTTTGCTTTGGGCTGAGGCCAAGCTGGTCGCTCAGCAAGCTAGTGACTTTTTCAATACGGCTGACTTTTTCACGAACGGACCCTAGCTGAGCTTCAAACGTGACGGTTTCAAGCTGGGGTAGGTAGTCAGCAAAGGGCTGCTTTTGGTCAGCGTCGAAGAAAAATTTACCATCAGCCAGACGGGCGCGAATCACCCGCTCGTTACCTTGAGTAATCAGAGCAGATTTGGCCGGATCGCCATTAGACACCGTAATGAAATAAGGCAACAGTTGATCAGTATCGGTGGAAGGCCGGACAGGAAAATAGCGCTGATGACTCTCCATCTCAGTGATCGTGACTTTGGAGGGCAGCGCTAGGAATTCCTCGTCAAATTTACCAATGATGGCAGTTGGCCATTCGACTAAATCGACCACTTCGGCTAATAGGTCTTCGTTAATCACTGCATGACCATCGACACTGCTAGCAACTTCGGCTACTTGATCGAGAATAATGGTCTTTCGTTCGAGGGGATCAACCGTGACATAAGCACTTTTGAGCGCACTGACATAGTCTTGGGCGTTGTCTAGGCTGACTTTTTCTGGGTGGAGGACACGGTGGCCAGTGGTGGTGCGATCGCTCTGACATACCTCAGATCCATTTTCTAAGCTCACGGGTATCAGCTGGGTATCTAATAGCGTTACGAGCGAACGAATCGGACGCGGGAAGCGTAGGTCGCCGTCTCCCCATCGCATAAACCGACTGCCCTCTAGCCCTAGCACCCACTCTGGCACCATGGCTTGGAGGAGTTCAGCTGTCTGGCGACCAGGGATCGTTTGCCGCACAAATACAAACTCGCCTTTATCCGTATTGCGCACTTCTAGCTGGTCAACACTTACCCCTTTAGAAGCGGCAAATCCCGTTGCGGCTTTGGTTGGCTTACCGCCTTTATAGGCAGCTTTAGCGGGTGGACCTTTGGCTTCTTCTTCGCGGGTAGGCTGGCGCTCGGGCAATTCGTGGATTAATACGGCCAGACGGCGGGGGGTAGCGTAGAATTCAATCTGCCCGCTCTCGATAAACTGCTGGCTTAAATCAGTTGGAATTTTACTTTTCCATTGGGCGATCGCCTCGCTGACAAAACTGGCCGGGAGTTCTTCGGTACCGACTTCTAATAGAAAAGTTGCCATGAGCGTGCGGGCAAGGTGGAAAGCGTTTTTATTATTGCAGAAGGTTGGCAGGTTATGGCTAACGTTTGCGGGTGCTCTACGCTATGCTCATTCCACTGCAACTAAGACGATGAGGCTAGTTAATCGTTACACTGACCAATGTGAAAACGTCTCAATCTTTTTAACTATCAGCGCTATGTCTGTCTATGTCGTTCTGTTTAATGCGCGTACCGAAAATGAAGGAATCCATTCCTTAGAAATGGAAGGACGCCAGCTAGTACTGATGTTTGAAGTAGAAGATGACGCCACTCGCTTCGCGGTCATGCTAGAAGCACAAGACTTTCCGTCGGCCTCGGTTGAGGCCTTTGAGTCAGAGGAGATTGAAGAGTTCTGTGAAAGCGCAGGCTATGAGGCGGTGCTTGTAGAAGATGGCACGCTGCTAATGCCCCCCGAAAAAATGGTCGAAGAAACAACCTGGAATCCAGACGCGGATCCCGATAAGATTGCCCGTGCCAAGCTAGAAGAAACCGCAAAGGGGAGCTTTCAAGATACTTCATCGAATGAAATGGACCGAATTCGAGCTCAGCTAGAAAAACTGCTATAGGTGAACTGCGATGAGTGATACGAAAGACCGTGGGCATTTGCTGACAGAGCAAAACAATCCCGATAGCAGCAATTTGGATCAGCTCTCCACGCTCGAAATGGTGGACGTATTCAACAGAGAAGACCAAAAGACTGTAGATGCGATCGCTCATGCTAGGACTCATCTTGCCCAGGCGATTAACCTTGCAGCCGCATCTATGAGAGAAGGGGGCAGACTTTTCTATGTGGGTGCAGGCACTAGTGGCAGACTAGGGGTCCTCGATGCGGCAGAATGTCCCCCTACCTTTTGCACGCCGCCTGAGCTGGTACAAGGTATCATTGCAGGCGGCGCAGCGGCACTACTGCGTAGCTCTGAAGCGCTAGAGGACGAGGAGGAGTCGGGCGCGAAAGCTTTGATTGATCACCGGGTAACTAAGCGCGATGTGGTGGTTGGAATTACAGCAGGCGGAACCACCCCCTACGTACAAGGAGCGCTGAAAGCGGCTAGGCAGTGCGGAGCAAGTACAATTTTTATGGCTTGCGTTCCAGCAGAGCAAGTGTCGATAGAGGCAGATGTAGATATTCGCCTGATTGTAGGGCCGGAGGTGCTCGCTGGTTCAACCAGGCTGAAAGCGGGAACAGTCACTAAGCTAGCGCTCAATATCCTATCGACTGGGGTAATGGTAAAACTGGGGAAAGTCTACGGTAATCGCATGGTAGATGTGGCGGTGACCAATAGTAAGTTGCGCGATCGCGCTATTCGCATACTCTGTGATTTGACTGAGCTGGATCGCGATCAGGCAAGCAATCTGTTAGACCGAAGCGATCTTCAGGTGAAAGTGGCACTGGTGATGCACTTAGCAAGTGTGGAGAAGGAGAAGGCAACGGCAGTGCTAGCAGCAGCAGATGGTGATTTGCGAACAGCCTTGGAGCAGGCTGGCAACTAAAGATTGGCCAATCTAACTGGCTTAAAGCAGATTGGAAAGCAGATCAGATGGACTGACTGGCGCTGGCTGGACGTAGAGCCAGATTTCCTAATGCATCATAATGTTCTCTTACACTGTGGCATTCTCTTTACTTCAACGCATGCTAGGAATAGTCGTTCATACCCATTTCTGCGGCAAGCTGAATCATGTACGCTACTAGACCCGTCCATCCTGTTTGGTGAGAAGCGCCTAAACCTGCACCATCATCTCCATTGAAATACTCGTAGAACAAGATATAGTCGCGCCAGTGTGGATCGCTTTGAAATTTTTCTATTCCTCCATAGACAGGACGCTGGTTTGCTTCGTTCTTCAAGAAGGTTTTAACCATGCGCTTGCCTAATAAGATCGAAACTTCCTTTAGATTTTTTTCTTCTTTAGAGCCTGTTGGAAACTCGATTCTAAAGTCATCTCCTAGGTAGTCATAGAAGTTATTTAGCGCTTCTAGTAGAAGATAGTTGATAGGAAACCAAATCGGTCCTCGCCAGTTGGAATTTCCACCAAATAATCCAGAGTTAGACTCGGCTGGTTGATAGCGTACGCAGTGCTCTTCGTCGTTTGCATGAAGAGTGAATGGTTGCTCTTGATGAAACTTGGACACAGAGCGAATGCCATAAGGTCCTAGAAATTCATCTTCATCGAGCATGTACTCTAAGAGGCGTCGTAGTTTGTTTTTTCCACCATCTGTATGAGAAGTTGCATAGCAAAGTGCCAATAACCTTTTCGCACCCACACCTGCAGTCTCCATACAGGCAACGTTCTTTTTTAGGTCTGAGCGATTATCAATAAACCACTGCAATCTTCTTTCAAAGCCAGGTAGCTTCTCCAATGTCTCAGGTGTGATAGGGACAACCCCAAGCAGTGGGATTAGGCCGACAAGCGATCGCACTTTCATCAATTGACGAGTGCCGTCTGCAAAGCTGATTGCGTCATAGAAGAAACCGTCTTCTTCATCCCATAAAGAAACTCCACCAACTTGATTCATCGCATCGGCAATATACAAAAAATGTTCAAAGAATTTGCTAGCAGTATCTTCGTAGGGCGATCTATCGACTGCTAGTTCGAGTGCGATAGTCAGCATTCCTAGGCAGTACATGCCCATCCATGAGGTTGCATCTGCCTGTTCTAAAGACCCTTCAACTGGTAGTCCTTTTGAGCGATCAAAGACACCGATATTGTCCATTCCCAAGAAACCCCCTTGGAAAACGTTCTTTCCTTCAGCATCTTCTCGATTTACCCACCAGGTAAAGTTCAACAGTAGCTTTTGAAAGATCCTTTCTAGAAAGTCTTTATCTTGACGATTCCAGTATTTTTGCTCTATTTGATAAATCTGCCATGCACCCCACGCCTGCACTGGCGGCGTGACATCGTTGAAGTCCCATTCGTAGGCCGGGATCTGTCCATTGGGATGCATATACCACTCTCTAGTCAGCCGAGAAAGCTGAAACTTGGCATATTCTGGGTCGATGACTGCGAGTGGAACCAGATGAAAAGCTAGATCCCAAGAAGCATACCAGGGATATTCCCACTTATCTGGCATAGAGATAATATCGTCGTTGAACAGGTGCGTCCATTCACTGTTTCTGATCTTTTTTCGCCCGGCAGGTGGCTTTAGCTGCGTAGGATCGCCTTTCAACCAGTCTTCAATCACGTAGTAATAAAACTGTTTTGTCCACAGCAAACCAGCAAACGCTTGTCGCTGTATGTTGCGTTCATCGTCAGATATATTGGGTGGTGCAAAGCTTTGATAGAATTCGTCTGCTTCTTGCTTTCGCTGCGCGATGATCTGGGCTGCTGCTCCAAAAGGATCTGCCAAAGTATTCGAGTTAGAAAGTCTAAGCATGATACTACGACTCTCATTTGACGGAATCGTCAGCCGGTAGTGAGCAGAGAATTTTGTACCGATTTCATCTGGATTTACCGCTGCTTTGTTGCCTTCAACAATATAGTTATTAATGCCATCTTTCACATAGGGAGATGTATTTGGCTGCTGGTATAGGTGCTGAAGGTTCGTTTCGTTGTCTGTGAACAGTCGCTCAGGCTGAGCTTCGCAATAAAGCCACCTTTGGCCTAGTGTGGCATGGCTCGCTTCAACGATACTGTAATCCCCTTCGAGTGAGCTTTTGTTGGAGTAGACTTTGAGCTGAGGCTTGGGCTCATCTTCTGCCCACGACCAAGTATTGCGAAACCAAAGGGTAGGTAATAGGTGTAACGGTTTTTCTGCTTCGCCCCGGTTGTAGGCGGTGACTTTTATCAGAATGTCTTCCGCGTCACATTTTGCATATTCAACAAAGATATCGAAATAGCGATCGCCTTCAAAGATTCCGGTATCCAACAGTTCGTATTCAGGATCGTCGTATCCCCGCCGTTGATTTTCTTCTACTAGCTCTTGGTAGGGATACGCCGCCTGAGGATACTTATACAGATACTTCATGTACGAGTGAGTCGGCGTATTATCTAGATAAAAGTAATACTCTTTGACGTCTTCTCCATGGTTGCCCTGCGTACTGGTTAGGCCAAACATTTTCTCTTTGAGAATGGGGTCTTGCTCATTCCAAAAAGCCATTGCAAAGCAGAGCCGCTGGTGATTGTCACAAATGCCAGCAATTCCATCTTCTCCCCAGCGATAGGCACGGCTTAGCGATTGTTCGTGAGTGAAATAGTCCCAGGCGGAGCCGTCGGCGCTGTAGTCTTCGCGTACGGTGCCCCACTGACGCTCACTCACATATGGCCCCCAACGTGTCCAGTAGGCAGTACGATTACGGCTCTCTTGCAATCTCTCTTTCTCAGGAGTCATAATCTTAGGAGTCATAAGAACATACCAACAGAATTTCTCTGTTGTCTAGGTGGGATCGACCATCTCGTTTTCTAAACCGAAGATAATTAATATTGTACCAAAGCTCTCAAAAGATATCTAAATGTAGAGTGAGAGAAAGCAACAATTTCTTATCTGTTACTCATCTTATTTGTTACTCATCTAGTTTTATCAGGTCTGCTATTCGGTTATATCCAGCAGCGAAGGAGCTAATATGTAGTATCCTATTGATACCGTTTTAGAAAGCCGTGTTTGAAGCTGTGGATTTTGAAGTGGTGGATATAGGATGAAGGTAAGGGGCTAACTTCGATATGAAACCTTTTTCCTGTGCAATCGCTAATAGAGACGCTGGAGAAGATCTGATTGGTACAGCCGGACACTACCAAACCTATGTTTTAATTGAATGTCCTTTACCTTGGGCGGCAAACGCGTTTGAGTCAAAGAGCATCCCAGCTACGCTTTGCAAATATGTCAACGCAATGACAGCCGAACGGTCTGTTCGATTTCTAGCGATCAACCGTGGCACTCTTGATGCAAAGGCTTCAATAACTCTGTTGGTATACGAGAGGGCTGTTTTCTCTGGCTTGGTGGCTGACGACTCTGTTAACACCGAGGTAATCGCCGGCTATCAAGGATACGAGTTTCAAGTTGATAATCTAACGCAGGCGATCGACTGTCTGGAATCGCATTGGCAAGGTCGTCTTGTTGGTCAATCCATCATTCAAAAAGATATTCTCATCTGTACCCATGGGATGAGAGATAGTTGCTGTGCTCGCTTTGGCCAACCCCTATTTAGAGAGGCTATGCGCAGCGCCAGCGAAGATAAATTACCAAACGCCCGTGTGTGGAGAGTCAGCCACATTGGAGGACATCGACTAGCTCCTACGGCGATTTCTTTACCCGATGGTCGATACTATGGGCGGCTAACGCTTGCGGCACTGAAGGCAATTGTCACTCGCCGTGGTTCGATTGAGCAGCTTCGCTCGGTATATCGAGGTTGGGGATTACTGCCTGAACCACTTCAGGTGCTAGAACGCCAGCTCATGCTTCAACAGGGCTGGTCGTGGTTTGATAGCAAGGTGACGTATCGGATACTTGCAGATCGGATGTGTAAGCAGCGAAGCCAGTCTTCTGAGCAAAATTTACACACGCTCTCTGTTGATTTCTCTGTTGTTTCTAGTATCAGTCAGCCAGTAGAGACTCAGGTAGAGACGATAGCGGATTGTCAGAGCCAAGCTTCGATCTCTCAGAGCCAAACTTATCGAGCCGAGCTGGTTCAGGACCCTCAAAAAACAGTCTGTACGAAGGCTTCGTGTAGTAGTGATGTTGCGAAGCCTTTTGTGAAATACGCCGTGACCCAGTGCGCGCTGATAAGCCAGCCGCAATCAGCGGCAGATTCCATAGCCGCAGTAGAAAAACCCTGCGTTCTATAGCTAGCCGGTACAGAACATCCCGAAGCATCTGGTATCCATAATAGAGACAGATCGAATCATGGGTTGAGGCGAGAATATGTCACTTTTAGCGCGTAAGGTGCTAGGCACCCCTGATGGACGGCAAGTATTGCGAGGCGTCTTAGTTGGCGTAAGTATAGCGGCGACGGTAGTGTGCGCTGGGCTGTGGCTGAGAACGCGCAATCAAGTTCATCATATTACCTTTGCCACTGGCGGCGAAACGGGTGAGTACTATGCTTTTGGCCGCGCGATCGCCCAGGTCACCCAAAAACACGCGCCTAACATTCAAATAGAAGTCGTTGCTTCGGTGGGCTCGGCCCAAAACATGGACAGCGTGCAAAGGCGCACCGCCGATTTGGCCCTAGTACAAAGCGATACCCCTGTGCAGCCAGCTGTCACAGCTGTCGCACAGCTCTATCCTGAGATGTTTCATCTGATTGCGCGTAAAACAGCTAATGTCCAGACCCTACGAGACCTTCAGGGAAAGCGGATTGCCCTGATGCCAGTGGGCAGCGGTTCCTACCAGCTATTTTGGCCATTGGCCGCTCACTACGGCCTATCCGATCAAGATCTTGAGGCTCGGCCTATGCCAGCGAAGGCCGCACACGCCGCCTTACGCGCAGGTGAGGTCGATGTCCTATTCCGTATCATTGGCTTGGGCAATCCATCAGTGGCTGAACTCTTTCAAGGCGACCAGCTTGAACTAGTTGAGATATCGCAGCTAGGGGCTCTACAGCTCGCTCAGCCCTTCTTAGAATCGACTGTGATCCCTCAGGGCAGCTATAGCGGCAGCCAACCGATTCCTCCTATTGACTTGCCCGTCATTGCCGTAAGTGCGCTGTTGGTCGCTAATGAAAAGGTCAATCCTGATATTATTAAAACAATTACGAGTGTACTGTACGAGCATCGTAATGAACTGATTGCTCTCACTCCTAGAGCTGCGAGTATTCAATCACCTGAGCGCAGTCAAAATCTAGGCTTTCCGCTGCATCCTGGGGCGAGTGCCTACTACAGACAAGACACGCCTTCTTTTGTGGTGAGATATGCCGAGGCTATGGGCTTCTTGCTGTCTCTATCTTTTTTGACGGTTTCTAGCATTTGGCAATTTCGTCAGTGGCTAATCGGACGCCAAAAGAATCGAGCAGATGATTACAACTTAGAGATTTTGGCATTAATAGAACAGTTGGAGCAGGCCGAGACGCTATCCCAGCTCCAGGCGCTCCGGCAGCAGCTCTTTTCAATTTTGCGACAGGTGGTCATTGATTTAGATGTTGATAAAATCTCGCCAGAATCTTTCCAGTCTTTTACGTTCCCCTGGGAAGTCGCCATGACGACGCTACACCATCAAGAGCTAGTTTTGCATCAAGTTGAACTCACAGGGCAGTCTAGAGATTGAATCGCTGCTCGGCAATGGCGCTCGGCAATGGAGTGAAGTGGCTGAGGAGGTTTATGATAAGAGAATGCAAAAGCTTATCCTGACTAGGCCCGATGATTGGCATCTGCATCTGCGTGATGGCGCGGCTTTGCAAGCTGTTTTGCCATATACCGCGCGTCAGTTTGCGCGTGCTATCGTGATGCCAAATTTGAAGCCACCCGTACGCTCATTAGCAGATGCGACGGCCTATCGTGATCGCATTCTTGCCGCTATCCCAGCAGGCGAGCAGTTTGAGCCACTGATGACGCTATACCTGACTGACAACACCTCTCCAGAGGATATTGTTACGGCGAAATCATCTGCATTTGTCAAAGCGGTGAAATACTACCCAGCTGGTGCCACCACCAATTCAGAATTCGGCGTCACCGATATCCGCAATTGCGATGCCGTTTTTGAAGCAATGCAGCAGGTCGGTATGCCCTTGCTGTTACATGGAGAAGTAACAGATACAGCCGTCGACATCTTTGATCGTGAGCAAGTTTTTATTGAGCAGCAGCTAATCCCGCTGAGGCGAAGGTTCCCCGACCTGAAGATTGTGATGGAACACATCACCACCGCAGGTGCTGTAGAGTTTGTACTAGAAAGCAACAACATTGCGGCAACAATTACACCGCAGCATTTGTTGTTTAACCGCAATCAACTGCTTAAGGGTGGGATTCGTCCTCATTTTTATTGCCTGCCGATTCTAAAACGAGAGCGGCATCGTCAGGCGCTGGTGCAGGCGGCGACCTCGGGCAATCCTAAGTTTTTCTTGGGGACGGATAGTGCGCCTCATAGCCGTGATCGCAAAGAAACTGACTGTGGCTGTGCGGGTTGCTTTTCAGCGCTACATGCTATGGAGCTTTATGCAGAAGTTTTTGAGCGAGCTGATGCTTTAGATAAGCTCGAATCCTTCGCCAGCTTCTACGGACCAGATTTTTATCAGCTGGCGCATAATACTGAACAGATTACTCTGACCAAAACGAGCTGGCGAATTCCTGAGCAGGTGACTTTTGCTGACTCTGAGCTAGTGCCTTTAGGCGCAGGCACCCATTTGACCTGGCAGATGGCATAATCCGTGATCGTTAACTAGTCTAAGCAGATGGCAGGAACTGTTGCCAGTATCGATCTAGCGCAGAGCTGATCTGATTATCTTGAAAATCTTGTGCCTGTAAGACGAGTTCAATATCTTCTGAAGAGAGTCCTCTTTTAATCAAAGATGCTTGCATCAACTGCTTTTCAAGCGCTTCATAGCGAGCAGACTCGAACAACAGAAAGTGGGCGATCGCTCTGCCTTGGGCCTCTGTCAATAGTTTAAATCTTTCAGGAATTCCACCCTTTCCAAAGTAAGTAAGATGAAAAACAACCGAGTCGAACGTAGTGGAACGATATATTGGCGCTTGATCATCGATGTGTCGTAAATACCAAATCATGTAGGCCGGAATGTAATATCGAAATCCTTTGTCATCTAGAAAGCTAAGAACAGCATCAGTGAAGCGAATGTCTCTTTCCGGAACAGCTTGCCAAGACTGTTCTGTATCTTTGGCTCTGGCTTTAGCTCTCTCTTCAGGTCCGCCATAGTCATCTAATACCGTAGCCTCATGCAGCGTTACGCCTTCCTCACGGGAAACGCCCTCAAACGCGAGCGTAATTTCCTGAATTAGGGCCTGTTTTCGCTGCTCATAGAATGCTTCTGCCATGATTGACCATCACGTCGCGATCGCCAGCTTTTGCTGGTCTAGTTGGGGGTAGCCTCGCTGCAGGATATTGACAATCGATTCACCCTGACGATATGCCTCAATCATCCCATTGGCAGGGCTACGTCGCTGGGTGAGCCTTTCTTGTAGTTTGGTAAGGCGATCGTGCTCCTCGGCCTCTAATTCTACCTGGCTAACTGCCGCTAGTATTGCCTGCGCCTGGTTATAGATAGTCTCGTCAGCGAATCCAAATCGAGCCGAATGCTGGTGCTGCTTGGCCTCTGGTATAGTGGCTCTTCCCTGCAAGCTCTGGTCTAGCACTAATCCTTTTAGCAAAGCGAGCAAGCTGCCGTATAGCTCAAAATCACCACAGCTATCGAAGGCTTTGAACTCGATCCGGCCTACCTCTGCTGGAATTCTAGCAATCTGAGTCAGCGATGGCGTCGAGTCGATTAAATCTGTTGCCTGTTCGACAAATACCATGGCCGCCGGTCGCGCCCCGGTCCGATAAAACGTGCGAGCTGAGAGCCCTGACCACTCCCTACCCTGATAAAAGGGAGAGCTGTAGCTAAAAGGGATGATAAACGGGCTGTAATATGTCAGCTTGCGACCGATATCAATTAGCTGCGTCGGCGATAGTCCCTCTGCAGATAGGTTCAAATCAGGCCCCTGAGTCAGCATAGGAATATGTGCAGTTTGCATCTCTGGCGATTTCTGACGACGCTGCTGCTCGTAATTATTTAGCGGGGGAATCGGGATGAATTGGGATCGATGGGGATGAAAACTGATTAGCGCAGGCGAAAACCCGGATTTCTTGGCTTCGATTCGCAGTCGCTCAAAGCTTTCTATCAGCTCCGCAAGCGTTTCGTCGATGCTGTCATGTACTGTCGTACGAATCTCAATTCCTTTTGGCGGACAGTCTATCACTTCACCCCTTTCATCAAAACGTTCAAACCCTTCTATGTACCAGCGCTTGAGCTTGATGCCTGCATCGCCTACCCGGAGCTGAGGATAATCTTGATCGTACTGAGGCAGTCTAGAAACAATCTGATCAAACTCGGTAAATGTTGTATTTGAGAAGTCGGCGAACTCTCCGTCAGAGCGAACAAACGCAACCTCGTGTTCTATACCGAACTTGAATTGTTTGATATTGAAACCCATGGCGCCTGATGGTGATAGGGTCTAATTTTACCGTGTTAACACTAAACAGAAACGGGCTTTTAAATCTGTCATAGCCGCTAGACTTGGTGATTAGGCTGCCTTACGAGGTGTCAGGCTTTGCTGCTGGGATTTGATGGGTTTAGGTGGGTATGGTCCGCTTTTGTCAGCCATAGCCGTGATGCGCGCTTGGAGCTTGATAGCCACCTGATAGGACGAAGCACTCAAGACTTTGATACGATACACGGGCCTTGAATCATCTGCTTTGGTGTTCGTATGTTTGGCATTGATCTTTTACGTGCTGCTCGCCCGATTGCTGAAGGGGTAAAGTTGGAGCGATTTTCACTCCATCAGTGGCGGGAGGTGAGCCTCTTGCATCGCTTGCTTTCTCCTTTGCGGAACTGGCGGCAGGGTAGCTGGCTACTCGCTTGGGGAGATGGTATTGCCTGGGTGTTCGTCGCAGCCCTAATCGCACTGGCTCCCTACGTATCAACTACGCTAATTGGCTGGCTTTTGCTAGCATCGGCTGGGTTATGGTTCCTGTTGACAGTGAGTGACCAGGCGGAGGGGTGGCTGACACCTTTACATATTGGGGTGGTGGCTTACTGGGGGGCGATGGTGCTAGCAACTGCACTCTCGCCAGTGAAGATGGCGGCGCTATCAGGATTGATCAAGCTGACGCTGAATGTGCTGCTATTTATGCTGACGGCTCGAATATTGCGGATCAAGGAACTGCGATCTGGAATAATTCTGGTCTATCTTGCAACGGCAACGATTGTTTCTGTCTATGGCCTAAGGCAGTGGTTCTTTGGGGCAGAGGCACTAGCGACTTGGGTCGATCCTGAGTCAAACCTGTCAGGGGCAACCCGGGTCTATAGCTATCTGAGGAATCCAAATTTACTGGCGGGGTATTTGATGCCCGCGGTCGGCTTTGGAGCGATGGCGGTGTTCGCATGGAAGCGTTGGCTGCCAAAGCTACTAGCCGCGGTGGTGACGGTGGTCAGTAGCGGTTGTCTGGTGTTGACGCTGAGTCGGGGTGGCTGGTTAGGCTTTTTGGCGATGGCGTTTGTGATGATACTGTTACTTATTTTTTGGGGAAAGTCCTTATTTTCTCCCTTCTGGCGGCGATGGGCACTACCCTTGTTGTTGGTCGGTTCAATGGTGATGGTAGCGGCAGCAGTGGTGATGGTGCCCCCAGTGCGCGAACGGGTGATGAGTATTTTTGCGATGCGCAGTGATAGCAGCAACAATTTCCGGCTGAATGTGTACGCAGCTGTGTTTGAGATGATTCAAGCTAGGCCAGTTGTTGGTATAGGGCCAGGAAATGAGGCGTTTAATCAGGTTTATCCTTTGTATCAGCGGACGGGCTATACGGCGCTGAGCGCGTATTCAATTTATTTTGAGACGCTGGTGGAAGGCGGTGTTGTGGCTGGACTAGCCCTGTTGTGGATGCTGGTATTGGCTTTTCAGCAGGGATGGTCGCATTTGAGACAATTGCGTCAAAATCTGGAGAAAGAGGGCTATTGGCTAATTGGCGCGATCGCCTCGATGGTCGGTTTGCTCGTCCAAGGGGCGTTTGATACGGTATGGTATCGACCGCAGATTAGTACATTGTGGTGGTTGCTACTAGGAATAGTGGCAAGTTTTTATGTGGAAGCTAGAAAGAGAAAGATGCTTCCTAGTATCGAGATGTCTCAGCGAACGGATGAAAGAGAATGAAAGGGAAAAAGGAGAAATCACGTAGATGAGATTGCCTGAAGCGGTAGCAGGGCTGACGGAAGAGACTTCGGTAGTGATCGCGCCGCAGATTCAGTGGGTGCAAGTGGCGATGCCAGAGGCGTCGGTGGCCGCTGGTTCGCTGGCTACCAGCTATGTTTGTCAGGGAGCGGGGCTACCCGTAGTGCTGTTGCCTGGGTTTGATAGTTCGCTGTTGGAGTTTCGCCGACTAATGCCTTTGCTAGCGAAGTCTTATCGGGTGTATGCGATGGATTTGGCAGGGTTTGGGTTTTGCGATCGCACTGCTCTAGAAAGCGTGAATCCAGCTTTGGTCAAACAGCACTTGAAGGCGTTTTGCGAGCAGGTGGTTAAAGAGCCAATTGTTCTAGTTGGCGCTTCTATGGGGGGTGGGGTGGCAATTGATTTTGCCACTAGCTATCCAGAAAAGGTCACGAAGTTGGTACTGATTGATGCTGTTGGGTTTGCAACATCTTCGGGGCCAGGGAGGCTGATGGTGCCGCCTTTAGACAAGTGGGCAACAGATTTTTTACGTAGCGTGTGGGTGCGACGAAAGATCAGTGAAAGGGCTTACTACGACAAATCTTTTGTGACGCCAGATGCTGAGATTTGTGCGTCTTTGCATGTGCAGATGCCGAACTGGGCAAAGGGACTGATCTCTTTCACAAAAAGTGGTGGCTACAACTTTTTGAAAGATAAGATCACGCTGGTTAGTCAGGAGACTTTGGTGCTGTGGGGTAGACAAGATCAGATTTTAGGGACTAAGGATGCCACCCGGTTTGAGCAGTCCTTGAGCAAGGGTAAGCTAATCTGGATAGAGAACTGTGGCCATGTACCCCATTTGGAACAGGCTAAAGTGACAGCGAGGCATATCGTTAATTTCCTGTCGTAGGTAATTGTAAGCATGTGTCGAAGCCGCCTTACTCGTTACCTTTAGCGACATGTTTACGATGCTAAAGGCGATCACTCAATGCTTCGATCAAGCCTAAAATCTAGCTGGAAGGGCTACAAAGCGATTTTAGAATCTCACCGCCTAAGTTTGTCACGTCTGTACCTTGATAGTTTGTTGGGGAACACCAAATTCAATGCCAGCTTCATCAAGAGATTGCTTTAATCGCCGCAGGTATTCTCGCGTGACGCTCCACTGCTGCATTGGGGCAGTTTTAGCTCGAATGATGAGCGTCACTCCACTATAGGCTAGGCGATCGACGGCCAGAATATCGGGCTCTTCTAAAATGGACGTTCGCCATTCCGACTCTGCGGCCATCGCTGCAAATATCTCCCCCATTAGGTGCAGGGCCTTATCGGTGTCGGTGTTCAAGGCCACATCAACGGCTACATTTAGGCGGGACCATTCCTTAGTTAGATTCTTAACGTTATCAATGGTGCCGTTACGCAAGCTGATGAGTTCGCCAGCAGCGCTCCGTAGTTGAGTCATAAGCAGGGTGATAGCTTCTACTTTGCCAGAGCTGTCCCCGACGGTAATGACGTCACCAATGGCATAAGCATCATGCCACAGTAGCATCGCGCCACTGATGATGTCCTGTAGAGCCGATTGAAAAACAATGGAAGCGGCCACCCCGACCACCCCAGCGCTGGCAAACAACTGAAACCCGGAGAATCCGAAGATAAACAGGGCGGATAGGATCATGCCGATGATGATTAGAATGGCTTGCACGAAGCCTTTTAGCGTATCGGCCAGGGTTGGCAGACGTTTTTGCAAACGCTCTTGTTTCCTAGATGAAATGGTCTCATCATGTTGCAGAAAGAAAAACACCAGACGTTCGGTAACGTACAGATTAGCCTGCCAAATCAGTATGATGCTCCCCCAGGTGAACGCGACAGCAATTGGGCGATTCAGAAACAGCAGACCCACTGTGCGGGTTTGAGGAAACAGTCGTAGGCAAAAGCTAACGGTGAGCAGCCAGAGCAAGCCTTGAGCTAGCATCAATCCTTGCAAATGAATTCTCTGGCGATTTAACCGACGCTTGAGGGAATACGCAGTGGTTCTGAGATGGTCTGCCCGCTCAGCTTCTTCGAGAGGGGTATCGACATGGCCGGCAGGAGTTAAGTCAGACGATAGCGATCTTAGTTCCTCTCGCAGTTGCCACTGCCGCCGTTGGGTCCGCTGACTCAACCGCCACAGTAAAAAACTTAGTAGACCAGCGAGGAGCCAAAACACCCCTGCCCAAGCTACAACTTTTTGGATATAGCTGATCTCTCTTTCGCGATAGGCCCGCGATAGACCCTGCTGAATCTGCTTGGCAAAGTAGCCTCCTACCTCTGGCGTGGTAGTGCCATAAATTTCGGTATCGTCGTCCGTGACTGTCGCTAGAGTCACTGGATCTGCCATAGCTGCTGTGCTGGCCTGAACAACGTAAAGGGTATTCGACTGGGTGACGGCAACACTTAAGCTTTCGAGATCCCTTCGAGTATGCAAATGCTCCCGCAGAAAGGTCTTAAGTCGGTTTTCAACGCGCTTAATCCGTACATTCACCGGATTTGCCCCTCGTGGTTCTAGCCCGTCAGCGATCGGGCTGGGAGCCGCAATATCAAAAAGATTACGGCCATCCAATTGCACTGAACCATAGGCGAGGTCGCCTACCTGACCACTACGCCGAGTTTCAGGAAAAAGTACAGACCGCGCCGCATAGCGCAACTGGATGTCGACAGTCATCTCCTGGAAAATGTCTGAGGGAGAGGAAACATCGCCTACCTGACCAACGGCAGAGCCAGACGATGACATCAGCAATATCATGGTCAACAAACTCAGGAAAACGAACCGCAATCGTTTCATCAGTGAAATATGACCTGAAAAGAGTTTAGGCATGGTCGGAATTTCAGCTCAAATCATGGAGAGGCGGGTGGGTTGATTGAGCGTTGTAGAATTGCCAACGCTTGGTTGTAGTCTAAAATGCTGAAAAGTAAGTTGGTTTTTAACTGGGTCAGATTGGTTTGGGCGGTTGTGACTTCTAACTGGGTCGCGACGTCCGCTACGAAGCCCAAACGCGATTGTCGCAAAACCTCTTAGGCTGCGGAAAGATTATCCGCAGCGGTTTGAATGTTGGCGGCACCAAAGACTCCAAGCGGCCATCAAACGATGTAGGGTACGCATACTGCACTAGTGTTTTATAACGATAGTTAATAATGAGACAATTAAGCTAGGGCTTTTGTATGCTACAGGAGTTCCTGTAAGCTGTCGGGTATCTCTCGCACCAGGTGCCGATTAAAGGGTGGTTGGCTGACGGCTTCAACATAAGCCGGGTGTAAAAACGGCTCGTAGGTACCATCAGATACGAGATGCACGTTAACAAAGGCAACGCATAGCCCCTTGATCAAGTTGCGATTGAGCGCTAAGGCGCCTTCAATTCCCTGTTCGATATCGCGACCAAGATCGAAAACTTGGTCGGTGAGTCGGGTCAGTTCTGGGGTATGGGATGACCCTTCCCCCAGATAAAGGTATTTGTCGGGAGTGGTCAGCCAACTAAACGCCGACAGTTGCTCTGGTACTGCTGGTGCAATGATGTCGAAGACTCCTCCCATGAACATGGTGGGGATTTGGATCTGGCTAATGCCCGACTGACCGAACAGCTGAGAAACAGGAGCAAAGGTGAGCACTAGCTGGACGCGAGGATCTCTTACCCCGGTCTGGGAAAGTGTTTCTATTACAGCATCATCAGGGATCAGCTCTAGGGCACGGCATTGCAATAACTCCGCCGCATCCAACACTGGGTTGTTCTCAGGAACACACTCTCGTTGCAGCCAGTCAAAATCAATAGTCGCTCCCGCTAGTGCCAGGGCAGTGTAGCCACCAAAGGAATGACCCATGACCGCTACTTGATCGAGATCCAGTTTGCCCCAATAGTGCGTTTCGTTAGTACGCTCTAGTTCATCTAGCAAAAAGGTGATATCCAGGGGCCGATCGATAAATTCGCGAGCCTTGAAGGTTTCATTCGACAACCCCTTCAGCATCGCTTCCTTTTGCGCCAAGTTACTGCCAATATGCTCCGGTATAACCGCCACAATTCCATGAGAGGCGAGGTGTTCACCGATGTCGAAGAAATTAGTGCGGGTATCACCAAGCCCATGAGAAAGCACAGCAACGGGGCGCTGAAACCGGCTTGCCTGTAACGTTTCGGGAATAAACATCTCGGCTGGGTAGGTGCGGTTACGCTCAGGGTCTTCAATCGTTAAAGGAATCTGCCGGGTAGCGTAAGGCCCGGATTGAGTGACGTCTGGCAAGGTGGTCAGATCAAAGGAAGAAAGTTTGGTGGCGGTGGCAGATTGTTGAGCCACAGCATCTAAAACGGCCAGTGTGTTGTCGGCTTCAGCGATGATATCTCGGTAGGCAGCGATCGCCCGCTGCAGATCGATCCGCACCATTTTGGTGGGAAAAGCCCGAATCACGGTCAGTAGTGAAATTTCACCGTCAGACGCCGCCGTAATCAATGCCCCCCGTAGTGCCTGCTGGCCATTTTGCAACGCTCTTGTCTTCACCAAGCTGCCGGCAAAGAAGAGCATCTGTTCTCCCATCGGTGTGTAGAGCCACTGAGATAGTTGCACAACATCAACGCTACGACGGGCCTGAAGCGCATCTTGCAACCCTCGCTGCTGCTCAGGACTTAGCCGATTGACCAGACCCTTCAAAGTGTCTTCAGCTTCACCAGTTGCAGCATAGTGCTCAAGCGAGGTTGTTGAAATTGACCGGCTGAAGCGGCCATATTCAATCGAGACGGTTTCTGCTGCCAACCCTGGTCTGGTCGTCCCAATCACAGCGGCGATCAAAGAAGTTACCAGGAGGCTAGGATTGAACCGCGCATCTAGGGATAAACGAGCCCGAAACTGGGAAAAAACAATGGCAAGGGATAGCGACACCACAATATTTACTAGATTTCTGGATTTGCTTACGGCATTTTATGATGCCAACAGGCTTCAGTGTGATGGGTTCTTCTCAAGTCATCGTGACGGGTTCTTCTCAAGTCATCTCTGGCAAGGATATTGCGGTATGTATGGCTGGGCCGGGTTCGGCTAGAAACCTGGAGGTCATGGCTGTAATCAGCTCAGTCGATTCTGGTAAATTTCACCGTCTTTCATAATGACGAGGAAGTTATTGTTTGGATCGGCAATTAAGTCTATGTTCTCTAGGGGATTGCCGTTTACTAGTAGTAGATCTGCTAGGGCGCCTTCTGCCACTATCCCAAGGGTGCCGGGATAGGGATTGCGGGGACCAGATAGCGCCAGCAGTTCGGCGTTGGTGCTGGTGCCCATCCGGAGGACTTCAGTCGGGGTATACCAGCGCACTAGTTTGGCTAGCTTTGCTCCCTGCCGGACAGATCCCTCCGGGTTGAACAATGTATCGGTGCCCCAAGCGGTTTTGAGCTGATATTTTTTGGCTAGATTGTAGGCATTATCAGTTCCTTGGGCCACCCGTAATTGACTAACCCGATTGGCAGACCCTTCTGGGTAAGGATTCGCATCCTCGTCGTCAAGAAACGGTTGAATGCTGAGCCAGGTGCCGTTTTCCGCCATCATTTGAGCCGTTTCCTCGTCTATCAGCTGACCATGTTCGATGGACTGAACCCCTGCTCGAATGGCCTTCTGAATTGCTCTGGGAGTATAGGCGTGAACGGCAACGTAGGTGTTCCAGTCTTTAGCTGCCTCTACTGCTGCGCTGAGTTCTTCCTCAGTGTATTGGGTAACGTCGATGGGGTCATAATCCGAAGCAACCCCGCCCCCGGCGGCTAGCTTGACCTGGCTGGCTCCTTTCATCAACTGCTCGCGGACACTTCGAAGAACTTCAGGAACGCCGTCTGCGATCGCTCCGACACCAGCCTGCTCGGCTAGACTGAGTTCGGTAGTGGGGGTTCGGGGTATCTCATTCAATTGCCGAAAATCGCCATGGCCCGCCGTTTGCGAAATCATCGCCCCTGAGGGCCAAATGCGAGGGCCAACTACGTCGCCCCGGTCAATAGCATCTTTAAGGGCAAACACCGGCCCTGCCATATCGCGAGCACTGGTAAACCCACGTAACAGCATGTTGGTGGCATTCTCCCGAGCTTGCTGAAAGAGGACTTCCGGTGTCGATGTTGCAGCCTCCTCTAGCTTCTGGGGGGACAAGGTTTCCATAAACAGATGAGTATGAGCATCGATCAGTCCTGGCATCAGCACTCGCCCAGTACCCTCGATGCGAACCGTATTCTCCTGTGCGGTAACCGGAATTGCTGCGGTTGAAATCGTCTGAATTTGGTTATTGATCACTAAAACGTTGGACGGATCAGATAACTGATCAGACACGCCGTCAAAGATGCGAACGTTTTCGAAGAGGACACCACTTGATGGCTGACTAGCTGAGGACTCTTGAGTAGAGCCTGCCTGAACCATAAGACCGAACGATATCAGCGATACTAGCAGGCAAGTTCCGAAGAAAATTGAAAGGCGCGATCGCATATGTTTGGACTCTCTAGGAAAGAAAAAGTGAAAAGAACAATTTAAGTGAGGGTTCGAAGTTGCAGCTCAAATACTTGTCTAACCTGGACAAGCAGCAACTGTCCTTGCAACTGTAGGCTTAGAATATCAATTCTTTTCAAAAAGTCTTTCGGGGCGTCACATTCTGAAACTTCTCTGAGTCAAGAGTAATGAGAAGGGTATCTACAGATGATATATAGAGTTGACGTTGCTAGATCCTCACGAAGATATTGCTGTGGTGAACGTAGGTTGGCGCAGTTGAGGGAGGTGCTACCTAAAACCGAAATTTCACCCCAAAGGCGGGTCCATGCTGAAGGAAGTTGAGGCCAGAATCGCCTTCTGTGTAGTCGATGTAAGTGAGGCGGTAGTTAGCTGTTAGCGAAGTATTGCCAGAAAAGAGCCAGTCTATTCCAGCGTAGCTCTCGACAGAGATATCAGTACCGATGCCAAAGCCGGAAAGGTTGGCCGCAGCGATCGCCGCTAGATCATCGGCAAAGTTCCAGCGGGCACGGCCCCCAATCATTGGTTCTACAAAGGTGACTGAACGGCCGAAGTCGCGTTCGAAGCCAAAGGGAGTGCTAAGTTCGATATTATTGCTGAAGGAGTAGAGGCGTAATCCTGCGATCGCATCGAAGACGAATGGCCCTAAGTCAAAATCCGTTTTAGCAGTAGAGAGGGCGTCTGGTAGATTGGCATCACCAAAGCGATAGGCTCCGGCCAAATCAAGCTTCAAAAAAGCGGTTTCGGCAGTGGCATCGATAGGGACCTGAGTGATTTGAGGTGGTAGCAGGCCGGGCGGCAGTGCCGCTGCTGGAATATTGCGGCTTTCAGACTCCACCGTATCGAAGTAGTAACCGTCTAAAACGACAGCCCACGGCCCTTTCCATGCTTCAAAGCGTCCGTAAAAGGCAAAGGTCAGCGACTCTAGAATATCGCCAAGGCTAAAATCAAAAGGCACTTCCGTGTTTCGAATAGTGACGTCCCCATTCGTTTCTAGAGGCAAGTAAATATAGGGCTCTAGCACGAAGCGCCAGGGAACTTCCTCGGTAGTCTCAGCTTGGCTCAACTCACTGGGCATAGCGCTAGGCGTTGGACTGATGGAGGAAGCATCAGCCATAGTGATTGCGGCTGCATCGGTGAGCCTCTCGGCGGTCTGAGCAGCCGTCAAATCTTCGCCTGTGCTCCAGGGCGAACCAAGGGCAGTGGGTTGGGGAGGCTGGTTAGTGAGGTTCGTGGTGGTAGTGGTCGACGCATAGCTTGGGATGCGCAGCGTTTGCAGGGCTGATAGGCGATCACGCTCTAAGACCTTGACCACTTTTGAGGGTTTGACAGCGGTAAGCGCAGGTTTAACTTCAAAGAAGGGTATAAATTCTGCCCGTTCAGTATCAGAAGTGCTGGAGGCTTCTGGATAAGTGGTCGTAGGGTGAGTGTTTGAAGACGTAGATAAGTCTTGAGGAGCAGGTTCTAGGGCGATGGCTCCTTCTGAGTAAAAACTTCCTAAACCGAGAAGTGCGGTGGCTATTAGCAACCGGCGACCACAAGACTTCAGCCGATATTCATGCACTGAATTCGAAAACATATCGCTTTCTGATACACCCCCTCGAAATTTTTCCTAAGTTATCATATGGACGTTTGTTGGATAGACGTTTCTCGGAGATATTAGGGGTTTTGCACCAACCCTTAGAAAGGTATGGTTCATTATGGTACGGCTGAGACTCATTGTTGTTAGAACCATGTAATGCCTCAAAGGTAGCCTTAAAGGTATTTGTTAGATCGTGTATAGGAAAAACTGCTGCAGCCAAGATTTCTTTGGCGAAGACGATGCTGGAAATACTAGTCGAGTAAACGGTCTTTGTATAACGATGCTCTTACAGGAGTGTCTGTGCTAAAAAGCGTTCTAGAAAATGGAGTGCCATCTGATTGCCTACGCCGTTGAAAACTTTATCGAAGGCGTGTTCGGCCCAAGGAATTTTGACCCAAACAGCTGTATTGCGCGATCGCAATATTTGGTTGTACAAGTAGTTACCATACTTGACCTCCACAATATGATCGCGCCCACCATGAATGAGTAGGATAGGTGGTAGAGTGCTTGGCGCGGCGGATTTGACGTAGGTAATTGGTGATGCTTCAGCATATGTAGTGGGCTGTTCATCTGGCGATCCGCCTAAATAGGCCGCTAGAACTTGTCGAACATTTAAGGGATCGGGCCGAGGTGGATTGCGATAGCCATTGGCTAGATCGACCGGGCCATAATACGAGACAATGGCCTGAACAGATACTAGTTCTGCTGTCGACTCTGATAAAGTCTTGGGCAATAGTGTCGCAGGGGCTTGACATCCAGTCAGCATCGCTAGTTGTGCGCCTGCTGACCAGCCTAACAAAGCAATCCGATCGGGAATGATTTCATATTTGTCAGTGTGGTCGCGCACAAAAGCCAGCGCTGCTGCGACATCCTCTAGCTGGTCTGGAAACTTATGCTGCGGTGTATGTCGATAGTCAGCCGCGATCACCACGTAGCCTCGCCCCGCCAAAAACCGACCTAGTGCCTCATTTTCACTAGAGTTACCTGTTCGCCACCCACCGCCATATACCATCATTACTGCTGGATAGCGCCCTGGCAATTGCGGCTGATACACATCCAAAAATAAAGTTTCACCCGCAGGACTGGCGAATGGAATTTTTGCCTGGTGTCGGACTTCCGATTGAGGAATTCCCCTAAAGAAGTTGAAGATACTGAACGCTGGGATTGGCGTAGATTGACTCTCGAACAACTTGATTTTGGATAGATTGTCTTTGTGCGAATCAGGAAATGCCTGCACCATCGAGCGTTCCGCAGCGGCTACTGCTTGAGGCTGCTGCAAAAGCGGCAGACTATTAAGCGCAACTATTATTAGGAGAATCGCAACCACAGTGTGCGGTGGGGATTCTATCAGCCACAGCGTTAGAAGCAGTGCGATCACTCCTAGTCCACCTAGCAACGGACTCACTGCGGGTGCGCCTACCGCTAGCGGCAACAAGAAAAAATTAGGTGCTGGCAGAACAATCCACAGACTCAAGAATAGTAGACTGCCAATGGCCAGCCAGCTTAATCCACTAGCCATAAATCCAACAGCTTTAAGGAGCATTTGCATGTAGCTATTTCCCATAGGCATATTGTTGTTACTTTGTTTTAGTGATGATTATTCGTCTGAACTATGTGCGCCAAGCTATAGTTTTGCTATATCGAAGTTGACAGGACACCTGATATGGCGCTTGAGCAAATACTCATTCCTGAAAAGCATGATCTAGGCGGATTTAGTGTACAGCGTAGCTTGCCTCATCGCGATCGCCAGATGGTTGGCCCCTTCATCTTTTTTGATCACCTTGGCCCTGCCGTCTTTCCCCCTGGCAAAGGTGTCGATGTTAGACCGCACCCCCATATCAACCTAGCGACCGTTACCTATCTATTTGAAGGTAGCTTGCTACATCGCGACAGCTTGGGTGTGGTTCAAGAAATTGTTCCTGGTGAAGTCAACTGGATGACAGCGGGTAAAGGTGTTGTTCACTCAGAGCGATCGCCCGATAGCTTCAGAGATACCGAATCTACCCTTCATGCTATTCAGACTTGGGTTGCGCTTCCCGAAGACTATGAAGAAGTCGACCCAAGTTTTTCCCATCATGCCGCTGGTGATCTACCCAAGTGGCAAGAGGATGGCACCACCGCTACGCTAATTGCTGGGAAATTTAAGTCATTTTCATCGCCTGTTCAAACCTTCTCACCGACACTCTATCTTTCGCTAAGCCTTTCACCAGGTAGCCAATTTCAGCTACCCGCAGACGATCAGCAAAAAGCGATCTATAGCGTTACTTCTGGGCTATCAATTGACGGCCAACCCTTGGAACCAAATCGTCTGGCTATCGTAAAAACAGGTACATCTATCACGATTAGCGCGGACGCGATCGCCCAGACGATGGTTGTTGGTGGCGAGCCCTTGGGCTTTCGTCAAAAGTATTGGAACTTTATTTCTAGCCGCCCAGAAAGAATCGAACAAGCAAAGAAAGATTGGCGAGAGAAGCGGTTTCCAGCAGTGCCTCAAGAGAACGAATTTATTCCTTTACCAGAACCCCAATCAACGGAGAAAACCTTCAAAAGCAACAGCTCTGATCAAGACAGTTCTGCTTCGACTTCTGCTCCTCCCCTTTCATAAGAGTGACCTGTGTTGCAAATTAACAAAGTCGTTCCTTTCCTATGTTCAAATTAACTTAGGCATTTTCTCCAAGACTTGCTCGTAATCGGGTATACGATGCATTGTCTGGCTGATGACACGTCCTTAGTGTAGTAGGTAGTCTACTGAAATAGTCTTTCTAGAAGGTAAAACCAAAGTTTTTACTCAGCATGAGAGACTAGAGATAGAGATCGCGACGAAGGGCATACCCTACCTATGCAAAGAGCTTACAAGTTTACCAATCAAATTAATTTTAAGAATATTCGTGGCGACCTTTTTGGCGGACTAACGGCCGCAGTTATTGCCCTACCAATGGCGTTAGCTTTTGGTGTAGCCTCAGGAGCTGGGCCTACGGCTGGGCTATATGGCGCGATTATAGTCGGTTTTTTTGCGGCGTTATTCGGCGGTACACCGACCTTAATCTCTGAGCCGACTGGTCCGATGACGGTGGTCATTACTGGTGTAATTGCCTCGTTGGTGGCGGCCAATCCGGAAAATGGTATGGCCATGGCCTTTACGGTCGTGATTATGGCTGGAATTTTCCAGATACTGCTTGGCGTATTGAAACTAGGTAAATACGTCACGCTGATGCCCTACAACGTAGTGTCAGGCTTCATGTCAGGCATCGGCTTGATCTTAATCGTGTTACAAATTGGCCCCGCCCTAGGGCAATCGCCTCCAGGAGGAGGCGTGCTCGGAACGCTTGGAAACCTACCAGGACTAATTGAGGGCATTCAGCCTAGCGATGCCATCTTGACGCTGCTCACCGTTTTAATTATTGTCTATTTTCCCAAGAGCCTACGAAAGTTTGCCCCGCCTCAGCTAGTGGCTATGGTGGTTGGCACAGTCCTATCACTGACGGTATTTGCCGGAGTCGAGGGGATAGCTCGCATCGGAGAGATACCTTTGGCGCTACCTTCTTTGACGGTGCCGACATTTAGTGGTCCTCAGTTGCGCGAGATGCTAGTAGATGCGGGCGTGCTAGGCACTTTGGGCTGTATCGATGCTCTGCTTACATCAGTGGTTGCGGATAGTCTTACTCGAACTGAGCACGATTCTAATAGAGAGCTAGTAGGGCAAGGCATTGGGAATATCATGTCAGGTCTGCTCGGTGGATTGCCTGGAGCGGGCGCAACCATGGGCACGGTCGTGAATATTAAAGCGGGAGGGCGTTCGGCGCTTTCTGGTCTTGCCAGGGCGGTTATTTTGCTGGTTGTGGTATTAGGGGCTAGCAGCTTGACAGAGAATATTCCGCTGTCTGTGCTAGCAGGCATCATTATCAAAGTCGGTATCGACATTATTGACTGGGGTTTTCTGAAGCGGGCTCATTACATTTCGCGCAAGTCAGCAGCGATTATGTATGGGGTGATTATTCTGACGGTGTTTGTAGATTTGGTGGTCGCCGTCGGGGTGGGTGTGTTTGTCGCAAACATGCTGACGATCGAGAACTTGAGCATGCTGCGCTCGGACAAAGGAGTGACTACGGTAACCGACGATGATGATACGATTGCGCTAAGTGCTGAAGAAAAGGCATTACTAGATAAGGGGCAGGGTCGAATCTTGCTATTTAGCCTTAGCGGACCCATGATCTTTGGAGTGGCTAAGGCGATCTCTAGAGAGCGAGAGGCGGTCCAAAACTGTCAGGCGCTAGTGCTAGATATTAGCGAGGTACCACATCTAGGGGTAACCACATCGCTCGCGCTAGAAAATTCGATCCAAGAAGCGGTAGAGGGCGATCGCGTTGTGTATATTGTTGGTGCTTCAGGACAGACCTACAAGCGTTTGACTCGGCTGGGTCTGCTAAACATTGTGCCAGCAGATCGATTTCTGCCTAATCGAACAGAAGCGCTAAAACAAGCGCTGAAGGCCATTAGCCAGCGAAGCCCACATCAAGGCAATGACCTTCTTAGCCCACAGACGAGTGGTTAGACGAATGGTTGATGAACGTAAAGGAAGTGCGCCTTGCTACTTTACTAATGCTTCGCCAGCTAGATAAGCTGCTCTGCGCGAGCTTGAAGAAATCGCTCAAACTAGTGTCATTACCTTGCCATCGTACCTAGCTTAGCCATGTGGCTGAGCAGATTTTCGCTTCTGTGATCGCGCAAGCTTTAGTCATCAACTGCTCTAGCTTCTGCTTGTTGCCTACGAAAGTCTTTGATTGCCTGTAGTTTCTTATCTTTTCTGGCAATTGACATAGCAGCACCCCAATGAATAGATGGGGAAACGCGATATCCATAGTTCCACAAATCAACGAAAGTATCACCTGGCAGTGCGAAAGGTTCTGTAAGTACAGTGTTTGGAGACCCTTGATAGTGAATACGGGGCTGGTTGACTGCGCGATCTGGGGATAGATTAAAGTCAACTAGGTTTGTGATGATCTGAAATATTGTTGTTGGAATTGTCGATCCGCCTGGGCTACCGGTAACCAAAGCGATTTCATTACTAGCGTCTAGGACAATAGTTGGCGCCATTGAGCTGAGCGGCTGTTTGCCTGGTTCAATGCTGTTGACACTTCCCTGCACTAAGCCGTAGGTATTAGCTGTGCCGACTTTGGCCGTGAAGTCATCCATTTCATTATTGAGAAAAAATCCTGTACCTGGTGCAATCACACCCGCGCCAAATAGCGTATTGATGGTGTATGTAACAGAGACTGCGTTCCCTTCTTTGTCAACCACGGAGAAATGGGTTGTATTTTTTCCCTTTTGCTCTAGAGACAGTTCTTCTGCTAGCTCTAAGGCTCTATCTTTGGGTATTTTGGATCTGAGTTCTTTGGCATACGCTTTGGATAATATTCTTGCTGTTGGGACTTCTACAAAGGTAGGATCGCCGAAGTATAGATTGCGATCGCGATAGGCAAACAGCATTGCTGAAAGCATCTGGTGTAAATGCTGCGCTGAGTAATACTCTACCTGGCTAATCGGAAACCCTTCTACAATATTGAGCATTTGGCATAGAACAGGCCCACCGCCGGGTGGAGGACTAGTCAGAATAGTAAATCCCCGATAGTTGCAGGTGAGCGGGTCTATATCTTGAACTTGATAGGTTTTGAAGTCTTCAAGTGTGAGAATGCCGTTGTGCTGTTGGCTAGCTTCGACAATCTTTTGAGCAATTTCTCCTTCGTAAAAGGTCGATGCACCGTTTTTGGCGAGTAGTGAGAGCGTTTCACCTAATTCCGGTTGGACAAGGCGATCGCCTACTTCTATCGCCTTACCTTCTTGGATGAAGATATCAACTACTTCAGAATTCTGATTGTTCTTTAGTTCTCTTGTTAAGAGCTTTTGTTCTGGGCCAGTTAAAACGAAGCCGTCATTTGCTAGCTTTTGTGCAGGCGCTATAAGCTGCTGCCTAGTCAATTGGCCACTGCCATAAGCTTTTCTAGCGTATTCTAATCCTGCTACTGTCCCTGGAACTGCGACTGCCAAATAGCTATCTGTACTTAATCCTTTGATAACCTCGCCTTCTGAATCTTGATAAAGCGTTGGTGTCGCTGCTAGAGGGGCCGTTTCTCGAAAGTTGATGAACCGATTTGTGTCGTCTGATAGGCGTAGTGTCATGAAGCCACCGCCTCCTAAATTCCCGCAGCAAGGATGAACCACCGCAAGCGCGTAGCCAACTGCGATCGCTGCATCGACTGCGTTTCCACCTGCTTTGATAACCTCTATTCCTACACGGGTCGCTTCATAGTGACTGGTCGCAACTGCTGATTGTCCTACTGCTTTTGGAGTTTGCTTATGGTCACAAGCTGCTACCCCCCTCTGACAAACACCCCAGCTAACTAATCTGTAGAAATGCACGAGAGGATGATATAGACTGCGCCCTATCAGCATGTCGAAAGCTATAAGACCAACAAGTAAAAAGGTTACTTGAGCCAAATGCTTTGAGCGTTTTGACATTCTAGTCGGCTTCGTACTTTAACGCTTTGTACTTTATTTAATGCTTCTTACTTTAATGCTTCTTACTTTGGCTATGCCCTCATCCTAACTGCGGCTCTGTTGTCGGATTGATTCCACGGCGAGCTATTGCGGTGGGCTGTTCTTGTTCGAGAGGGCGCGAACGTGCTCTAGAGTAGCACGAACTGTCTGGTTTGTAAGCTAGCAGTCTCTACACCAATGAGAGTGGCCAAGATTTTGTTGGTATCGGTAACGATGATGTTATTGCCAACAAAGGAAAGTTCACCAATGCCTAGCCCATTAGCTAACCCAATCAGGTCTTCACTGCTAAAGTCTGTAATGGTATCGGTGCCCTCACCTAAAGCTAAGACAAATGTATCTTCGCCAGCCCCGCCTGTGAGCATATCTTTACCCCTATCGCCGATGAGCGTATCTTTGCCAGCCTCACCGATAAGCGTATCGTTGTCAGCACCGCCAGAGAGAATATCTTTACCGTTGCCTCCATTGAGCAAATCGTTACCACTTCCACCGCTTAGGGTGTCAAATCCTTGCTCACCGAAAAGCGTATCGTTGCTCCTACCGCCAATCAGGATGTCCCTATCGTCTCCACCAAAGAGAACGTCTTTGCCGTTACCACCTTCGAGGAAGTCATTACCAGCCTGGCCAAAGAAGATATTTTTGCGCCTAGTACCGATGAGCATATCGTCCCAATCAGTTCCATAGCGCGTTCCTGGAAGTGCCTCTTCAACGGGAGTTCCTTCTTCTCTAACCTTAAGGATTTGGTTTGCAGAGATGTTATCTAGCTGCTGAATAGTCCCACTTGGCCAATGAATCTCTATTCGATCTACTTGATTGTTTTTGGCCAAACCAAAGTGAAGACGTTGATGGTCTTGTGACCACCTATGAAATCCGCCCATCTGATCTCGACGTTGAGTAATCTCTCCTGTTGTTACATAAACCTGAGCGCCTATACCGTCTCTACTGGAGATGACGCCTTCAAGATCGATCTGCAGCCAATTGTTTTTGTTGCCCTGGTTACGAAAGAGCTGCTGAGGACCAAACCCGGCCCGCGCACCGTTGGTTACAAACAGATCTATAAACCCATCTAAATTGTAATCAGCTGTAGTTGCTGCATCACCGTCACCAAATGTTGTGCCAGCCGCACCTCCGGAATTCGCTACCGGAATGAATGTGCCATCCCCTTGATTGTCGTAGAGGACATTGGGTGCATTTTTCTTATCTCTAGCTCTGACAACGTAGATATCTATGTCCATATCGTTGTCAAAATCACCTGAGACAACACTGACAGCGCCTGTGTTGAGCGCACTGCTGATGCCAGAATCTAGAGTGATATCTTCTAGGCCTTGTTTTGTATTGATAGACAATCGGTCTTCCTTGGCTCTACTCACATAGATATCCATCAGGAGATCGCCGTTAAAGTCGGCGATGGCTACGTCCGTTGAACCGCGAAGTAGAGAGGGCGATCGCTTAGCAAAAGATGCTGTAGTGCTCGCATTGAGTATGGTTTTGATACCGCCTGTAAGGATTAGATCTAGACCACTATTTTTCGATGGAGTAGCTAGGGCACCCAACTTGACGGTTGCTTGAGTAATTTGTTCAGGAAGAAGATCAGTTCCTACATCGTTAAAGCCGCTATGCGTTTGCTGGAAGATAGTAGTAGGGTTAAGCCCATCAGGCCGTCGCGTAGAGCCATGAAAAAGGTCGAGCCAGCCGTCGTTGTTAAAATCTAGCCAAATCGGCACCTGGGCCTTGGCGCTGTCATAGGCGATGCCAAGTTCGCTAGCTTGATCTCTAAGCACTCCTTTATGGTTGACAAAAAGTCGATTAGGAGAACTGTCGGGTGGATGATTGGTGCCAGCATTTTCTCCTCCAGATAGCACAATGAGATCTTGATCGCCGTCATTGTCAAAGTCAGCCCAAGCTGATCCATGAAAGTCGCCTTTCAGTTCTTCAACAAGAAAAACATCTTCAACGATATCTATAAACGTTCCGTCTCTTTTATTGAGAAACAGATTGCGATTGTATATTTTTTCAGCAGGCCCAAAATGACCGCCAACCCAAAGATCAGGATATCCGTCTTTATTGATATCTCCCCAGGCACCCGCGCCGTAACTTCTACCCCTAGAGAAGTCTCCGGCTATTTTGGTGACTTCTTCAAAGCTTTGACTGTTTAACATTAGATTGTCTCTAATAGGTAGGATAGAGTGCAAATTTCTTTGTTGGAAGTGCGCCTGTTGCCAATAAGGGCTGTTTAACCGTTAGTCGCAAGGGGGCAAAGCATTGCTAGGTGCGCGTGTCATGCGTAGTAGCAGATCGAGCTAGCTTATTGAGCCCAGCAGTAAGGAATGGGATCTCAGTGTTTGCATCGATTCTGTAGGTGGGTATGAAGACACTTCGAACTCTGTAAATTTGCTTGCTAGAGGTAGAGGATGACAATCTAATAGGTAGTTGTAGGCTTCAATAAAAAAGCCCCGAAGTTCAAACTTCGGGGCTTCTTGAGAGTTTTTAGTGGGACTAGCTTAGCTGGCGGCTTTGATGCATTCGTCAATCAGCGGCTGCACCTGGTCTAGATTCTTCCAGCCAAGCACTTCACATTCTTTCTTCTCTAAGTTTTTGTACGTTCTAAAAAATTCGGAGATTTCTTCTAAACGGTGAGGTTCAATATCGTCGATTGTTTTTACGTTGGCATAACGAGGATCGTCTGCAGGGACACACAGAATTTTTTCGTCGCGATCGCCACCGTCAATCATCTCCATCATGCCAATGGGCCTAGCGGGAATAACGCATCCTGGAAAGGTAGGCTGATCCATAATCACCATACCGTCTAGTGGATCGCCGTCATCGGCTAGGGTATTAGGAATAAATCCATAGTCGTAGGGGTATTGCACTGAAGAAAACAGCACACGGTCTAGTGCAAATGCGTTGAGGTCTTTGTCAAACTCGTACTTATTTTTGCTCTTAGCGGGAATCTCGATGAGCACGTTGACGATGCCAGACTTTGGCTGTGCGGGAATACGGGATAAATCCATAACGGCTTAATGACTTTCGTGATAACTGCGTTTTAGAGGTGAAGACCTCAGCAGTATTCTACGGGAGAGCGGGAGCAGGCGAAATGCTTTTACACCGTTTTAACCCTTCAAGCGAACTCGCTTCAGACTACCTTCGTACATAGTTAGCCTAAAGGTTGAGACCTAAATGCACTAGCAAGTGTCTGACAGCTTCTATCTGGCCGTTACCTTACTATTAATAGTGAAGGCACCGTCAAACCAGTCGCCGACGGTGCCTTCTATTACTCTTCTGCTTTCATGGATAAGGTTTGTGGCTGCCGGGGAATTTCTACCTCAATGGCTCTGAAATTCGATATCGCGTATAGAGGCAGCGTAAGGGTAAGGGTGGTTATGAGTAGGCCGATCAAGTGTGCGATATGACCGGGAGGTTGCTCGGGTGAGTGCTCAGGACTGGCAGATTCCATACAGGGAAAGGGTAGGGGATAGAAAAAACAAGCCTTGACAAGGCCAAAGTGCTATGTCTTTTGTTTAGCTTACGATGCTAGCATCTACTGGTTTTTTGAGTATATGTACCAAGAAAGCAAGGCTATGATCTAAAACCAAACGGAAGCAAAGGGCCGAAGCCGACGGTTTGACGTCAACAGCTTTACTTTAGCTTCATAACTCAATATTAGCTAAGGAGACCGACGTCAACACAGGCAGTGTCATTTTATTCATATTTTCGTTACGTGCAGGGGTATTCATAGGCTACTTTTTAGCTACTACAGTGGCCTTACGGCTGGAAAACGCTATTTTTCTTTGCCAAGTTTGGTTCACGCGTAGCTAGTTATAGCCCGTTTTACAAACCTCAAGCTTCGTCTGATGATTCTTGAGACTCTAGCAAGCTTTTGACGCTCTGTAGCTCTTGCAAAATAGCCTGTAGCAGACGATTCGTTTCGGTTTCGGCCGGCTGCATAACTTCTATAGTTACTTGCTTGATTCCAAGTACTTCTTGAGCAAAGCGAGCGACTTCGTTGGGGTGAAACATTAAGGGGGCTTCTTTGTCATCACGAAGCTCAGGATTGAGACGACTTGGGTCGAAGGGTGGATTAAGAATTCTAGGGTCTGTATTGGCGTAGCGGTAAACAGAAGCTCGTGAGCGATTTAGGATTTTTTGAACTGATTCAATTGGAATTTGCTGTTTGGCGGTGGCGTTGACGGTGCTATCAGAAGGTGGATAAAGCTTTGAACTGTTCTCGGATTGAATCATGAGTCATATCAAGGTAAGCCATAAAAGCTTATCTCTAGTCCCAAACTCATACGCATGAGTCTAACTAAAGTTAACCGTATAGTTATGATACTTAGATTCTCTTATTGAGACCTATTGGTAGACAGTTTGGTCTTTTAGTAAGACAGAATATGGTTTCCACGTTGGATAGCAAAAGAAAGCCAAATCAGGAAAGTCATCAAGACAATCTAGAGTTGATGCAGTCATCTTGCTTACCTAGCAGATAGTTGCGCTTAAGTGCATGGTCTCGCTTGACATTAAGTGCATGCTCTCGCTTGCCATGAGCGATGACCGACTCAATCGCGCTACGACTCATAGGCAGGTGTGATGTCTTGAACATGGCCAAATTTTCTTGCTAACACGTAAGTTTCGAGAAAAGGTGTTGAGGAAAGGTGTTATAGAGCCGAGCATAGAAGCTGATAGTTGTGATGACCAGTGCGAAGTGTATATATAGATACCACACTTGAAAGCTGACTATTTGAAGTTGAATTTCCATTAGGCTGTGTGCTTATTCGGATCGCACAAAGGAGCCTTCCTGGAGTAACCCGCTTCGGCTCTTGCTTTAACCCCCAGCCATCTACGAACAACTGTCAGCAACGAAATCAGCAGTAAAGAAGGTATCAAGCCAGCATAAAGTTACTGTTAAGTAAGTAAAAATACTGAACATTGAGTGTTCTTAACGTTATACATTCAAAGCACTTTCACTGAAATTCTCGTTTCACTGAAGTATCTGTGAAGTATTTGCTTCCTTGAATGAATATGCCAATTTTCTCAAAGCTTACTCGTCAGGAGTTAAGCCTGTTCGAGAGCCAACGTACACAACTAAATAAACACCTGAATGACTTGCATAACAGAATTGCCGGAATGAGTGGCCAGCACGAATGTCGACATTTACGTATCGACTAAAATATTGTTTTCTAGATGCGTAGCGGTTGTTCTTTTCCTTTAGACACAAGTTGCTCACAAACTAGGAAGATCAAAGCCAAGTAGCTAGAAAACATGTAGTCTGTTTAGCATTTTTTTTAGCTCATAGGATATAAGCTAGTTGAGCAAGAAATGAGTTTACTATACATTGGCTGACTCAGTCTCTAGTGGATTTGACACAACAAGAGACTGGTAACTTCAGCCGCTAATTTTTGGCTCTAGATTTTTGTTTAGATAGGGTTTTGATATCTCATATCTATCCTTTTTTGGCGAGCAAAATTTTTGAAACAGAGTGAAAATAGATGAGTTCTAGAAAATATGCTGTGGTAGCTCCTCCTACAGCTCGAAACAATGTCAGAACGGACTTACGATTCTCTCCTATTACACATTTTCGTAAAGGGCTGGCTGTTAGATCTTTTGGCTTACTTATCCTTATTCTATTAGACTCAATTGCTTTGATGCTTGCTTGGTCAATAGGAATTCACTATGGAACGCCTATCGATTCTCCTTGGGTAGAAGAGCTGTCGACATTTAGGCTTTTGTCTCTTGCTTTTGAAATTAGTATTATTGCAGCACTAGGACTGTACAGCTCTAGTATCTATCGTCTGGATTTCATTAAAATAATTAAAGCCGTTTCTTTAGCTAGTGTTCTTCTGATGCTAGTTGCATTTCTTTATGATCCAGAACAGTATGTTTCTCGTTCAATCTTTTTAGTATCTTGGGCGCTGAGCATATTCTTTATCTGCTTATTTAGGTTCGGATATGATCGATTTTCTAGGTATGTTTGTCAAAAAACCTCGATTCGTTATTCTACTTTTCTTATCTGCGCTGAGGATGAGCGAGACAATATTATTAGGTTAATTGAACAAGAAAGCAGCTACAACTTAGTTGGTATCGCTGACGCAACTTCTTTAGACAGAAGTAATCGTAATGAGACTTTTTTAAGGCTGAAAAGTTTAGGTATTCAAGAGGTATTTGTCTCTTGGTCAGCGATTAGAACTCGTTTGCACATTTGCTGGCACTTTCAGACATTCGGAATTACGCTTCGGCTTTTACCTACTGAGCTAGCTCCTGTCCTTTCCATTCTTTCTAGGGCCGAAGTTTCGTGCGTGGGTGGTGTCCTTTCTCCAATGATTCAAGTGCCAGTGATTGTCGGCGGAGATTATTGGATAAAGAGGCACCTCGATAAGTTCTTCGCGCTACTGCTATTATTCATTTTATCTCCTTTTTTGATTCTTATTGCCATTCTAATCAAACTAGATTCTCCTGGTCCAATCTTTTTTAAACAAACCCGCATCGGTTTACATGGTCTAAGGTTTAAGGTGTGGAAATTTCGGACTATGGTTGTTAATGCGACCCAATTGCAAGCAATATTAGAAGCAAGAAATGAGATGAAAGATGGTGTTCTTTTTAAAGTGAAAGACGATCCTAGAGTAACAAGAGTTGGTAAGGTTCTGCGGCGCTACAGCCTAGATGAGCTGCCTCAATTGTTCAATGTGATTACGGGTGAGATGAGCTTAATTGGACCTCGCCCTTTGCCTGTTAGGGACGTAGAAAGATTTCGAGAGAAACACTTTATTCGACAAGAAGTTTTACCAGGCATTACAGGATTATGGCAGGTTTCAGGTCGCTCTGATATTGATGACTTTGAGATTGCATTCAACCTTGATTTGACTTACATCATTAACTGGTCCTTAAAGCTGGACATGATGATTTTACTTAAGACAGTTAAAGTTGTTTTTCAAAGATCAGGCGCTTACTAAGTACGTGGATGATGTGGATTGAATTGTTCGAAGTAATCTGAAGTTTATAAACTGGGTTTGGGGGTAGGAGTGTCACTTAATACTAACGGCGCCGTCAATGATAGCCACACTGCAAAGTCGATGAGAGATAAAGAGTACACTGAAGAGATTGACCTTCAGAAATACTGGTGCGTTCTAAGAAGACGCTGGCGCTTAGCAACCTTTGTGTTTTCGTCTAGTATATGTCTTACGGTTCTAGCTCTTGCATCACAAGAGGCAGAATATGAGGCAACTGGCAAACTTCTAATTAAAGGAGGCCGTACCTCCTCTTTAACAGGGCTTAATGTTGACATTGGAGAGTTAGAGGCTTTAGATAGCCTTCAAAAAGATCCGCTAAGAACCCAAGCGGAAATTATTCAGTCGCTTCCTACTCTAGAGAAGGCGATCGCGACAGCAGAAGCCGCAGTCATAGAAGAGGCACTCACCCCAACTTCGCTGAAAGAGGGGTTGGAGGTCAAGGCAATTCCTGGAACAGATATTCTAGAGATTTCATATCAAAGTCCCGACGATCAAACTGCGCCCGTTATCGTTAATGCATTGATGGAAGCTTATATTGAGAATAACGTTGAGACAAACCGTGAGGAAGCAATAGCTGCTCGACGATTCATTGCCGGACAGCTACCTCAAACAGAATCAGCGGTAAGCGCTGCCGAGGCAAATCTTCGTCAGTTTAAAGAGGAAAATGGTGTGGTCGATCTAGAGCAAGAGGCCGCTCAAGCTGTTGACAGCATTGGTAATCTTGACACTCAAATTGATCAAGCGAAAACAGAACTAGCCAATGTAAACGCTCGTCTACTAGAACTAAGACGTCAGCTAGGAATGGAGCTAGAAACTGCGATTGAACTGAACACTCTTAGTCAATCGCCTGGTGTGCAGGAAGTACTTACTGAGTTGCAGGCAGTTCAATCACAGCTGGCGATTGAACAGGCTCGATACCAGAGCACCCATCCTGCTGTGCTAAATCTACAGCGTCAGGTAAATTCGCTTGAGAGTCTCTTGCGGCAGAGAATTAGAACGGTAACAACCAACGGTAGGCAACAGTTTGAAAATAGCAATATGCAGCTTGGAGAGCTACAGCAGAGCTTGATTGAACTGTACTTACAATTAGAAGTTGATCGAGTTGGATTATCTCAACGAGTTTCGGAGCTGTCAGATCTTCAAGGCGTTTATAGGCGTCGAGCGTCTACTCTACCGGCTTTAGAGAAGACCCAGCGTGAATTGGAACGGCGATTGCAGGCCTCTCAAACTACTTATGAAGCCTTGTTAACTAAGTTGCAAGAGGTACAGGTGGCTGAAAACCAGAATGTGGGTAATGCTCGCGTGGTTGAAGCTGCGATCGCACCAGAGAGTCCGGTTGATTCGAGGCGCGAGCTAATCCTAATCGCTGGTATTCTAGCTGGGTCGTTAGTTGGTATTAGCGCTGCCTTTGCACAAGATTTGTTAGATCGGTCGATAAAGACCCTAAATGACTGCCGAGAACAGTTCGGCTATGCGCTCCTAGGTGCTATTCCACTCTTCAATGAAACTAGCAACCTACACAGATCAAAAAGTCATTCAAAACAGCTGGCTTCTAGCGTATTTTCTAATGTCCGAACTCGGAGTAGAAATGTGCATGCTTCAGTAGTGACCGAAGCATACCAGATGCTTTGGTCGAATCTTAAGTCTGTTACTTCCCGCCAAGAGCTAAAGACGATTGTTATAACAAGTGCTGCAGCCGGGGAGGGTAAGTCGGAAGTTTCTGTCAATTTGGCTACTACGATCGCTCAGTCCGGACAGCGGGTCTTGCTTATAGATGCTGATATGCGTCACCCCTCTCTTCACAAAACCTGGAATATTTCTAACCGAGTTGGGTTAAGTTCCTTCCTCGTAGGACAGAGCAGTGCGCAAGATACTATTCAAAGCGTGATGCCTCGTCTACATGTCCTGCCCTCAGGATGGATCTCCTCTAATCCGGTCGACTTATTAGATGCTTCTAGTATGGAAAGGCTGATCGCCGAACTTTCAGAGTATTACGATTTCATTATTTTGGATTCGTCTCCTTTCGTTGGCTGTGCCGATCCATCCATTTTAGGAAAAGTAGCTGATGGCGTTGTCTTAGTTGTACGACCTGGAGTACTAAACGCTAAAGCTGCAAACGCTGCTAGAGAACACTTGATGAGTACCGAGCAAAGAGTTGTTGGTATGGTCGTCAATGCCTTGGATGTCAAGAATGATCCCGATAGTTACTTCTACTCTACGTACTACACCCGAGTCGATGAAATAAATTCTAGGGACCGTTCTGTAGTTCCCGACACAGTTGTGTCCAACCAAGGAATATTTCGACTGTGATATTTCAATCTTAATGTTCCGACTTTCATCTTTAGCTAGATCTTATTAGAGCTATCCACCTGTTCCTTATGATCGCAAATCGTTACTACTCAACCCTATCCTGGCTCATGCTTCCAGCCTTTTGCCTCACGGCATTGTCGCCTGCGCTTGCTCAACTACCAACGCTGTCTCCCCAATCGGCATTGCCTGGGGATTCATTTGTTCAATCCACTGAATCTACCTACGTTCTAGGTCCTGGGGATCAAGTTGAAATTACGGTGTTCGGCTTTGAAGAATATACAGGCGCAAAAACCATTCTGTCAGATGGGACTATTACGTTGCCTGTAATCGGAGTTGTTCCTGCGGCTGGTCGTACTCCGGAACAGCTAACTGAGCAACTGACAACGCAGCTGCAAGCGTATTTAATTGATCCTGCCGTCACAGTTACGCTAAATACGCTACGTCCAGTTGTAGTCAATGTAGCTGGAGAGGTTCAGCGACCCGGTCCCGTCAGCCTTCAGGGATTAACAGATACTTCTAGATATGAAGAATCTTCGTCGGGTAGTAAGCCAACTGTGAGTTTTGCGTTGATTCAAGCTGGAGGGATTACCCAATCTGCAGATATTCGCCAAGTTGTCGTCCGCCGTGGATTACCTAACGGAAATTCTATAACCTCAACGGTCAATCTTTGGGATACTTTAGCGTTTGGAGATACTTCGCCAGGTCTTGTCATATTACAGGATGGTGATTCAGTTTATGTTCCCCGCTTGAGCGATAATGAGTCATTTGATCGTCGTTTAGTTGATCGATCGAGCCTATCTCCAGGGACGGTAAGGGTACGGGTCGTCGGGGAAGTGAAACAGCCCGGCGAAGTACAAGTACCACCCGGTAGCTCATTGTCTAGTGCAGTTGCGATCGCCGGAGGACCAACCGAAGAAGCAAAACTAGCAGAAGTAGACTTTGTGCGGATGAATGAAGATGGCGAAATTAAGCGGCAGACCATTGATCTACGCAATCTAACCGATACCTATCAGGTTCGAGATGGTGATGTTGTGATTGTGCCCGAGCTGGCGGCTGCTTCGGCGCTAGATTGGGCAGACCGACTACTCAATCCGCTTAGATTTCTATTTGGCATATTTTAATTTATTAGGATCAAGATTGCAGGGCTAGACAACGTTCTGCGGGAGAAATATCTTATCAGGAACAAAATCAGACAGAGAAAATCCTAACGTTGGCTGGGAGAAAAGGTTACTTCAAATGCATTTTGAACTGAGATTGTGTGCAGGCAGCATCGACAGATTTTCTACAGATACGGTTGTTTTAACAAGCAGGCTTAGTCATTCATGCTAGGAAAGCGAAAATTTATCGGTAACTCGCTGGCGATGCTGATCAACCGGGTAACGCAGAGCATTGCTACGTTTATGCTGTCTGCTGCGATCGCCCGCTCACTAGGCGCCGATGCGTTAGGACAATATCTATTAGCGTTTAGTCTTTATTACATATTCGTCACGCTAGCATCGCAAGGACTAAGAGTCTTTTTTACTCGCGAGCTTGCTCGCAATCCAGAAGAGATTTCTATCTATCTTACAAACGGGACTTTTCTTCAAACGCTTTTGAGTTTGGTTGCCTACATTAGTCTTGTCGCTGTTGTATTTATTATGCCCTACGGTGAGGATGCATCAGCCGTGTGCTACCTCATGGGCTTAGCTATTTTTCCTTTTGCCTTATCAAATGTCACTGAAGCCATTTTCCAAGCACTTGAGAAAATGCATTTAATTGCAGTGACAACGGTACCAATTTACATCATACGTCTGTTCATAATTCTAGCTGCAATGCAATTGGAATATGGCATTCGAAGTGTGGTCTTAATTCTAGTTGCTTCGGAGGCACTAATTCTTGTAATTCAATGGTTGTGCATTCTTCGATTTATTAAACCTACGTGGAAAATTAAGAGTGATTTCCTTCGTGAGATTCTGCTTGAAGCGCGTACCTTTTTTGTCATAGAAGGCGCGGCAGTGATTAGTACTCGTATGGAAATCGTCATTCTTTCTATTTTGGGTAGTGAGCTACTTCTAGGGCTCTATGGAGCCGTCGTTCAGTTACTTCAACCATTCCTTATTGTCGCTAATAGTGTGATAATGGCCATTTTTCCGGCTATGTCGAGAAGCGTAGGTCGAGAAAAAAATGAGCAGCGGCGAATAGCAGAAAATTTAATCGAGTTTCTTATGATCATGGCCTTACCGTTTATGGTAGGTATCCTGCTATTAGGGCGAGGTTTACTGATTTTTGTATATGGTCCTAGCTTTGCTGAGGCAGCTTTAGCATTTAAGATTGCATCGTTAACGCTGGTCATACTACCCTTTATCCGGGTATTGAGCTATTTACTAGTCGCAAATGGATTTGAAAAAGTGAATTTAAGGGAGCTGACTGTGACAACTCCCTTAGCAGGAACAATCGGCGTCTTTCTAGTAGCGCAGTTTCAGCTGTTGGGTGCACCTGCTATGCAGGTTAGTAAGTCGGTGATCTCAGGCAGCCAGTACATCTATGCAACCTACAGTCGGTTGTTTGCTCTAGACCTGAGACGAATTTTTGTACGTCCTCTTCTCGTGAGTCTGCTGATGGTTCCACCACTTTGGCTTCTAAAGCAGTCGAATCTTGAGTTTTGGATTGTTCTGATAGTCTCCATTGGTGCATATGTGGCAATAGTAAGCACAATCGGAATTTTGTTACTAGGAGGTCCTCGCGTCGTGTACGCCAAGCTTTCAAACAAAGGGTAGCAACAATCAGTAAAGAGCAGTCTGGCTCTTAGTAAAGGCAACAATCTAGGTGAAGAAAAAATAAATGCGTCTACCAGAAATATCTGTCATCCTTCCTGCTTACAACACTGAAAAGTACATAGGGCGCGCGATCGCATCAGCGCTAAATCAGTCTATTTCAAATATTGAGATAATCGTAGTTGATGATGGTTCTACAGATAATACTGTGAGCGTTATTCAACAGATTCAAGCTCAAGATGAGCGACTGAAATTGCTGATCAATGAACAAAATATGGGTGTCAGTAAGACCCGAAACCGAGCGTTGGCAGCAGCGCAGGGGGACTGGATTGCTGTACTAGATTCAGATGATTGGTATGACCAAAAAAGACTAGAGAAGATACTTTGGGTGGCAAAAGCAGAAAATGCAGATATTGTCGCAGATGACTTGCATTTGATTCGAGATGGCGAAAATTCTCCTTGGTCAACGCTACTTTGTCAGGGGAAAGCGCAGTTTAGTTCACTTAAGCAAATTTCTCCTGTCTATTTCCTTGAAACAGACACATATGGTCAGCCAGGTTTGCATCTTGGATATTCTAAACCGTTGTTCAAGAAAAGTTTCTTGACTGAGCACAACATTTGGTATGATCCTACTCTTCGAAACGCTGGAGATTTCTGGTTTCTACTCGACTGCCTGGTACATAAGGCACGATTTTGCTTAATTCCAGAACCCTATTACTATTACCGATCACGGCCTAACTCTTTAATCCGCCAAAGCTCGTTAGAACGGTTGGAAAACGAACTCGCTACAACACATAATTTTCTTGAGAAGGAAGTTGTCAAAGATAGCCCCCCTTTAGTCAGAGCGCTACTCAACAATGCTAAGGTCTTGACGAGATATCGAAACTATTACAGCGTGGTAGAACCGCTCAAGCAGAAAGACTTTCGCTCAGCAGTTACAGAAGCGATTAAGTATCCTTCCTTCATTACCCATCTTGTCTCTAGAACGCCTGGAATCCTCTACCGTAGATGGCGACGTGCTATCTTTAAAACAGACTTATGGGAAGGGATTAGCTAGATCAAGAAACTAGCTAGAAGATTTATTTGCTGCTGTAACTAAAGCTGCGGACGAAGTTAGTAAATTTTATGACGACTACCCTTATCGCTTCTAGATGAGCTCCAGGAATCCAGAAAATATTGAAAGAAATGAAAGTTGCTCTTTTACATTTTTGCTTTGAAGATTACTCGGTTGAGC
This sequence comes from Synechococcus sp. PCC 7335, assembly GCF_000155595.1. NCBI lineage: Bacteria > Bacillati > Cyanobacteriota > Cyanophyceae > Synechococcales > Synechococcaceae > Synechococcus > Synechococcus sp. PCC 7335. Next base: position 3,459,105 of record NZ_DS989904.1, on the reverse strand, counting down.
TAGCTAACGGCTTGGCAGAGTATGTAGATCTTACTTTGATACATCCGCAAAACTGTACTAAAGCTTGTCAGAGCGTTCTAGATCCACGGATTCACCTGCTCAGTTTTGATAAACCTAAAATGCGTGATCCTAGAAACCTTTTATCTATGCAGGTGCTGATGAGGATGCTTAGAGAAGTAAAGCCTGATGTGCTGCACGTACAAGAAATCAACGATGTGTGGTATCTGATGGCACTTTTACTCAAAAAAATGCCACCGCTAATAACGACAATTCATGATGTACTGCCTCACCCTGGCGATCGCGATACAGTATTCGCCTCTCAACTCACTAGAAGAATCGCTTTTTACCGTTCTCAACGGCTCATTGTTCACACGCAGTCTCTCAAGCAGGTATTAATTGAAAAGTTTCGTATCGAAGACAACCGCATTGATGTTTTACCCCACGGGGAACTAGGTAGCTTATATCGAAAAAGAGCAGGAGCCGTTTCTCCTAGAGAACAACACCCTAATACCCCCCCCGCTAAAGAACCCTATACCCTGATATTTTTTGGTCGCATCTGGCCCTATAAAGGCCTACGATATTTATTAGAGACATTACCTGCTGTCATTGAGAAAATCCCCAAGGTAAAACTCATCATTGCTGGACGCGGTGAGAGTCTCTCCAACTATTTTCCGGACGGGTATGACGATGAACACCTTGAAGTATTCAACGATTTTATTGAGGACGAAGATGTTGTTAGGCTGTTTCAGCGAGCAACTGTCACTGTCCTACCTTATATTGAATCTTCACAAAGTGGAGTAGCCGCTATTTCATACGGAATGGGGACTCCTGTAATTGCTTCTAATGTAGGCGGACTCAGTGAAATTGTTCATCACCAAAAGGATGGCTTTTTAGTACCTCCTCGCGATTCTCAAGCACTTGCCGATACAATCATACAATTATTAAGCGATCTTGACTTACAACAGCGGATGCAAGCTGCCGCTTTAGCACGCTGTCAAAATGATTTGAACTGGTCAAAAATTGCCTTTCAAACGGTGCATCTGTATCAAAAGATAGCTGCTAAGAGTTCAATGTATTCTTCCGCTTACTAAGTTTATTCACAGAATCTTTCAGTATGAATAGGATCTTACGCACCATTGAATATGGATTCTCAGGGATGGCGCTCTTCATTTTTTCTGGTGCGGCGCTACTACTCATTCTTTCTAATGGAGCAAATGAAGGTGATGTAGAAGTCAACTACGATACATCGCTTTATCAGCTTGCTTTTCTACTTATTTATCTAACTACCGTCCTACTTTTAGCACTGCGGTGGAAGAAGTCTCTCTACAAACTTACAAAGGCAAATTTTGTTCTTGGTTTTATTCTCTTTGCCATTACTTCTATACTTTGGTCATTCGCTCCTGAGTCGACTTTTAGAGCCTCTATCAAGCTAATTGGTTCCGGTTTATTCGGCCTCTATCTAAGCACCCGCTACAGCATAAAGCAATTAGTGCTAATACTCGCTTGGGTTTCTGGTATTACGATTGTATTGAGTTTCTTGTTTGCAATTCTGCTTCCTCAGTATGGTGTTATGGGGGGTGTCCATGCAGGTACGTGGCGCGGGGTGTTTATGCATAAAAATATTCTTGGAAGTCGAATGGTGATTAGCATTACAGTCTTCTTAATCCTTATTTTTGCCAATCGACGGTATAGGTGGATTCCCTGGCTAGGTATTACCCTAGCGGTGATATTACTGCTGCTAAGCAAATCAACGGCTTCTTTGCTTAACGGCGTTTTTTGCATAGCTTTCTTTTGGATATTGCAGACGCTGCGATGGAATTATCGACTCATGGTTTCATCTCTAGCTATGATAACTTCCATATCTATGCTGCTGATGATATATCTAGGCAACAACCTTGAACCTATTGCTAAGTTATTGGGTAAAGATCTAACTTTCTCAGGCCGCTCCACACTATGGGCAGCAGCCTGGGAGATGATTCAAAGAAGACCGCTGTTGGGATACGGTTATGATGGCTTCTGGCACGGAATGGACGGCGAATCTGCCTATATTTGGGTAGTGACTGGGTGGAAGATGACCCACGCTCATAACGGTTTTATAGAAGTTTGTTTGGAATTAGGGCTCTTAGGATTTCTTATCTTTCTCTTTTCCTTTGTTCAGAACTTATCTCGTGCTTTGGCTCTCGTACGCTTGAGCAGCTCTTCTGTAGCTTTCTATCCAGTCATCAGCTTACTGCTTTTCTTAACTTCCAATCTAGCTGAATCGTCTTTGCTTTCCTCCGATTTAGCTTGCTCAATCTATGTTTTTCTAACTATAGCAATTCCTAAAGAATTGGCCTTTGTTAAATCTTCTAAAACAGAGACATCTTTGTTAGCTGTACATGCATAACATATCTTCCATTTTGGAAGAGGCATTCAGCGAGAGAGAGACTCTAATGCTTTATTCCTCATACCGTTTGTTCTCTATATTAGTTTTCTAATTTCTGACTTCGGCTCCTAGCTTTCTATATCATCTAATTATGACAAACTTGAAGGGTCTAAATATTGTGATGGTCGGTGCTAGCCTTGAGCAAAATGGGGGAATAGCCACTGTTGAAAAACTCATCCTAGAAAATATTTCAGAGATCGAAATTCAGCATATTACGAGTCATGATGAAGGAACGATCACCCATCGAATTCTTGTCTTTAGTAGGGCAGCTAGTCAACTGGCGCTTCTCCTATTTCGCGGAAAAGTTGATCTTGTCCATATCCACCTTTCTGATGGCGGCAGCCTTTTGCGTAAAGCGCTGATTGCTTCTATAGTCAGATGGTTTCGTAAACCTGTTATTGTTCACGCTCACGGCGCGGAGTTTCATACTACCTACTTTCAGCTTCCCCATAGGTTGCAAAGGCTGTTGGGTATAGTTTTTCGACAGTGTTCTAGCTTTATTGTGCTATCAAACACCTGGAAAGAATTCTATATGAGCCAGCTAGGGTTGAAAGAAAAGCAGATGGTTGTATTGCCTAATCCTACCAAGCTTCCTTTAGAAATACCGGATCGTTCCCAATCGCCGCTTGTTCGGTTTGTCTTTTTAGGGCGGGTAGGTGCTCGAAAAGGGACGTTTGATCTGATCAAAGCCTTTTCGAAACTGTCAGCCGATGCTCAAGCCCAAGCACAGCTTTTGATTGCTGGTGATGGCGATTTGGTTCAAGCAAAGGAGCTTGTTGCCCAGCTTGAAATTAGCGATCGGGTCACGCTACTTGGATGGATAGGCGCACAGCAGCGTGAAACCCTATTATCTGATGCTGACGTTTTTGTTCTCCCGTCCTACAACGAAGGCCTACCTATGGCTCTATTAGAGGCTATGGGCTGGGGACTACCAACGATTGTTACGCCTGTAGGCGGTATTCCAGAGGTAATTCAATCTGAGCAGAATGGTCTTTTGATCAATGCAGGGGATGTAACGAGACTGACAGCAGCCATGCAAACCCTAGTTGACCACCCTCAGCAGCGATTGGAATTAGGAAAGGCAGCACGTTCTACTGCTTCGCTCTATGACATTCATGTCTATTGCGATCGCCTTAGCGCCCTCTATGCTGCGCTCGTTTAGATTTAGTGACTCCGTTGTTTATTAGAGGTATATCATGAGAGCTACGATTGCTGATGTCGAAATTGATCCCTATTCCTTTGATGAGGTAGTTGAGCGTATTGTTGATCATGCTCAAAGAAATAGTGAACCTGCCTATGTAGTCACGCCTAATGCACAACATATTGTGCTTTTGCAACAAGATCTCAAGTTTCGTCAAATTTATCGGCAAGCCTTTCTCAAGGTGCCGGATGGTGTCCCTCTACTATGGGCTGCAAGATTTTTGGAGACGCCTCTAGAAAGCCGCGTTAACGGTACTGATTTGTTTGAGCGTCTCTGCGAGGTGGCCGCCGAACGTCATCTACGGATTTTTTTACTAGGTGGACGTCCGGGAGCTGCCGAGCGTGCAAGCGCAGTACTACAGGCTCGGCACCCCAGCCTGCAAGTTGTTGGAACCCATTGTCCACCCTATGGATTTGAGTCGAATGCTGGTGAGTTAGCTTTAATCAACTCCAAAATCATCGCGGCAGATCCTCATCTGCTATTTGTTGGCCTAGGTGCCCCTAAGCAAGAAAAATGGATTTATGCAAACTATCAGATACTAAGAGTCCCGGTTTCCCTGGGTATTGGAGTTAGCTTTGAGTTAGTTAGTGGTTTGGTTAAACGTGCTCCAGTTTGGATGCAGAAAGCTGGTTTAGAATGGTTGTTTCGCCTGATTATGGAACCACAGCGATTATGGCGGCGCTACGTAGTTTGCAATACTCGGTTTATCTGGCTAATATTACGGCAGCGGTGGGGCTTCGTTCGCAAACTGATGTGATTAATTGTTTATTCGTTACAGTGTTTATCTTCATAATCTATCTTTAGAAGCTCTCTAGAAGTTCTCATAAATAAGGGAATGAGACTGTTATGAAAATTAGCGTTGGTATCCTAGCCTACAACGAAGCTGATTGCATTGAAGCGACTATTCGATCCCTGTTAGCACAAAGTGTTTTTCAGCCTCCCTATCTTGATTGTACGTTTGAAATTATCGTAGTTCCTAATGGATGCACTGACGATACTTCTACTGTTTCATATCAAGCTTTAACCAAACTAACAAGCTCTATTCCTGATAACTATCTTAGCTGGCAGATCTGTGAGGTAGCTCAAGCTGGCAAACCTAATGCATGGGACTACTTTGTACATGAGTTTGCAATCATGGGCAGGACGCCGACGTGTTGATTAGGCTTCGAAATCAAGCGGATCCAATCTGGATAGATCGTTTAATTCAAGCGAGAGTAGCCCAAAAAGGCTGGTGGATAATTCCTAAAGAGCTATTGCTGCGGCGATTCCAAAGCTTTCGCTATGTCGGGCTATTGAAAAAACTACTGTTGTTGCCTGTTTCGATCCTAGCATTTGGGGCTGATTTAATAGTCTGTATTCAGGTTAATTCTAATTTGCACCAGCGTAGTCAGCACTTGGTTTCAAAAGCATAGTTTTCTATCTCCTATTTGAGACTTTCTTTCCCACTTGATAGTTTCCTACGCTCAATCTTCACTATGGCTCCTGGTTCTTCTTCCCATAATCGATTGCTCTCACGCCGACGAGCGCTTCACCTTTGTTTAGGCACAGCTGCCTGTTTGTCGGGGGCAGTCATTCAAAGGAAGATGCCTTTGGTTGTTCAACGACGAAGCAGTGTCTATAACAATCGAGAGTTTGTCGTAGACGGCCAGAGGGCGCTTAAGGACCGCGCTGCTGCTAAGGGTATTCTCTATGGCGCAGAAATCAATCACCAGCAGCTTTCCGCAGATTCCGATCTTGCTGCTCAGTTTATTCAAGAGTGTGCTCTTTTAGTAGAAGGCGGTGGCTTAAAATGGTTTTTGACACCGTCCCCCCTACGTCCTGCTCCAAACACTTTTGACTTTACCGCAGCAGACTGGATGCTGAGGTTCTCTCAAACTAATCAAGTCAAGATGCGAGGACATACCTTAGTTTGGCACCAGTCACTGCCGCCCTGGTTTGAAGAGACTGTTAACAACAGAAATGCTGAACAAGTGATGCATAGCCATATTCGAACGGTAGCGGGGCGTTATCGGGGCCAAATGCATTCCTGGGATGTTGTGAACGAAGCGATTCGGGTACAAGATGGTCGGTCGGATGGTCTTCGAAAGTCTCCTTGGTTAGAGTTTATGGGACCTGACTACGTTGAATTAGCCTTCCGGATAACGGCGGAGATGGATCCTAACGCGAAGTTAGTTTACAACGATTTTGGACTGGAATTCGGCTCAAGGAAGAGTGATGCTAAGCGCGAGTCCGTTCTACAGCTCTTGTCGAAGTTAATGAGTAAAGGTACACCAGTTCATGCGCTTGGGGTTCAAGGACACTTAGATACTACCCGTCCGATTAATAGCAGCAAACTTCGGAATTTTTTGGCAGATGTCGCTGCTTTAGGATTAGAGATATTCATTACGGAGTTGGACGTGACGGATCGGTCTTTGCCAGCCGATGCTGCAACGCGTGATCGCGTAATTGCTGGCGTTTACGAGGACTTTTTATCCATTGTTCTTGACGAACCTAGAGTTACAACGGTTACTACCTGGGGCCTGAGCGATCGCTATACTTGGCTATCGGAATTTTTCCCTAGATCCGATGGCTTGCCGGTACGTCCATTACCTTTAGATTCAGATTTAAATCGAAAACTGGCATGGAATGCGATCGCTCGTGCTTTTGATAATGCACCTAGTAGAACAATCATTTAGGTTTCGCTGACTTCTATTGAGTGGCGGCTGATTTAAGGGAAGTGCTGTCGCTACAAAGACAGCACTTCCCCTTATCCATTGCAGCTATGGTTCGACTGCCTACATCACCAGGTCTGCAGTAGGTACGTTCATTGCATTCTGGGAAAGTTATGATAGCTGATTTGTTCACCTAATACTGTCCTAACTACCAAAAGCAATTGACAGATTTTGCCTGCTTTAGAGCTACTTTTAGGTTGAACTTCCTGCAGTTTTTGCTGAAACCGAAATTAAGAACTATAAACTATGGACAATGCATCCTCGTCAAATATGACATTCCAGGCTGGGATGAATGATACTGGCATGATGGCAATTGAAACGTTAATCGATAGCACGAAGCCAACGCACACTGCAATCAAAAGCGGTGCTTGGTCAAACCAGAGCACCTGGCGAAATGGTAGAGTACCTACTGAGGGCGCAACGGTACTGATTGAAGAAGGCACTACCGTTACTTACGATCAAGTAAGCGATGAAGAGATTAAAACACTTGCCATTAAAGGTAATCTGAAGTTTGCGACGGGTAAAGACACCCAGCTGAAAGTCGAAACGATCATCAATGCCCCAACGGGTCAAATTAACATCGGTTCGGCCCAGCAGTCAGTCAAGGCTGATAAACGAGCGAGAATTATCTTTACGAGCGATCGCGCTGTAGACACCAAGTGGGACCCTAAACAGCTAACTAAAGGTCTCGTCAGCCATGGTGCTGTTAATATATACGGCGCAGATAAACGAGATCATGTACGTCTGGCTAAAGATGTGTCGGCAGGCGATAGCGTATTGACCTTTAAAGACGATCTGGCTGGCTGGCGAGTCGGCGATGAGATTGTAGTCGCAGGTACTGGCTATGGCTATAACGGCAACGACAAAGACAACAGCCGTACGCAAGACGAAGTTCTAACAATCACTGAAATCAACGGCCGGCAGGTTAAATTCACTAACAACGACGTTTTGGGTGGCAGTAGCAACGTTCTCAGATTTGATCACCAACGCCATTCAAGGTTAGACGCTAGCAAAATTGACTTGTACGCGGCTAATCTATCTCGCAATGTCAGCTTTGAGACTGAGAACGGTAAAAACGTGCCCATCAGCCACCGAGCTCACGTTATGCTGATGCACAACCCAAATGTAAAAATATTTAACGCAGGGTTTTATGATCTAGGCCGTTCTGACAAGTCGAAGATTGTAGACGATGTTGGCAAGAATGCTGATGGAACTAAGGGTTACGGTACTAACATTCGTGGACGCTATAGTCTTCACTTGCATCAAACCGGTCTCGATCCTGATAAAACGATTTTACTCAAAGGGAATGTCATTTCAGGCTCGCCGGGTTGGGGCATCGTTCAGCACGAGAGTCGTGCTGGGTTAGAAGACAATGTGGTCTTTGACACGGTCGGTTCTGGTTTTGCTGCAGAATCAGGGAATGAAACTGGTTGGTGGACAGATAATATGTCAATTAAGTCCACTGGGATCAGTTGGCGCATGGCCGGGGCTCAGATGGATAATCGTGAGAAAAAATTTGACTTTGGTTTTGAAGGCGACGGCTTTTGGATTCAGGGTGCGGCGCAGATCGCAAATCGAGGCAATAAAGCGTTCAGCTCGAACAGTACTGGCATGTCTCTCTTTAGTGGCTCACTCGACACAACTGATTTTCGTCCAATTAAAACGATTGCAGTAGATACACTACCTCCAAAAGTACAAAAGCTTTTTGTAAAAGATCAAAAAGAGATTGATATTCGTCTGGTTCCAATGGCGGATGTGGTTGGATTTGAAGGTTATAACAACACTCACGGTCTAGATATTTGGGGACATAAAACAAACTTTGATGGTGAGCTAGCGTTTAGTGGCGATGCGACGAGAGAAGAAGCGTTTGAAACGGCCCACGAAGGGCGATCGCTCGTTAAAGACTTTAAGATATGGGGCAATCGCTGGGATGGACTGCGGGTGCGCTATAGCAGCAATATTGATATCAAAGATGGCATTATCGTAGGGCAGGACCGTAGCGATGACAAAGTCAACGGTGGTAGAGGCGTTTTCGTAAATCACGCCACCTTCGATTCAGTTGTTGATGGTGTGCTGGTAGATGGCTTTAAGCAAGGTGCCCACTTTGAAAAACTCAACAGCGATAAAAACTACAACAACAATACTCTACAGAACAGTAGTTTTCGCAACAATACTTACAGTCTAAGCAAGATTGCTGACGAAGTGCTAGAAAATAACCGACCAGACGATTTTAGTGCCTTTGTCAAATTTAGAAACAATCGGTTCGAAGACAGGGCTAACATCAATAACCGAGCGCCTGTCGCCAAGTTTTCTAGTAAAGGTATCGGCGGACTCAGCGTGAAGCTAGACGCTAGTGCGTCGTATGATATTGACCCCTACGTACCTAGCGATGGAAAAGCACCTGCGGTAGCTAGCAAAGGCATTGCTGGATATATCTGGGACGTGGATAACAACGGCACCCCAGACTACTTTGGTCAAACTCTAAAACACACCTTCCAACAAGCTGGCGACCAAAAGGTAAGGCTGACAGTATTAGATGCGCAAGGTAAAGCAACTACCACCGCACGGACGATTAACGTCCAGCCCACTAACTACGCTAATGCTTTTCTCGGCGGTAACTTTGAGGCGGGTACACCTGTTCAAGAGAAATTTTGGATGAGTAGTACGCAGTGGGCCGGTGGCGGCTGGTACGGAATCGCACAGATTGCAGATGGGGTGGCTAAACTTTCTAAACCTGGCAAGTGGGAGAGCCACCTTGGCCAGATAGTACGAAATGAAGGTGTTCATAAGGGCGCACAAAAGCTGAACTTTAGATTGAAGAATATTGAAGGTTCAACCGAGAGAGAGTATTGGAACAACAACGAAATTACTGTGAAGCTGTGGGGGGTAAACGGTCAGTTCAACAACAAGGGCTGGGAGCAATATGGCCCTGAACAGGTAGGAACACTACCTATGCAGCGCACTCAACTCATCAGCCAAGAATACGGTGGTAGAGACGGCGAATTTTTTAACTGGAAGAATATTAGCCTCGAAGTCGATCTAGGTAAGGGCTATGAGTATCTACTTTTTCAGGTAAATACGACAGCCTCTAGAGACGCGGGTGACGATATCGCGATTGATGATGTTTCTTTATCAGAGAAGGTAAAGTCGACATTCCCAATAACGAACCCCAATCCAAATCCTTCTACCCCGCTTTCTATCTCCAAGCTCAGTTTTGAAGAGAAGGGCGGTAATCGGGCTCTCGATGTCTCGACGAAAGGACTGAACAATTTCGGGACGCTCACAGGTGGTACTAATCGTATCGAGGGCAAAGTTGGCGCGGCTGCAGGTTTCAACGGAAAAGACGCGATGGTCAGGCTGAAAAATTCTAAAGATATTAACCTTGGAACTCATGGCGATCGCACGATTTCCCTCTGGTTCAAGTCAGATAAACCGATGGCTTCAGGTAAGCAGGTGATTTATGAAGAGGGTCATGGCACCCGGGGGATGAACCTGTATCTGGAAGACGGGCTGCTGAATTTCGGTGGATGGAATCGGCCCGAGTCAAAGTGGTCCGGAGACTGGGAATCGATGGGTAGAATCCGAGCAGGCCAGTGGAACCATGTTGCCTTAGTGCTAGATGGAGATGAAATGGTGAAAGAAGATGCACTAACGGCTTACTTAAATGGTACTCAGGTGGGGCAAACCAAAGGTTCCCAGCTGTGGAATCATGGGCGGATTAGTCTTGGTAACATCGACGGTGGGACTCGATTTAAGGATGGGTCAGGCGCTAACGGAAGTGCTGGTTTTTCTGGCGGTATTGATGAGTTTGAGTTGTTTAACACTGTATTAGATGCTAGTCAGGTGCAGAAATTAGCAAGTATATAGCTGTTGTCAAAACTATAATTTACCCAAACAGAGTATGGACTTCTGTCTGAGTGAATTTGATCCTGCGTAGAGTGGTTGCAAAACGGCAGATAAATCCTGTCAGTTCTTCAGACTAGAGCCTGGAAAAACTGGCAGGATTTGTGGCTCTTTGTGGTCTGCCTATGTATAGGACACTGATGTCGAACTGAAAAATTACAGTAACGTCAGTTCGGGATAAGATTCGCAGAAAAAAAGAAGGATAGGTACGCTGAGATTATCAAAACCAATCCAGCCCTATCCTTCGCTATGTCTAGTCTAGAAGAACTCTTTTGCCACGTCGATGACTGCTGCAAGTGGTTCGAACCTCGCTGGCACCAGCAACTGCTAACCAGCGGCGCGACCAGTCGGCTACGAGCGCGTTCTTTGACGCTAAGCGAAATCCTAACTATTCTGATTCGCTTTCATCAAAGCCACTATCGCAACTTCAAGCACTACTACCTCAACGAAGTGCAAGAACATCTACGCAGTGCTTTCCCTAAGCTTGTTAGCTACAACCGCTTTGTCGAATGGACGCCCGCTTCTCTACTGCCTCTATGTTGCTACTTAAAGCACTGCTTCGGCCGTTGTAGCGGCATCAGCTTCATCGATGCGACCAGTCTCAAAGTTTGCCACAACCGTCGCATCTATCAGCACCGTGTCTGTCGCGACACGGCAGCTCGCGGCAAGACTTCAGTCGGCTGGTTCTACGGCTTCAAGCTACATCTAGTCGTCAGTGACTGCGGTGAGCTGCTCGGTGCTACGCTAACACCCGGCAATACCGACGACCGTCAGCCTGTCGTTGACTTACTCAGTGAGCTGCATGGCAAGGTCTTTGCCGATAAGGGCTACGTCTCGAAAGACCTTGCTAAACAACTACGCGAAGACTTCGATATTGCCTTCTTTGCTAAACCGAGGCGCAACATGAAAAACCATCTGATGAGCTTAAACGACAAACTACTCGCGCGTCAGCGCTCTATCGTCGAGACGATTATCGACCAGTTGAAGAACATCTCGCAGATTGAGCATTCTAGGCATCGCAGTCCCGTCAACTGTTGGGTGAACATTTTGTGTGGACTGATTGCCTACTGTCATCAACCGAAGAAGCCTTCGTTTGAGCTGTAGTTCTTAGTTTGTCGGCTTTGGCTTATCCCGAACTCACGTTACAGTAACTAAGCCGCAGTCTCTAGCGCCTCAAATCGGGGCACTCTCGCTTTAGCCAGTGGCACTTCTTGAAGCCAGTTGAAGAGCCGGTCAATTCAAAAGAGGGAAGATATTTCATGATTTTAAGCTTGGAAGCTATCGATTAGAGGGCTGTTGGGCGAGTCAGAAACGCTTTATGGCTATCGTCTTGCTCGTCGCAATTGCGTAATTATCTGAAGCGGTAGAAAGCTATAGAGGCCGTCTTACAATCCTTATAACTAGTATGTTACTCCTTCAGAGAAATCTCGTAACTTCGGCGCCGCTTAGAGCGTCGTTGAAGATCATCACTTCGTCTATCTTTCCATCAAATCCGCTATTGCTTTTGGGTGTAACCCCATCGTGGAAGCGTGTACCTTGATTGATACTGCCAAGACCAATACCACCAGAATGATCCCATACTTGAGAGCCCACACCGCTGCCAAACTGCTGACCGTCCAGATAACCACGTAAGGCATTCTGAGTAACTTTGCGGCCTCCATCTAGGACCAGATCAACATGGTGCCACTTGTTGGCTGATATGTTGTCGGTGCTAAGCCAGGTACCTGACCATCCGCTCTCTTGGCGGGGTGTATTCCATCCGCCAACGTAAAGCCTATCTTGGTTGATATAGATGTTTAGACCGCGTGTACTTCCCCCTTCTTCATACAGTACCTGCCGCTGATTGCCGCTAACTCTATCGGCTTTGAACCAAAGGGAAACTGTTCTTTCGCCATGTGTTCCTAGATTGATATCGCTGGAGTTTTCGAGTTTGACTGAATCGCCTTTACCATCGAATGCGATCGCGCTACCTTTTACTCCCTTTGTCCAGCGAGCATTTCCAACTAGAGCGCCTGCATTATCACGACCACTCAGTGAGGTGTCCTTGGCTGTTTTTCCTTTCCCTTCATTCAAATTTAGATAGACTACTGGTTGCTTGTTACTTGGAGTGAATGAAGGGTCGTTTACTGTAGGTGGAGTGACTACTGGCTTTGGACCATCCTTTCCAGATTCGATGGACCCGATGTCAATTCTGCTGTCACGCTGGATACCGCGCTGGTCTGTTCTGGGCGCACCTTTTGAAACACCTGCATTAATGGCCGGACTTCCTGACTTTAGCAAATGGACTAAATCTCCGTTTACTAAGGTTAAGGGCTTTAGAAGTGGATCGGCGATCCGACTGTTCTTGGTTACTTTAATCGCTCGCGTAGAAGTACTAAACTCGAGATTACCACCACCATCTTTAGCTTGAAAACCTACGTGGTCTCGGGCACGGTCTTTAGCAGTGTTAAAAGCAACAATCGAGTTTTTTAGGGTTACGTTGTGGCTCTTGTTGTACCAAAGTGCTCCATTCGCTCGGCCTGCCCGGTTGTATGCGATTGTTGAATTAGTGATGTTGACGGGCACAGAGCCGTTGTTGAGAAACATCGCGCCGCCTGCGTCGTCCAAAACCTGATTGTTTGAAAACGTGCTGTTGGTGATATTGGCAGGAAATTTTGATTCTAACCATAGTCCTCCGCCTTGCTGAGCTGCCGTATTGTCGGCAAATGTAACATTACGAATATCGAGACCTAGTTTGGCCCAGAGCCCACCTCCTTTTGCCTTTCCATTCGAATCTTTCTCGACGACGTTGCCTGCAATTACGGTATCTTCTATGATGGCGCGATCATCTTTGTAGCCTCGAGTTTGGTTGTAGCCCCATAGGTAAAGGCCACCGCCTGCTCCTTTTGCTTTATTTTCTTCGATTCGGCTGCCGCGAATAATGATTTTGCCGTCGTCAGGCAACCCAGAGTTGTATCTGCGAGCACTGACACCATCGGTGAATATCGCACCCCCTTTGTCATTCTTGGCTACATTTTTACGGAACACAGAGTCTTCAACAGTGAAAGTGACACTGCTAAGGCTATAGATTGCACCACCTAAAGAGCCAATATTGTTTTCAAAGCGGCTGCCTTCGATAATGATCTGTCCGCGCGACTCGTTATGAGCGATCGCACCCCCACTAAATCCCCTAAATTTATCTGTTAAAGTTCCATTGTTGCCCTCAAAACTGCTGTTGATGATAGTTGCCTTCGCGAGATGGCCTACTCTCAATCCACCTCCTAATTCTGAGGTATTGTTGTTAATCTTGACGTTATCTAGGACCAGAGTACTTTCGTGGCGCGTATCAATTCCACCGCCAGCACCTAGCGTTTTACCATTGGCAATTGTGAGATTTTTTAGCGTTACCTTACGCTTTTTATCGAGGAAGAAAACTCGACTCTTCTTGCTACCACTTACTGTCAGTCCAGGCGCAGCGCTGCCATCAATCACCAGATCTTTATCTAGCGTAAGCTGTCCGCTGGTTAACGCAATTGTTTTACCTCCTAGACGCTCAGCAAAACGGATGGTATCTCCGGATTTGGCCGATGCGATCGCCGCACGTAATGAGCCGTTACCTTTGTCAGCTGTAGTTGTCACCGTAATGAAGCTCATCCGAAAACCCAGTAGTTGTTATAGAGAGGACAGTCCATAGCAGTTGCTTAGACAATTCAAGTTCTTAGTCTTTGAGGTCCGTTACTCACCGCTTTAAACGACTTTAATTAGTCTTGATAGATCTTGCTGCCTTTAATCAGATAAGTGGATACGCAAAACTAGCAAGCGGTTATCGATTAACAGTCGCAACAGATACATCGCAAACCAATATCTAGAAAAACTAGCGCGTGAAGGAGAAATGGACAAGCCGATACTAGCCTGGGTCATCTCCAAATGGTTCTATCAACTTATTGCAATCTTCGAAGCTGATAGAGATAAATATCAGAAAAAGTTATCAACGCGTGAAATTGTTCAAACAATTCCTGGAATAGTCGTCTCCGTTGAGATCTTTCAAGTACCTCTTATAGCCTAAAGAGACCACCGGAAATTCAAATGGTTGAGTATTGACTTACGAGACTACTCACTTTACCTTCCTATCGTATCTCTCTGGGTCTATAGGATCTCATCATGGGACTTATAGATTCATCAATGAGTCCCATGATGAGACAAAAATAAGTGTTCTGCTTATTAGCATCTCTAATTCCCCAAGTAGGAGAGCATCGCTATTTAAGTCAAAATTTGCTTTTGAAAGGGGGACGGAGATATTCAATTGCGTATGAGCGGGCAATATAAGCTGTGGCCGCTTCGGCAGTTTCGACGGTAGGGCAGGTTTCTGGCCTACACAGGTTGCACCGATGGCCCACTCTTCCGGCGGAGCTGCGATTCTCCGAGGGTAGATAGGATATTCAGGAATGCCCTTGTCTAAAAGGATTGATAGTAGATTCTGTCTACTCCCTAGTAGTAAATGAGTTGAGAATAAGATTTAAGTAGGGAATAGGTGATTGCAAAAGTTGCTTAGACCTATGTCGCAATATCTTTTACTTGTAAAGTTAATTCTGTTGTACCTTCCGTGAAAGGGAGTTTTATCTTTGACGCTAAACCGATTTGTTGTAGCCCTTGAATGAAAAGAAAGGTAGGATCTAGGAGATACTTGATCTGCCCATCGACTTTAGTTATTCCCTGACGGGCTGACCAAGGAAAGGCATGATGACAGTTATGCCAGCCTTCGCCTAGTGTCAGGAAGGCAACAAAGCTATTGTTACGGCTATGATCGTCTGAGTGGAACGGTTGAGAGCCAAATTGGTGACAGAGCGAGTTGACTGTTGCCACTCCGTGAAAGAGAAGTGTGGTGCTAATAAAGAAGGCAGCTAAATATTCGCTTCCGCCTATAGCAAAAGACAGTAACCCAAGTGCTATGGCTGGGAATATATGAAAGCGATCGAGCAGTCGAAGCACGGTATCATTTTCTATATCAGTGGGAAGTTTGGAGGGTAGAAAGTTGCCACGAAGTAACCACTGATAGTGAGACCACCAAAAGCCTTTAGTGGAATTATGAGGATCTCTAGGTTGATCGGAAAATAGATGATGCTCATCGTGATGACCTTTCCACCAGCTAGGGCCCATCTGACCAGCAGAGCATGCAATCGCACTTCCAATCCATCTGACTAAATTATGAGCACTATACGATTTGTGAGTAAGAAGACGATGATAGATGCCTGTAATAGCCAACATCCTAATCCAGTAGAGAAAGGCAATCCATAGCCATGCACCTAAACTGAGTCCGGTGAATAGTGCCATCACCACCCCAATATGACAAGTGATGATAAAAACAGGTCCTGTCCAGTATGTGGCTAGAAGAGCCCTAGAGTAGTGCTGTTTTTGATGTTGTGACTGCTCAGAATCGGCTTGATTAGACGATGAAGACGGACGATGTAGGCTCTTTGACAGCATTAAAGTGTTCCCTTCTTAATCAGAACTACAGGGCGCATTTCTTCTGACACGCTTTGTGGTTACATTGGCGAATGACTAGTCTATCTTAAAACTACTATGGTTAAGAAATGTATAGCAGGTGTCTACACGGTGTTTGAACAATGGCTAAACATGACTGCCAAAGGCGAATGCTCGATGCTCATTTTGCCGGTATTATTCTCATATGCCGGTGGTAACAGCCGTTTGGATAAGGTCATGCAGGACTAAGAAAGCACGAAATATTTAGTCCAATTTTAGTCCTTGAAAATATATAACGGTCGAAAACTACCTGACTGCGTCAGTCGTAGCCATCTGACCGTTTGCGGTATACGCAACTAGTCAAAAGTGCTATAGCTCAATTATTGGACGTCAGGAGCAAGGTCAGATTTCAACTGGAAAGCGATTGCATCCACTGCCGCAAAGCCCGTTCCGCAGTCGCCTCACTTTCCCGCGCCGTCGCCAGAAAATCATATAGCTTAGATTTTTCTACCAAAGGAAAAGTAGGACTCACCTCCGCTTCTTGGTACTGGTCGCCTTGTAAGCAATAGATTTGCCAGACCGCGCCGTTGTATCGCCAAAACTCTGGGATAGCCATCGCCTCATAAAGCCGTAGCTTATCAATATCAGTGTGCGTAATATCAACTTCTACCACCAGATCAGGCGGTGGGTCTTTTTCGAGATCAACATTCCGCCCAGCAACCAAGGCTTGATTTCGAATGTAATAGGCATTGTCAGGCTCAGCCGAGCGCTCCAGCGCTTCACGATCTAGCGTAGTCGACCCCATTGTTTTGAGATCCATTCCAGATTCCACGGTCAACACACGAATAAACAGCTCAAGCATCCTGACTGAGAACTCGTGAATCTCAAGCGACATCGTGACTTCTAGAGTTCCTTGAGAATAGGTAAATCGAATATTTCGATCGCTCTCCAGCACTTCCCGTAGTGTTTGATATCGTTGCCAGTTGAGCGAGCGAAAGACAAGACGCTTTTCACCCACCGGTTGAGGAACGGGCTGCGAAACAATAGGTGACGCGCTTACCATATCGCTACCAGTAGATAGAAAGAACTTGTTCGTAATCGCTACCAGTAGATAGAAAGAACTTGTTCGTATTTTATTCTAAAGCGATGTAAGAGGCTCGTAAGCCATAGATTGAGTTCTTGCGTTGAGACTCATGTGTTCACCAACGAGTCCATTTAAAAAACATTTAAGACTCATCGAGAGAATGACCTGCGCTTAGCATTACGCTGTGTAGGATCGTCATAGTTTCTTCTGCCCTTGCATTCTCTACTGAATTATTGGTTTGCTGGCAATGAAACAGGAATTCTCAGTCGGAGTTGAAAAGTCCCCGACCTAAGCGAACCAGGTCGTTAGGCCACATAAATTTGATAAACGCTATATTGTATATTGACGAATTAGTCCATTAATCAAGTTGACAAATGGAAGAGCTCTTTCAAGCTGTAGTTTTTCGCTTTGCTCGCAAAGAACTTGTCAAATATATCAATAAACATATCGACCAAAAGCACATCATGCCCTTGTATGAAGAGGCTCATGCTGAATATAGAAGGAGAACTTCACTTGGAAGCTCCTGGATGAAAATACATGAAGACTTAGAGGTTTCTTTGGAAATTCCAACCCGCTTTTGTGAGTCCACGCCGAAGATTGCAATAAGAACTCATTCAGAGAAAGTTTTTGAGACAGTCGAACTATTAGTCGACGCTGAGGGCGTCTTCGATGGAATTCAGAAATACAATACAGTTGAAGAAAGACTGATTTTTCGCGACGTAGGTTTTAATTCAAGGTGTAGCCCCTTGTCTGTAGTTCCTCCTATTGATTGTTGGGCTCTTGAAAACGGCAACTTGATCTTTTCTTACCAAGCTCTTTCTATTACCATAGTTTCTTTATGCCGAGATGGAAATACTGAAGCTATTCAACAGAGAATAACGCCAATTCTTCTTTGCCGAAGTAATTACCTTGATGATTTACTTAAAGGAAACTGGCAGAAAAAGTTTGGAAAAACCTACAACATTGGCGACATCAATGAAGCAAAGGAGAAGCTACGAAGAAAAATTCATAGTGATTTAAATCCTCCTCCTAACTGGGTAACAAATGAGGAATACTTACAGAATAGTTTAATTCTAAGGAAGTATTGGAAAATCTCATCTTTTTTCAATGAAGTACGCTGTAATCTTCTACTCCAAAATAGAATTCTCTCTGCTCGCTTTTGGGTATTAGTAGCATTAGGTAGGCTCAGCGAGGATCAATACGGACGTCTTAAGTTTGATAAATACTCCTTATTTTAATTGTCGTACCTTTGTCATTGTTTGCCAGCCTTTGCCTGGATAATCTCATGCAAAGTATAAAAAGACCGACGTTCTGAGATTTAGATAACACTCAACATCTCAGAACGTCGTTTTTCTATGTACTTTGATGTTTCGCGCATCTACCACTTCTTATAAGGTAAAAACTTACCGCACATAATCACCTTCACTCGATCGCCCTTCGGATCTTCTTCTCTCTCTACATCAATCGAAAAATCAATTGCGCTCATAATTCCATCGCCAAACTTCTCATGCACCACCGCTTTCACCGGCATACCATACACCTGCATAATCTCGTAGAAGCGATAGATTAGCGGATCAGTCGGCACCAGGGGATCTAGCCCACCCTTTACCGGACACTCAGTTAGCGCTTCCGCCACATCTGGCCCTAACTCCAGCATCTCCACCATCTGACTAGCCTCCTCTTCAGAAGCACTCGCCTGCCGATAAAACACCGACGCGATCCAAACCTCGTCGAAGCCTAGCTTAGCTTCTAAATCCGCGAAGCTTAAACCTTTCTCTTTCTTCGCAGCCAGAAGCTTCTTTGTTATTTCTGGAGTCGTCATGCCAAACACCTCTTAAAGTTAGTAAATTAGTCAATTGATAGCTAGCCCGAGCGCAGCACTTAGTCTTTTAGGCCTAAAATAAATCTTCCTAGTAAGTAGTCTCAGAGTCTCTTTTAGATCCGCGATGCCTCTACCGCCTGCGTCTCTCGAAACAAATGCCGTTCCATCTCCGTTTTGAGCGCGTGATAAGCCGGATGCTGATCGATGGTTTCGCGATCGCGCGGACGCGGAAAAGGCACTTCTAAAACTTCATCAACCCTTGCCGCTGGGCCTCTAGTCATCATCACAATTCGATCAGAAAGCAACAGAGCTTCCTCAATACTGTGTGTAATCATAATCACCGTCTTGCGCTGCTGTTCCCATATTCGCTCTACCTCACTCTGCAAAAAGCCCCTAGTCAACGCATCTAGCGCCCCAAACGGCTCGTCCATCAGCAAAATTTGCGGATCGATCGCTAATGCCCGGGCAATTCCCACTCGCTGTCGCATTCCACCCGAAAGCTGGTGAGGATGCTTCTTTTCAGCACCTTCTAATCCAACCAGCTGAATATTTTCCTTGATCCGACGAGTCATCTGCTTCGATGGCAGCTTTGGATACACCGTCTCCACTGCAAAGCGAATATTCTCCTCCACGCTCATCCAAGGCATCAGCGCATAGTTCTGAAACACCATTCCTCGATCCGGGCCTGGTCCATGAATCGGCCGATTATTGAGTAGAATCTCTCCGCCAGTAATATCGGAAAGCCCTGCAATCATGTTCAACAGAGTCGACTTACCGCAGCCCGAAGGTCCAATAATCGAAACAAACGTATTCGGCTCGATGTCAATACTGATATCTTCGATAGCCGTAAAGTCTCGCGTAGTCTTGCGCGACAGCTTGCTAAAGATGTCCTGCTTTCCTTCAAACACCTTAGTCACATTGCGAATAGAAAGCTGTGCCGATGGGACTTCGGGTTCAAGAGACACGGTAGTATGAGTTGATAGATTAGCTGAACGAAGAGAATCAACAGTCCTACTCATGATTTTCGACCAAATTCAACAAATTTTTCAAGCGCAGCAAAAACGCTATCAAGAATCAAACCAACTAGACCAATAATAAAGATAGCTACCAGAATATTTGGGATGTAGAGATTGTTCCACTCGTTCCAAATAAAGTAGCCTAAACCCGTTCCCAAAAGCATCTCAGCCGCTACAATTACCAGCCATGAGATGCCCATACTAATACGTAAGCCAGAAACGATATTGGGCAGAGCCGCCGGAATGATAATCTTAAAAATTGTCCGTAGTCTAGAAGCTCCCAGCGTTTTAGAAACATCAAGATACTCAGGACTGACATTCGCCACTCCAAACGCAGTGTTAGTTAGCGTTGGCCAAATGCTAGAGATCAAGATAATGAAAATTCCAGTTATCTCCGAATCTCGAAAGATATACAGTCCTAGTGGTAACCAGGCCAGTGGAGAAACTGGCTTCAACAGCTGAACATAGGGATTAAACGCTTTGTAGGCAATCGGTGAAATGCCAATCAAAATTCCTAGTGGAACTGCAATCAAAGAAGCTAGCGTGTAACCAATGGCAACTCGTCGTAGGCTAATCAACAAATTCCAACCAATTCCTAAATCATTAGGACCATTATCAAAAAATGGGTGTGTAGACCACCACCATAGTTCTTGCAAGGTCTTTGAAGCAGTTGGCATGCCTCTAGCAAACCACTTCATATTCGCGCCAAACTCCCAGAATCCTAGAAACAAGATCAAAGAGAGAAGGAACAGTCCAATCGCTTGAACATTTTGGTTTTGCCAAAAAGTCTCTTTCTTGGCTGTGCTAAGGCTACCTATCGTTGCTTTACTTGTAGTCACGAGCTTAGACCCCCCATTACTATCGTCAGTAGATACAGCTTTGATAAAGGCGTATAGCTAGACGCCATTTTTCTCAATCTGTTCCTTGACGTACTCTCCAGGCTTCGCCGGATCGAAGGTATCAAACTCCAGCTCTTCTGTCCGATAGATATCAGAAGGTGGATTGAGCCCTACTTCCTCAGCCAGTTCTCTAGCTAGATCCGTTAGAAAAACCTCTTCACCTACTGTGTTATAGCTTTCATCGGTAATCTCTTGTGCAGCTTTGCCATCACCTTGCAAGTCCCAACGAACTAGCTGCGAAGAAATCCAGTTGGCAAAACTCTGCCAGGGATAGGGATCGAAATCGATCCGATCAGGAATATCTAGCGTATTACCTAAACCATCATCAAACTGACCCGTCAATACAGCTTCAACTACTTCAACAGGTTGATTAAGGAAAGCCCGCTCAGAGATTGCTTCTGCAATCTCTACCCGATTTGCAGGATCGCTAGCGTACCCTGCAGCTTCAATAATAGACTTGTTCAAAGCTCTAAACGTGTTGGGATTATCGTTAATCCACTGATCACTAGCTGCAAAGGCACAGCAGGGATGTCCTGGCCAAATGTCCTTTGTTAGCTTAAAGATGAATCCAGCCTCTTCATAGACAGCTCTTTGATTAAAAGGATCGGGCATGAGATAGGCGTCAATATCTCCTGCAACTAGCTGCGCAATACTATCTGGAGGCGGAACCGGACGAATCTTGACATCTACATCTGGATCGATGCCGCCAGTCGCCAGATAATAGCGAAGCAGCAGGTTGTGCATAGAATACGGGAAGGGAACCCCAATGGTAAAGCCTTTAAAGTCAGCTGGGCCGTTGACCTGGCCTTGGTACTTATTAGCGACGGTAATCGCTTGGCCGTTAATATTTTCAATGCTGGCAAGCTTGACCCCAAAAGCACCTGAACCTAGTCCTAGCGTCATCGCAATCGGCATCGGCGCTAGCATGTGATAGGCATCAAGTTCACCGGCGATCGCACTATCTCTAACTGCCCCCCAGCTAGGCATTTTTACCACTTCCGCATTGAAACCATATTTTTGATAAAAACCCAACGGCTCCGACATAATGATCGGCGTTGCACAGGTAATCGGAATAAAGCCAATCTTTAGATCAGTTTTCTCCAAGCCAGAAGTATCCACGGGTTCAGCATCATCATTAGCTACCGGATCAGGGTCCTCAGGGCTAGCGCAGTTAGTCAAAGTCACCATTGCCGCACCAATAGCCACATTGCGCAAAAACTCTCTACGAGTTGCACTACTCGTGCGAACAGTGTCCGCAAAGAACAATCCAGCCTGTGGTCCAAAAGCAGCCGCAAAGGCATTTTCGATGCCACCTGCCTGCTGCGCGAGCGCCAGCACTAGCTTTTCCCGCTTCAGACTTCCTTTGCCTGCCGACTTTAATAGCAGTGCTTTGCGCAGCTCATAGGTATTCAGTTTGTCCGCTACATTGAGCTGCTGATCTTTATAGAGACCCATCCTTACTAGATCATCCACCATATCCAAAGGATCGGTGGGCATCGTTTGCATGAACTCCCAGTGGCTCGTAGATAAGTGAGTCTCGCCACAGACGCTACAGCTAGAAGACCCGTCAGAGAGACCATTTGTCAAAAGACTACCGCGATTTAGACTATGTAATGTTTGTTGTGTATGAGACAAAGCCATAAGTTGATTTACCTGAGACAAGCGAAAGCTAGCCTTTCAGGTCTGTTATTCTTCAATTGATGAGAGTAATATATAGGTCAAAAGCAGAAACAAAATAGGACGATATCGGTATAAAAATAGGACTTTTTCATGGGCTCTCAAACGCATTTGAACCTTTATGTCGCCGTTGTTACTAAATCAGTCTCTAAGTTGTAACAACTGTCACAACTTCAGCTGTGACATCTCAGGCTAGATGCTATAGATGACTTCGCCAGGCTTTAGGTGTCATCCCATGCAGTTTTCTAAATTGCCGAGTAAAGTATCCAGGATCGCCGTACCCACTCTCTTCCGCAATCTGTTTAATCGAGTGCGCAGTATTTTTCAGCATCTGACGAGCTTGTGTCATTCGTCGTTCAGTTATCCAATTTTTCACCGTTTTGCCCGTGTGACTTTGGGCCAGACTCGTCAAGTAGGCAGGTGTGTATCCTGCGGCCCGGGCAACATCGCTCAGATTGATGGGTTGCTGATAGTGGCTGTCGATGAATTCAAAAACAGGTAGAAGTTTAGGACAATCAGGGAATATGCTAGAGAACCGAGAAGGTCTCATAGCAGTTGACTCACTACCAAAAGGGCTTTGTTTAATCTCGCTATTGCGAATCTCTTCACTGCGCTGAAGTCTTGTAGCGATCGCGCTCAAAAACTGTTCGACTGTGCAGGGCTTCGTTAAATAATCATCCGCTCCTAGCGCCATCCCCTGACGCAAGTCGGTCATTGTCACCTTCGCAGTTAAAAAGATGAACGGAATCGACAGCAAGAACTCATGCTTTCTTAGCGCAGTAAGTACGCCATAGCCGTCCATAGCTGGCATCATAATATCGCACACGATCAGATCGGGCACCTGCTGGATCGCTAGCTCAATTCCAGTTTCTCCATCTTTGGCCCCGATCGCATTAAAATTTTCAAAGGCCAAACAGCGCAAAAAGATCTCTCTAGTTTCATCTTCATCTTCGATCACAAGAATGCTAGCGCTCATGCCTTCCACCTACGTCAACCTCGCTGTTAGAAGCCGCCCAATCTAACCAGAGATATCGCGTAACTCCTGTATCTATACTTCTATCTCTATATAGATCTCCGTCTGCGTAGTCTGTGGTGTAACTCATCACAGTATCGTTCGCACTTGTGATACCAATTCAGTAATCAAATCCCAAAAACTAATCTATGCCCAATAACTCAGAACAGACTGAGCTAGTCACACTCAGACGCCAGTATCAGCTTATTCTCAATTCAGTCGGCGAAGGGGTCTACGGCCTTGACCTAGAGGGCAATGTCACCTTCGTAAACCCTGCCGCCGCAGCCATGATCGATTGGGATATAGAAGATCTCATCGGGCAGTCAATGCACCGCGTTTTACACCACTCGTATCTTGACGGTACTCATTATCACCGAGAAAGCTGCCCTATCTATGCTGCCTTACACGATGGCAGTACCCACCGCGTCACCAACGAAGTCTTCTGGCGCAAAGACGGTACCAACTTTCCAGTGGAATATATCAGCACCCCCATGCGCGATGAGCAAAAGCAGGTGATCGGAGCAGTCGTTACCTTTCGTGATATTACCCAGCGAAAATGGGCTGAAACTGTCTTGCAGCAAACCAACGAGGATCTAGAAGAGAAAGTGCGATCGCGCGCGGCTGAGCTATACACCGCCAATGCCCACCTACGAGAACTCAGCGCCTTAAAATCTCGCTTTGTTTCAATGGTCTGCCACGAATTTCGCAACCCATTGAACAACATTGCTCTATCCGTCTCTTCCTTGGGTCGCTACGATGAGAAACTGACTCAGACCCAAAAGCAAAAATACCTGCTAGGCATTGCTACCAACGTCGAGCGCATGACCCACATGATTGACGATATTTTGGTTCTCGGTAAGCTTGAAGCCAAGCGGCTCTCACTGAGCCCGCGACCAATTGACCTAGCAGACTTCTGCCACCAGCTACTACTAGAGATTCAGCCTAATAACAGACGACTAGAATTCACCGGCAGGTTTAGATCTTTGGTAGCCGAAATAGATCAAACGCTATTGCGCTCTATCTTGACGAACATTCTATCCAATGCAATTCGCTACAGCAGCGCTGGCAGCCTAGTTCAGCTATCGCTCTATCAGCGAAAGCATCAGGCTATCTTTCAAATCAAAGATCAGGGGCTTGGCATCTTGCCAGAAGACTATCCCTATCTCTTTGAGCCTTTCCATCGCGGCAGAAACGTCAGTAATATTCCAGGTACAGGGCTAGGGCTTAGTATTGTCAAACAGTTCGTTGCCCTACAGCAAGGAGATATCAAAGTAGAAAGCCAGCCCGGTATCGGCACCACCTTTAAGATCAGATTGCCACTATCCCCTCAAAAATCTTAAAACCTGCTACTAACTTAACCATGAGCTAATTATTCAGCCTCCCATCAAAAGTCCTATTTCTTCAAAAGATAGTCCTACGGTCACAGCTAGGTGACCTGCATAATATAGATCTGCACAAGTAAGAAATTAGGCCAGCCTGAACAAAAATCTTCCGCCATGTCATCTCCAAAACTCGTACCACCCTTCACTCTAGATATCGCCACAAAGAAAGTGAGAATGGCTGAAAACGCCTGGAACAGCCGAGATCCAAAGCGAGTATCAATGGCTTACTCTGAAGATAGCCATTGGCGTAACCGTGCCGAAATCATCCAAGGTAGAGAAGCCATCCGCGCTTTCCTAGAGCGCAAATGGAACAAAGAATTAGACTATCGCCTCGTCAAAGAGCTTTGGGCCTATGGAGAAAACCGAATTGCCGTTCGCTTTCAATACGAATGGCATGATGACTCTGGTCAATGGTATCGAGCCTATGGTAACGAAAACTGGGAATTTGACGCAGAAGGCTTAATGGCCCGTAGAGAAGCTAGCATTAATGACTTGCCTATTCAGGAAACCGATCGCCGTTTTCACTGGCCCGCTTCTGAACCTAGACCCAACGACCATCCTGGCCTGATTAACTCTCCTGTTTGAGTAAAGATATCAGAGCTGAGTAGCCAAATCCTATGCAGTTGCCGTCGAGCAACCTTCACTTACCCAACATAGCGTCGAGACGTAATCAAGCTCTTTCCGTTATGAGACTTCCAATTCACTCACGAAACTGTGAGGAATCAAGCAGTGCACAGACGTATACGCACAGAGCAGACTGCGCCTATGTATAGCAATGGCCGGATGCATACTCTGCGAGAAGGCAAAGCCTACGGCCATTATTGACCACTTAGCTCTATATGCATCAGGAGTTTCAGCCCTAGAAAATGTATAGAGCAATGTATAGAGCTAAGTGGCAAAAGCTATACAGTTGCTATACCTTTGCTTGGTATGACGAAGACTGTAGCTTTTCATAGTGTAGTTTTCATAGTGTAGTAAGTATGCAAAAAGCTATAGCCTTGCTCTGTACAGCGAATCTACTTTCGCCTATCTGCTTACAAAGACTGTAAGAACCTTACCAGCGCAGTTCGATCCTCTCTCGGCATTTTCTCGAATGCCACCTTTGAAGCCTCGGCCTCGCCACCGTGCCAAAGGATCGCCTCTTCAAAACTACGTGCGCGGCCATCGTGTAAATAGCCAGAATAGGGCAGAACTGTCTGGGCCAGTCCAATACCCCATAGCGAAGGCGTTCGCCATTCCTGACCATCTGCTTCAAAATCGGGGCGGTTGTCAGCTAGCTGCTCACCCATATTATGCAAAAGCAAGTCGGTATAAGGGTGAATTAACTGGTTCTCTAACGACGGATACTTATGCCTGCCTGTTTTAAAACTTGAAACATGACAAGCCTGACAGCTCGCATCGTTGAACAATTGCTCACCGCGCTGAACCTGAAGATCGGCTATAGCTGCCCTAGTAGGAACCGCCAGCGTTTGCGCATAGGCCGCTGACGCAATTAGCGTCGCATCATCAACTTCTACCGAGCCATCTGCTGCTGGAAAAAAGGAGCTGTGGATACCCATATCATTCAAGTAGGCATCGGCGCTCTGCTGCAACAGCGTCGGACTGTTTGCTTTCCAGCCAAAGCGACCCAAAGCAATCTCTCCTTTCTGCACATCCCAGACATAGTTAAGTCGTCCCGAAATCCCATCGCCATTGGCATCGTTTACATCGCTCAAAGCCAGTAAATCCTCCTGAGGAATCGCCTCTAATAAACCTAGACCGTAGACATGAGGTGGCAGACGCGGCGAAATTAGAACGCCTTCTGGCAAAGGTTCACCATCAGCTAGCGTGACATTGAACTTAGGCGATCGCAGCTCGTACTTCTCCCCGTCTGCGTAGGTACCAACTGATGTTTCCCAGTTAATTTCCACAGTGGCTTCAGGCTGCGAACCAACAACGCTAAAATCCTGAATTTGTTTTCCTATTCCCCATACCGGCGGCGCATTATCGTAAAATTCTGCATCGGTTAAATCTTCTACATCTACCGAATTAGGATCGCTCACCCTTAACAGTAGCTGCCCTGGTTCAGGCATGCCGCGTCCGTTACGAATATGACAGCTTACGCAAGAGGTATTGTTAAAGACGGGTCCTAGTCCAGAATTTCGCAGTCCCGGTGTCAGCACAAACGCTTCTTCAAACGCCTCGTCTCCTAGCTCATGATCGATCACGCCCTGCGCAGTCAGGATTGGGACCACTTCTTCATAGGCGCTAGATGTACGATTGTAAACAGTTGCCTCACCTGCAGAAGCGATCGCGCTTGCCGCAGGCAACTGCTGCGCAGTAACCGCGGTTGAAAGTAGCACTCCGGTAAAAGATGCTGTGATCGCGCTCCCCAAAAACGGCAAAGTCAGTTGCCAACGCTGCAGAAATGTATCAAAAGACCGAAAAAGAGCACCCCAGAACTGAGAGAGTTTCATCATCAACAAAGTTAAGAAAACAGCAAGATGAACCAATAAAGCGCTTCGGCAGCAGAAGTTCTACTGAATGCTTTTATCGAAAAGCAATCGTCTGAATTTGAACCAAAGGCAGCATATTTTGTTCTAAACGTGATTTGACGGCAGTCAAAGCTAGTTGAGCGTGGCTCAAAGCCTCTATATCAACAGGATTAATGGCTGCCTCTTCTAGTTGCTCTAACGTAACTTCAAGACTTTGCCTAATTTGGCGATCGATTTCCTGATCTTCAGCTTCGACCCACTGACCGATGCCGCCTGCGCGCTTAAACTCTTTCTGTTCTTTCTCTGTTCTCACCAGTTGAACAGACTTGACAGCCAATCTTTCAGTCGCACCTTCATAGGCGATCTGAATACCTTGGACAGTGCTGATCAATAGCTGTAAAGCAATTCTTCCAGACGAACCGTTAAGCTGTTCAGAGGTTTCTAGGAGGGAAGGAATGATTTCACTCACAGTTTTATCTAGAGCGTTGATTGCGCTGCGAACAATCTCTTCTGTTCCAGATTCCACTGTCATGTAGGCACCGTTGTCAGGCTGACCTGCTGTGGCTAGCAACGTATCGTATGCGGCGTACCCATTCCACCCGACTTGCCAAGCGCTCAGCAACTCCGACGAAACATTGGCAGCCGTCACTGCCAACCGGCGCAGATACTGTCGCTCTCGCACCGAAAAATCACTTGCAATCTTATTTCTCTCATCTCCATATAGGAGATAGGCCATTGCCTCAAAGCCCTGTAGAGAGGGCTGCAAAGTCACCGATTCCAAATCGATTGTCCCCTTTGCCTTTGGGATATCTGCTAGCAGCCCATCAATCCCCGCCTGATCCAAAGGGAAATCAAGTGCAACGCTATGCCCTAAAGAATGCACTGGACCAAATGCAACTGCCTGACTACGCGCCCAAGCAGAGGCAGCTTCTAGCCAGGCAGCCCGGAAGATTTCTAGCGACGCTTCACTCGGCGCTTGCTCAAAGGTTTGGCCGGCAACGGCTAGTTGCCTAGTTCGCTCCGCTAGCGATCGGTAAACCGGCAAAATCACCGCCGCAGAAAACTGCTGGTTTAGACGCTTCACTTCACCAGAAGCCAATTGACTTGAATCAGCCCCTAACGCCTTATGTACCAGCTCACCCAACCCACCAGTAGACTTCTGGACATTCTCGAAAGCAGTGACTTCTTGCGAAGCTCCTCCTATCCCGGCTGAGATTAAACAAATACTAGCTGAGATTAAAAAAAGAAAGAACTTTGTAAAAGCAGATCTGACAAGACCTGCGAAAAATCGTTCAATAGGCATTCGACGCTATAGATAGATACACGCTGTATTCAAAACAGTCTATGTAAAGAAAAGCACTATAGCTATTATTTAAAAGTAAAGCTTACTTAGATAATTCTAAGCTGAGAAATCTCACCCACGCTCCCAAATCCTTCTCCGCTCTCATTTCACGCTATCGAAAAATTACAACTTACAAAAACTGACACATCGTATCGCTGTATACCTTGTAAGGCTTTACCCCTCTTAAAGTCTCTACTAACTGGCCCTTTTGAAAAAACATCACTGACGGCATTCCCTTCAGTCCAAATCGTTTAGCCACCTGCCGATTACTATCAAAATCCAGCTTTACCACCGTAGCCTGATCGCCATACTCTTCCGCTAACTGATCGATTAATGGTGACACCAGCTTACAAGGTCCACACCAGGATGCTATACAGTCGACCACCAGCAAAGACTCCTTCTCAATTAGCCTATCTAAAGCCACCTCGTCTTTAATAAAACTAGCTGACCCGGTTTCTTCCCGCCCTAGCTGAACGAGATCGTTTGTCACTTCAGCCGCAGAGCGATTGCCGTTGATCATGTGGAGACGCGATCGCTCTTGATAATAGTCCAACAAAGCTGAGCTATGTTCTTTGTAATCCATAATTCGCTCACGGATACTCGATACCGACTCTCCAGCCTCTTTCCTAGGCAGCAGCCGATTGATTAAAATTCCAGTCGACGCCATGATGTAGGCCACTTCTGTCTCAGCCAAGCCAAACTTGGATATCATCTCGTCAAAAGCTTTCGCCTCCGAAAGCGTTCGAGGAAATCCCTCTAGCACAAATCCATTAAGCATCACATCTGGCTGCTCAAACCTCCGACGCAGTCTCCCTAAATTCTCCTCAAGATCACTCCCATCTAGAAGACTATCCGCTGAGATACAGGGAACTTGCCAGCGCTCAGAGAGGGTGACCGCTTGCGCTCCTACATCCGTACCCGGTGGCCCTAAAAGAATCAGCTGCAAAGAGTCCATGATACCTACAGTAGTTGCTATCAACGTTTGCTATACAATATTCAAGCCTTGCGTAAAAGCTAGGCGATTACGCACTCGCTCTTACCTACATGACTCCCCTTACCTGCGCAACGCTTCTCTCGAATCATCCACAAGCGTGGCAATCAGCAACAGTCCATCCCTTCTTGCAAAACTGCCAGCAGGGGACCATCACACCCAATCAGTTTAATACCTGGCTCGTTCAGGACTATCTGTTTGTTACAGAATTTACCCGCATGGCCGCCCAGCTCCTCGCCGCTG
This sequence comes from Synechococcus sp. PCC 7335, assembly GCF_000155595.1. Taxonomy (NCBI): domain Bacteria; kingdom Bacillati; phylum Cyanobacteriota; class Cyanophyceae; order Synechococcales; family Synechococcaceae; genus Synechococcus; species Synechococcus sp. PCC 7335. Next base: position 3,429,463 of record NZ_DS989904.1, on the reverse strand, counting down.
CGCCCGTTCCCCATTTTGACACTCTCCTTAGTGGCCTAACAGCCATCAAAGACGAACTACTATGGTTTCAGGCCAAGGCTACCGAGCGATCGCTCTCATTATCTGTTGCCCGTCAGCCTACTTGTCAGACTTATTGTCAGTTCATGCGATCGCAAGCTACCCAGCCCTACGCTATCCAAGCTGTCACCTTTTGGGCGATCGAGCTTGCCTACAACCAGGGCTGGCAGACTCATCGCCCCATGCCCGAACCTTATACCGAGTTCGCCGATCGCTGGGGCAGTCCCGACTTTACTAAATACGTCAGACTGCTCGAACAGCAAGCCGATAGTGCGTTAGCCGCTGCTAGCCCAACAGAACAAGAGCAAGCAGAACAGAACTTCTTGAAGGTTGCTAAGCTCGAAGAAGACTTTTGGCAGATGGCCTTCTCCACCGATGGTTAGAAAACTCAAACCCTTCACATCCTTGGGCGTATCTCTCAGTTACCTAAAGGGGAATATCCCATCACAAACCATAATATTTTCGATTAGCCGATCTACTCTTCCTATCAGCGAGCACAAATACACCGTCTATCTGCTGAAAAAGAAACTTAATACTCTTTATAGCCTTAGATAGATTCTACTTCTTCTACGAAAAGACAATATTTTTCTAGAAGGGCTTAAGAAATACAAGACTTCTAGGCGCTTCACCAAAGTAGATTTCTTTAGTAGTTAGTACTCATCAAACTGAGAAGGAGAAGACACATTATGGCGATTGTACGATGGGATCCTTTTAGGGAAGTAATGTCTTTGCAGCGCGAGATGAATCGTCTGTTTGACGATATCTCTGCCCATGAAAATAATCAATCTTCTATGTCCGGCCGCTCTATGGGCTCTATGGGTATGTTGCCCCTAGCAGAAATGGAAGAAAGCGAAGATAAGATCCATCTGAAGCTAGAAGTACCCGGTATGAATGCAGACGACATTGATATTCGAGTAACCAAAGAAGCGGTCATGATTAGTGGCGAACGCAAGACCGAATCAACCTCCGAAAAGGACGGCCAGCGTCGCTCTGAATTTCGCTACGGTAGCTTTAGCCGCAGTATTCCTCTACCAGAGCCTGTAGATAACAGCAATGTACAGGCAGAATACAAAGATGGCATTCTCATGCTAGACCTACCTAAGATAGAAGACACTTCTAACAAAGCGGTCAAAGTCAGCCTCAATGGACGCTCTAGTAATACTCAGCAAATATCATCGGCTTCTAACCAGGGCAACTCTGATGCTGTAGGCCAGGCCCAGACAGAAGAACAGACAGCATAGTGAGTGTTAGGACGCCGCCAGGAGGTTATCAAGACCGCCTATCGGCTAAAATCCAGTTTCAGCGGCCTACTTCATATCCGCTTCCTCACCCAGCTCTCTAGTCTGTGCGGACTAGACGGCTCCGCACAGACGCCAATCTTCAATAGACAAACCTGTATAAAAAGTGATGAAACTTAGTTTCTTGGAGGCATACTCTTGGCAGCTTTGATCTCTGTGCTGGCAACCGTTACGCTTTCTCTGCTGATCACGCGAATTGCAAGCGAAGCGCTGGTGCTTACCGGTCTCTCAGCACAGGCTGCACAGTTTCAAGCACGTTCTGCTTTTACCGGAGCAGGATTCACTACTAAAGAGTCAGAACAAGCAACGAACCACCCGGTTCGTCGGCGCATTATCATGTGGCTGATGCTACTAGGGAATGCAGGTATCGTAACCGTTGTTTCTTCCTTAGTACTGACGTTTGTATCATCCACGGGTTCTGGGCAGACATTTTCTCGATTGGGTTTGTTGGCACTAGGCTTCTTTGTTCTATGGGCGATCGCCACTGATAAAGCCTTCGATAAGTTCCTTACTCGCTTTGTACAGCTAGTAGCTCTAAAGCGCTGGACCCGGCTAGATATACGCGACTATGCTAGCTTACTGCGCCTAAGTAAAGACTACACGGTGTCTGAGCTGCAGGTAGAAGAAGGGACTTGGTTAGCAAACAAGCAGTTAAAAGAACTTCAGCTTAAAGCTGAAGGGGTCGTGATTCTAGGTATCCAGCGACAAGATGGAATCTATGTCGGTGCGCCACAGGGTAAAACACTAGTGGTCCCAGGAGATCTACTAACGCTGTACGGACGCAATCGTACGTTAAAAAATCTAGATGCTCGTGCCAGAGGAGTATCAGGCGAGAGATCTCATCAAGAAGCGATCGCCGAACAAAAAGCACTTATTGATCAAGAGACACTAACAGATACCACATCAGGAAGCTGTTCTCAGCCAAATCATTCGTGAGTAGTTCGTAGCCAGACTATGCCACTGATCGATGCCAAGACCTACGAACGTATGATTACCCGTATTGGGCGATCGCGCAATACATAGTTGTGTATCCAGCTCATCAATACCATCAACCTATTGCGAAAGCCCGGTAGATACACACCATGCACCCCAAGCCACATCAGCCAAGGAATAAAACCAGTCAGCAGCACCGGTCCAATCTTCCCTACACCGCTATATCCACCAATAATTGCCAACCTCCCCTTATTGAAATAGCTAAACCCTTTAGGAGATCGGCCCTGTAACTGCCTATGTAAATTCTTTGCTACGGTCACGCCCTGTTGCAATGCCTCTGGTGCAACGCCACTCAATGGCTTCCCATTCTGTTCTACATACGATAGATCGCCAATAGCATACACGTTATCATAGTCACATAGCTGTAGCGTAGAGCGTACCTTCAGCTTCTGTTTGGGCGCTGTTTCACTCCTATCTGCACCTTCAACTACCGCAGCCTCTAGCCCCGCTGCCCAGATTACCGTCTCTGTCATTCTCTCCCATTTAGCATGGGTACTGCCATTTTCAAAGACAACAGAATGATCGCTCACACTGCTAACTTTAGTATCAAACAGAACTTCTACACCCAGCTTAGATAGCTTTCGGCTAGCATATCGGCCCAGTCGAGTAGGCAGGTTTGCTAACAAAGTATCTCCAGACTGTACAAGCACAATCTTCACTTCTCGCCGATTCAATCTGGAATAGTCTCTTCTAAGAGATTGTATTAGCTCCACTAGCGCTCCAGCTACCTCTACACCTGTAGGCCCACCTCCAACAATCACAAATGTCAGCAGCGCTTTCCGGCGCTGGCTATCGGACAGTCGGCTTGCTAGCTCAAAGCACTGAAAAAGATGATTCCGAATTGTAATCGCATCATTGAGACTCATCAGCGGTAGCGTATGAGCGATCGCCCCTTCAACCCCCAAAGACCGTGGACGACTACCTGTTGATAAAACTAGATAGTCATAGTCAATCACCGCATCCTCAGTTTTAACTACCTGATTTTCGAAATCAACCTGTTGAACTTCAGCTTTCAAAAAATTCATCCTGCCGCGCCCTCGCAGGATAGTCCGAATTGGGTAAGCAATCATCTCTGGGGCTATTTGAGCCGTCGCCACCTGGTAAAGTAACGGCACAAAAGTATTGTAGTTATTTCGATCAACTATCAGCACATCAGCGCCGCTTCTCGCTAAAGACTGCGCTGCCTGCATCCCACCAAAACCTGATCCTACAATCATTACCTTAGGGCGCTTTCTTGATGATCGATCTGGTTTAATCAAACTGTTCTTCACGTTGTTCTTTTACTATTCTCTGTTTGTCAGTGCTACATCGGTAGTCATTTATCGATACTGACTTTTCCCGGTCCCGTATATATCAGCAGCAGCAGCCCACCGATAAGACCCACGTTCTTAAGAAAGCTATTGAGCTGGCTAGGGTCTGCTAGAAAGTTATGGAAGACCAGAGAAGCCGGAATTAAAAACAGAATCAATAGCGTTGCACCAATCTGAACCTTGTAGCCAAGAACTAAAAAGATAGCACCAATTAACTGGAAGGCAACTGTACCTACTGCTAAAAGCCCTGCTAAAGGTAGTATTTGGCCGATTGTATTGACGAGCCCAGGAAAATCTAAGAGCTTATTGATACTCGAATTTAGAAAAATTAATGCTAAGCATATTCGGGCAGCTAAAGGTAAGTACTGCATGACAACGTTCCGTTGATGTGAGTTACAAGGACGCGAATAGTGTAGTTTTTTCGCTCAAATCAAAAATTAGCGCAAAATAAGTTTATTGGACGAGCTTTTTACATAGGAAAAGCTCGTCTACATCAGGTGGCTATGCCAAATTAGACAGTGGCTATGCATAATTGGTAGATCAACGTGAACGCACATCCAAGGCGTCCCTTAATCCATCGCCTAGATAATTCACACTCAATACGGTCAGAAAAATTGCTAAGCCCGGCGCAACGACTAAATAGGGAGCGCTAGCCACATAGTTTTGAGCATCGAAAAGCATTCGGCCCCAAGTAGGAACATCAGGAGGGAAGCCAATTCCCAAGAAGCTCAAAGTTGACTCAGTAATGATGGCATTGCCTACGCCCAAGGTTGCTGCAACAATCACAGGACCGACTACGTTCGGTAAGATATGTCGCCACACAATCTCTACAGGATGAGCACCTAGCGATCGCGCTGCCTGTACAAATGCCTGTTCTTTCATCGCTAGAAATCCAGCACGCACTAATCGGGCCGTAGACATCCATGTTAAGCCGCCAATCACTAAGATGATTAAGACGAAGATCCCTGCTTCTGGTCCCACTAGCTGACGCATGGGCTCGCGAAACAAATAGATAATTAGCAGCAGCAGCGGTAGCTGTGGCAAAGATAAAAACAGATCGGTTACTCGCATTAAAACAGTATCAACCAAACCACCACAGAAACCTGCGAGCGTACCGATTAAGGTTCCTAATGAAACGGATACCAGCATCGCTGTGATGCCTACGGCTACGCTTACTCGCCCACCCCAAAGTAATCGGGCTAGCTGGTCTTGTCCCAAATCGTTCGTGCCTAAAGGATACTGCCAGCTAGGTGCGCTAGTCGCTCTAGCAAAATCAATCTCGCTATAAGAAGCTGGATATATCAGCGGACCAATGCTCACCGCTAGGATAAAAGCGAATAGCACCCCACTACCAATAATTGCAGCGCGATCACGCTTGAAGCTTTGCCATGCGCTGACAGCTTTAGTCACGCTTCATCGGACTCCTCAATTCCTAAGACAGGCTGGTAGATCTGCTGATACCAAATAGCCTGACTATTAGCGCTGATGCTGCCTCTAGGGGGAAAGGACGCATATTTCAACCGACTATCGAAGCGAACGTGTAGCCAAGGTACGCCATGACCGTGCGTGTTACACCACACTGATTTTTGCTCAGCGATCGCCTCCGTGCAAAGTTCGCCAACCCGCTGCCAAAGTGCGTGCTGCAATGACGCTTCTGCAGTTCTACAAAAAGCCGCAATATGACCATAATCACCGGTTGGTTTAGGGGTCAATAGCTGAGCGTCGCCTGAGAAGTTTGAAAATAGAGCAGTTTCCTCGTTAGGAGCTAGTGCCTGTAGATAGGGCTGGAAATCTGTTGGATCGGCGGGGCGAAAGGTTGCAGGGAAGGCGATCGCAAAGAAAGGGTGGCTCTGCGCAGTATAAGGATGGATAGGGACAGGCTTCCATTCGAAATCGAAATCGAGTGAACCCCAGCACTGGTTCCACAGCTCCCTAAAGGCAGCTTCTTCAATTAAAGCCTTGGCGATTTGAACCCAGCTAAACGGCAGTCCCTGCCGATCGACAAACGTAATCAAAGCCGCTCTACGCTCTGCAATCTCGGTAATGGTCTGTTTTGTCTCTGCCGCATCAGTCGTCTGCGTAGATATTTGAAGCATAGATGCGCTTTGCCAGTCGTTTACTCTCTAAAAGCTACCTTCTTTTCGCGACTTAGAGTTTGCTCTCTAATGACTTCAGATATTCTGTATTAACGCCAGATTCGCGAATCAGTGCAATTTTCCCAGTTCGAGCAATCTCTTGAACGCCAAAGGGCTTTAGCATTTGTTCGATGGCAACGAGCTTACCCGGATCGCCCACGACCTCTAGTGTTACCGACTCTTTAGAAACGTCGACAACGCGCGCTCTAAATATCTGAGCCAAGCCGACTACTTCTGCTCGGTTTTCGCTATTTGCGTTCACCTTGATCAGCATCAGCTCTCGCTCAACGCTTGGCGTCTCAGTGATATCTTGAACCTTTAGCACATTGATTAGCTTATATAACTGCTTAGCAAGCTGCTCAATCACAAGATCGTCACCAGGGACAACCATCGTGATCCGAGAAATGCCTGCCTCCTCAGCCGGGCCTACCGCTAGGCTCTCGATATTGAAACCGCGCCGGGCAAATAAACCAGCAATACGAGTCAGAACACCTGATTCGTCTTCGACTAGAACAGAAAGCGTGTGCTTCATAGCAAAGGGATAGATGATGAGCGATAAAAAAGTGGACGGTGGATAATAGCGAGTGCAGAACTCGTCTATAACCTGAAGATGGACAGCCTAAGGATTGGCTGACTCAGGAGTAATAGGCGGAAGATCGCTACCAGGAACAGGGGCGGTAGGATCGGGAATGATCTGGATATCGTCGCCAATACCAGGTGTGTTCGGGACAGTCTCAGGTAGCTGATTCGGGTTATTGGTGGGTGTCTGCGGAGTAGGGACGCCTAAAGGATTGTTAGGATCTCTACCCTGGGTTGGATCGAGAGAGGCATCGTTAGGCAGGGTAGCTAGGGCCACGCGATCGCCGCCGACGGAACGTAGCAGATCAAGGACTTTGATCACAGATTCGTAGCGAGCGCTGCTAGAAGCGAATAGAACAATAGTACCCGTAGGAGCGCTTCGCTGATGCTCCAATAGACTGCTGTAGAGATCTTGAAGCTGCACAGGAGTCGCATCAATATAAATCTGTCCAATGCTGTCGATGCTAACGTACAGGCGATCGCTACTGGTGCCCGCAATCGGGACGCTATTATCAACTGAAGGAAGCGTCAAATCGATCACTTGTTGGCGAGTAAGACCCACAGCCGCCAAGACGAAGAAGGTGAGGATGCAGAAAATCACATCAATCATCGGCAGAATATTGATCTGCACATCTGACTCGCGATTGTTAAAGTCGACTTTCATAGGATAGGAAACTTCTAGAAGTTAGAAGTTTTAAACAAGATGGCTGAACTGAGTTCTAATAGACAGTTTTGAACAGTTTTAAAAAGTAGGAGGTGCTGTCTGCGAAGGAGGAGGCTCGGGCAGATCGACGGTAGGAGAGGGCGGTAGACCAGATAGATTCTCGCTCAGCGAACTAGGTCGGCCATCAGTATAGGCCCAAGCTTGTCGATAGAGCAGCTCTAGTTCATTGCCAGATAGCTGAAATACTTTTGCCTGCCCGAAGACAAAGCCTTGAAACAGACGATAGAAAGCCAGGCTAATGATGGCAATGATTAATCCAGCCGCAGTGCTGATTAAGGCTTCACCAATGCCGAGGGCAGTCCCGGCAGTAGCATCTCCGACACCTAGCGCGTTGAGATCGATAGATCCCAAAGAGTTAATCAGACCAACAACGGTGCCCAATAAACCAAGCAACGGGGCGATCGCAATCACAGCCTCAAGGACTTTTTCACCTCGGCGCATACTAGCAAGTTCTTCATTCGCAGAGGTTTCAAGCGCTAGCTTAAACACTTCTGGAGCGGGATCTTTCAGCTTAAGCGCAGCAAACAGAAAGCGGCCCATAGGCAGACGACTAGCCGCCTGGGCAATCTGTGTGGCGTTGGTCCATTCTCGACGGGCCGATTCTAAGACACGGCCCGCCACTTCCCTTTCACGAGTTAGGATTCTAGACCAAAACCAGATGCGCTCCATAATGGTGCCAAGGGCCAAAATAGATAAAAAGAGCAGGGGCCACATGGCAATCCCACCCTGTCTAAATAATTCCGAGAATTCCACGCTCGCCTCCTAACCACTCCACTTGCTTTAGCGCAGTGCTCTTATCACTACCCTACAGTTTTCTTGCTGCTCAGCCATATTTTCTGACCTAGTGTAGTCCATCGCGGTGCTTGGTTCACTGCGGCTAAGGCAGCATATCCAAAATTTCGTTAGCAGCTCGATCACACACACCAGGTTTGCCCATCGCTTGCTTCATCTGTGCGTAGCCCTCGATCATTTGCATTCGCTTGTGGTTGTCTACCAGAAGCGCTAAGGCTGCTTCACCAACAGCCTTTGGCGTAGCTGACCACTGCAAAAACTCGGGTACAATCGACTGATTTTCCATCAGATTGACAGGTGAAACGTAGTCTCCAGTGAAGCGAACAATATACTTAGCAACTATCGCCGTCAGATTGCTAAGGCGATACATAACCACTTGAGGGACATTTAGCAGCGCAACTTCTAAGTTGGCAGTGCCTGATTTGTTAATAACCACGTCCGCTGCAGCGATCGCCCGCTGACCATCAGCTTTATCAACCAAACGCGCGTTTAAATCGAAGCCCTTAGCCGCAAGTGCTATCTCATCTCTAAAATCCGGCAGCGATATCGGGATTAAAAAACTCACACTCGGCTGCTGGCTCTGTATAAGCGCCGCCGCTTCAAACATAACCGGCATAATATAGCGTAGCTCCTGCTGACGAGAAGCTGGTAGCAGCGTCACTATCTGAGCATCTTCGCCAATCCCTAAGGCTATGCGAGCTTCGGCCTTTGTAATGGGATCTGCCAAAATATCAACTAGCGGGTGACCAACCCACTCTACATTTGCGCCGGCTTGCTGATAGTAAGTAGCTTCTTCGGGAAAAATTGCAAGCAGCTTATCACAGACATTGACAATTGCTTGAGTGCTAGGGGTAGAAAAAACCCACTCTTGCGGTGCGATATAGTAAACCATCGACACATCGGGCAGCTGCTTTCGAACAAACTTGCCCACCGCTAAGTTTGGACCCTTGTAGTCTAACAGCACCATCAAATCAGGTGGATGCTGTAAGAGGTATTGTTCTACCTGCTTTTGCAAGCCGCGTCCCTGTAGGTAGTAAGGCAGTGCTTCTAAAAGACCAATGGCGCTAAGTTTTAATGTATTAATTAAGATAGTGGTCCCAGCAGCCTCCATCTGGTGTCCGCCTACCCCAGTAATCTCAATATGGATTCCCCGCTTTTTGGCCTGCCGATGCAGCGCTTTGACTAACAAGCCACCTTGCAAGTCACCTGAGACTTCTCCGGTATGAATAAATATCTTCTTAGGCGCTTGCAAACTGCTGACTATCAATGCTCACAATTCCAATAGTTAATTCTAATAGTTAATGTTTTCGTCCGGGGACAGGGCCACGCCTACCTTCACCGTGGGCCGAGGCTTGCAAAAACTCGTATAGGTGCCGAACGCGCTCGTTATCACAAAGGGTTTCTAACTTGCTGATAGCTTCTTCAAGAGTCAGCCCCGAACGATACAAAATACGGAAAGCCTGCGTCAGTCCTTTATATATTTGTCCATCGTTCTCATCAGCAATACCGGAGCGTCGAAGTAAAACTTGATTGAGCCCACGTACTCGCGAAGGGTTGCCTTCGACCATCGTATAAGGCGGTACATCCCTTTCTATCCGGCTCATGCCCCCAATCATGGCATAGCGACCGATATGGACAAACTGATGAACGCCCACAAGCCCACTAATGCGAGCATGAGATTCTATTTTGACATGACCCGCTAAGGCCACCGAGTTTGCAATGATGACATGATCGCCTAGCTCGCAGTTATGGGCGACATGGGCATAGGCCATAACTAGATTGTGATTACCCAGCCGCGTCACTTCCCCAAGACGTGTAGGGCGATTGATAGTGACACATTCGCGAATGGCGTTGTCATCACCAATATCTACTAGGCTGACGGAACCATCATATTTTAGATCTTGGGGCTCTAGGCCGATGGCCGCATGTGGGAAAATGCGATTGCGATCGCCTATTTTGGTATAGCCTTCAATCACGGCATGAGCGCCGATCACCGTCTGAGCGCCGACTGAGACTTTTTCTCCGATGACAGCGTAGGGACCAACGCTGACACTGGCATGAATTTGAGCATCAGGATGGATAACCGCCGTCGGATGAATCAAAGTAGCCATCTAAAGCCATGCCTCCAGCAAAGCCGCCAAACGAGTAGAGCACATAGGAAAATCCAAAATCTAAACTCAGTCAAGGATCGAGAACATCAGTGTGCCTTCACAAGCAAGCTGCCCATCCACTTTGGCTACTGACTTCATTTTGCCAAATCGCTTCGCCTTTAGCGCCAGCAAAGTAGTGGTGATGATCAGCTGGTCACCTGGCACCACCGGACGACGGAACTTGACTTTGTCAATACCCGCAAAAACACAAAGGCGGTCGTCTACACCAGGCATCTGGCTAAGGACAATACCGCCTACTTGAGCCATAGCTTCAACAATGAGCACACCCGGCATTAGCGGTCTGTTAGGAAAGTGTCCTTGAAAGTGAGGTTCATTGAAGGTGACGTTCTTCAGGCCAACTGCACTTTCGCCTGGCGTGTAATCGATGATGCGATCAATCAGGGCAAATGGGTAGCGGTGAGGTAATAGCTGCTGAATTTCTTCAAGCGTGAAGGTCTTTTTTTCGCTGCTGGCGGTACTATTCTCCTTGCTGGGATTGTTTTGCGAGTCGTTATGGCGACTACTAGCAGCAGCCGGCGGGGTTGCTGAGGTGGAAGCAGGGGCACTAGTTGGCATAAGGCATCAAATCGTAAGACAAAAGCTAAAAGCATAGCGAAGCTTGTTAAAGCCCTCAACGATTCTGCCACTAGACGGAGCCAAGCGCTACAACAAGTAGCTAGTCTCTAGTTGCCTAGCGAGTTCTACATGCAGACTATGACTTGCTTTATAGGCCACATAGTGAGCCGTCGGAATATCTCCTAGCAGGGCTAAATCTCCTATCAGATCTAATAACTTATGACGAGCCGGTTCGTTTTCAAACCGTAGCGGCGGATTTAACCAACCCTTCTCACCACAGACTAAGGCGTTATCTAGAGTTCCGCCTTTTATCAGACCTTGCTGTCGTAAGTATTCGATCTGGTGGGCTAGGCCAAAGGTGCGAGCAGGGGCAATATCACTGGCAAAACCTCCAGCAGCCTTGCTCCAGCTATGCCACTGGTTGCCAATCGCGGCAAGCTCAAAGTCTATACCGTAGGTGAAACGTAGCTCATGGCTAGGAAAGGCAGCAACCCAAGCATCTTCCGATTGAACAAAGATAGGTTGGCTAAGCGGCGATCGCACCTGTCGCTGAGCAGATTGAGCTTGGATAGGGATAGCGGCGATCGCCTCAACCCAGTTCTTGGCAGAGCCGTCTAGCAAGGGCAGCTCCGGTCCATCTATCTCTATGCGAACGTTGTCAATATCTAGTGCAGCTAACGTCGACAGCAAATGTTCAACTGTCCGTACGGTGCTGCTATTGACCCCTAGCTCTGTAGAAAGTTGGGTCTGTATCACGTTACCAACCGTGGCAGCAACCGGAAGATCCTCTGCGATATCAGTCCTGACAAAATATCGGCCAGCGTTCGGCTCTGCTGGTGATAGCTTGACTGTGGTTTGTTGACCTAGATGCAAGCCTACCCCTTCGATAGAAACAGACGAACTCAATGTTTGCTGCTTTGAGTCTTGGTCTGCTTCTATGCGAGCTGCTAGACTTTGCGCCACTAAGTTCTGGGAGATCACTTTGTTCTGAGAGATTACTTTGTCCTGAGATACTTTCTGAGCGTTTGTATTAGGCATGGGCACGGGGGTACGAGACGCTAAGACCTGATCATCTACATAGCTCAATATTAAAAGCGTTCTCCAAAACCGAAGTGAAAGCGACTATCACCCTCACTGCCTATCCCATAATCCAACCGTAAAGCCCCTAAAGGCGTTTGCACTCGAACCCCCGCGCCATATCCAAAGCCGCTTCCAGGCTTTCCTCTGACAGCAGCCGGATCGTTTGCACCTCTTCCTGACCCTAAATCTGTTCCATAGTCTGCAAACAATGCACCATTCAAAAATTGAGTAAATAGTGGAAAACGGTATTCTACTGTTCCTAATAGGAATGCTTCTCCAGAGCCAACACCGCCTTCTTCAAATCCCCGAACCGAGTTGCCGCCACCAAGTGGAAACTCTTCATATGGCGGCAAGTCTCCTACGGCTAAGCCACCTTGAACATTGAAAGCTATGGTTTCACGGCCACTATCACCACCTAGCAGTCTGAGCGGAACGTACTGACTGTAGCTGCCCCTAATTTTATTAAAGAAGACGTTACCGCTGCCAATAGGTATGGATTGTTCAGTTCCGACTCTGAAAAGATTGCCGCTAGTAGGCAAACCAGGATCGTTACGACGATCTAAAACAGCTCCAAACTGCAGCGTAAATAGGTCATCCCTACCAGTTCCGCTCTCAGTAAGTTCGTTTCCTAGTTCGTCCTGATCAAAAACATCACCGTCGCTATCTAGTATCGCCACCCGCTCATACTGTCCTCCTAAAGACAGCGATAGTCCGTTGTCCAAAGGGCGACTAAAGCTAATCCCTGTACCCAGTCGGTTGAGTCGGGGCGTGTCTCCATTAGGCAGATCAACATCGATTGGGCCGTTATCAAAAATTAGTGAAGTGGCGCGGCGGTTGAATAGACTGACTGTGTAGGAGGTTCTAAAAGGATCGCCCGCAATCCAAGGATCGGTAAAGCTCACATCGAAGAGAAAGTCGCCGCGAGTGGTTAATCGGCCTTCGGTCCGCAGCTTTTGGTTATTACCGCCGAGGTTATCTTCGTTGTAGCTAAGCTGACCGAACAGATCGCCACGCAAATTGAAGCCTAATGAAGCACCAATTGAGCCGGTATCCCGCTCAGCGACGTTGACGACAACTTTGACTTTTCGAGGATCTTCGTCGCCTGGATCTAGAGATAGACGAATATCTTCGAAAATGCCCAGCCCAAACACCTGCGCAATATCCTGCTGAATAGCATCCTCTTGAAAAACATCGCCAGGCTCTGATTCAAATTCACGGGTGATAATAAAAGCTCTGGTCTTACCATCGACAGGGTTACCTTCTTCGTCTGTAGTCTCACCATCGGAAGTGAGATAGCGAACGGCAATCTCTTCGATTTCGCCCTCGGCGACGATCAAGGTAACCACGCCCTGGTCAGAAATCTGAGGTGAGGCAGTCACTTGAGCGAGAACATAACCATTGTCTTGATACCAATCATTCAGATCAAGAATACTATTCTGCAAATCCCTGAGGTTCAATATTTGACCATACTGGTCACTAAAAATGTCATCGATCGTCTCATCTGGTAGCACGATACGATTGCGTACATTAACCTGACTTAAGACGGGGTTTGGTTCTACGGCAAACGTAACCCTTACACCTAGAGGCGTATCCTCTGGCTCAGCTTGCACATTTGAAAAGAAGCCTGTAGAGAAGACGCTATTGATATCTTCTTGAAGCTGGCTGCGAGTGGTTGTCCGACCAGGCACCGTTTCAACCGCACTGTATACTGCGTCAATTAACTCGGCGTTTAGGGGGCGCTGTGGATTGGAAGAAACGACATCTACTTCGGCGACGAGAACACGCGTTTCCTCCTGAACAGTTTCTTCTGGTTCTGCTGCTGGCGTTTCTTCCGGTTCTTCTGCTGGCGTTTCTTCCGGTATTTCTTCTGAAACAGGTTCTTCTGATTCTTCTGGTTCTGCTGCTGGCGCTTCTTCCGAAACGCCTTGTAGTAGATCTTCTAATGAGGGGGGTGACGGTTCGTCTGGCTCAGGATCTGACTCTATCGATGGGTCCTCGGTAGCCTCTTCAATTGCCTCGTCAACGGTTTCTTCGATAGGTTCTTCATCAGCGTTGTCTATATCAATATCTTCTATCTCGGCGCCATCTTCATCAAAGATGATTATAGGCTCAGCTGGCGTAGGCTCATCTGCATCTGGTAGAGCATCATTAATAGGATCTGGCGATTCAAGTTGCTTGAGAGCCGGCTGGGGGTCTGCCGTTGTAGAAGCGCTAGATATAGCAGCAGGTGTAATCGCTAAAAGCTTAGAGTCCGAGGGCTGAAGAACACCATCTAGTAGATGAGCATGTAAGGTCTTCGCAGGCGTGGTTGAGGTTTCTGACAAGGGGGGTTGAGCGATCTCGTTTTCAATACCCTGGGTAGAAGCCTCGGCACGACCTGGAAGGCCCAAAATCGCTACCAGGCTAAAACAGGCCAAAAGAGTTGGGGAGACGCGCATAACCAGTGAATTCCAATGTAGATGTTCATTCCTCACACCCTGGCGACAAACAATGTATCGACAGGCTCAGGGTTGTTTTTCCCTGATTAATCAATGTCCGACGATATTACACTGCCGTCAAGTATAGGAATTTATTCCGCTGTGACAGAAGTGGAGGTGGAAAGAAGAAAGTAACAAACTAGAAGCAGTTGACGATGCCTATAGCTCCTTCGCTTATGTTCGGAGTACACGTTAGGAATGATAAAAGGCGATGTATTTGTTCCCTTCATCAGTCACTATGTATCGCTTTCTCTAGAATTCTCTCTAGCACTGCCTGGTAGCCTTCGGCGACGCCACCAAGATCTTGACGAAAGCGATCTTTGTCCATAACTCGCTTACGCTGATCGGATTCGGCTTTGTCCCATAGACGACAGGTATCTGGACTAATCTCATCGGCTAGCAGTAGAGTGCCGTTAGCATCAACGCCAAACTCAAGCTTAAAATCAACTAAAGTGATACCACAAGCGTCAAAAAATTCAGTAAGAACAGCGTTGACGGTTTGTGCTTTGTCTACTAGCTGATCAAGCTGAGCCGGTGAGGTGATATGCATAGCGGCAATGCGATCGCGTGTCAGCAAAGGATCCCCTAGGTCGTCATTTTTGTAGTAAAACTCAACTAAAAAGGGGGATAGCCGAGTACCTAGCGCTATCCCGGTTTGTCTGCAAAGACTGCCTGCCGCGATATTCCGAACGACAACCTCTAGCGGCACGATGTCTACGCGTTTAACTTCAAGCTCGCGATCGCTAGTCTGCCTGATCAGATGAGTGGCTATGCCTTGCTTTTCTAGCAGTGTATATAGATAAGTGGTTACTTTACAATTAACGACTCCCTTATTAGTAATTTGCCCTTTCTTCTGAGCGTTAAAAGCGGTGGCATCATCTTTGAAGTAGGTGATTAACACCTCTGGATCGGCGGTGGCATAGATGATCTTGGCTTTGCCTTCATATAGCTTTTGGTTGTCTAAAGAGGTATCGATCATGGATTAGTTAAGACATGCGAAAGCAACCTGCCCATTATTACGGTAAAAACTGACAAAACCTCAGTTTTCGTAACATCATTTGCGAATCTACAACGCTTGATCTAAAGATTGGGGTGGATAGCTGACCAGGATTTCTCTAAAACTAGTCTTCTTCAGAACCTAAGTGTTTGTAAAAGGTGTGGACGCACAAATGAATAGGCTAATAACGCTTAGAAGTATGGCTGAGTAGCTGGTTTCAATAATGGTAACGACGAATTGTTTTATTACTTGACTTATGACCTTGACTTCTCGGTATTGGCAGATGGTGACGCTCACTAGCGCTGGCCAGCGGAAAATTAAGGCCATGCCCTCGGCCAAACGCTGGTGCCAAACTTATTTAGAAAAAGCTTTGAAGGGAACCAGTGACAGCAATGACGCTGGCGATCGCGCGAGTAGTCACCTTCTAGTAAATGATCACTTAGGTGATGATCGCGTAAGTAATGATCGCACAGTACAAACCTACCTGTGGCAGCGATGGCAAGCAAGAGACGAAAGCGCCCCTCTAGCCTTGCTATGCTTGCGCTGTTGGCTTTCTCATCAAATTGTGGCGACCTGTTCCCAGCTTGCCAGTCAATTTGGAAGACACTACGGCTTTGTAACTGACGATCTGCTGCCGCTAGTGCTTGATGATGACGGTCGCCTATCGCTGGTCTATCAGCCCTTATCGGTCAAGATTTTAGAGCGCTATGATCCTAGCCAGGCAGCCTTGAGCACCTGGACAAGCCGGATGACAAAGGCGCATCCTGAAATTAATCGGTTTTGCCTAGACAGAGGACTGTATCGAATCAGCGATTGGGCCTTGCTAAATGATACCTCTGTGGGCCGCCTATCTAGGGCACTCCCGGGGCTCAGTCCAGCGGCCCTCAAGCAAAAGGTAGCCCTACTGACGGCCTACCATCAGGTGTATCGCCGCGATCGCATCATTCAACGCCAGCAGTCCGGGCGAGCCAGCCGCTGCCTAGAGCCTACTGACGCACAGCTGCTAGAGATACGGCCTAACAGTCCGCCTGCCTTAGTCTTGCAGCAACTGTGCGAACTGGCCGAGCAGCTCAGAGAACACCGAATTGCCATGCGCCGGGGAATGCCAATAACCCAATCGCTGGATGCAACGATTGATAATCAGCCCTATCTACAGCCAGCTTCTGCGTCACAGACAGAAGGAGAAGCCGAATCAAAAACAGTACAAGATGAGTTTGTGCAGCGCTATCGTAGCCATTTTCTTGAGAGTTTAGACGAGGCGATTACAGCGGTAGCAAAAAGCTATGCCTCAGGCTACGAAAAACGTCAGCGATCTAAAGGGCGACTATTTCTATCAGCACTAAATTTGTTCCACTGTGAAGGACTTTCTATGGGAGTGATCGCCCAGAAAATCGGCCTCTCATCTCAAGTACAAGTGACTCGGCTGCTGAAGCTTAAGCGATTTAGAACAGAAGTCTGTGCCCACTGGTTCAATCGGCTTAAGCAACAAATCAAAGCAGAAGCTCTTCAGTTCATCGCTCCAGAAAGACTATCTACCATCACCGAACAGCTAGAGACGATTTTGTCAGAAGAAACATCCTCGGTCATGACCGAGGCTGCCGCTGAAGCTCAAATCTCAAAAAACAGAGCGATAAAAAGCACGTTCGCTCGGCAGCTATGTGCTAGGCTGCCGACTATTTTCTCCACGATAGAAGCTTCACCGTAAGTGAGAGCTGAAAGTTTTGCTGGCTACTAGCTTTCTCACATTACTATCATCCATTTTCTAGTATTGTTCTGTTTCCATTATTTTCACTGATCGTTAAACGTTTGCCAAGGCTCTTCTCCAAAAAGGCCCTTAATAGATATGACAGATGCATTCCTTAATTCGGGCGATTGTTTTGATGACATGATGCCTTTAAACACTAATACCGTAGAACTTTTAGATACTTCAATTGCCTTAGCTAATCAACTCGCACAAACCGTAACTGGGCAAAGTACACAACCTAGAACAGAATGGGATGCAACATTAAAAGCACTGGCGATCGCAGGGTTTGAGCAGTGGTTAAAAGAAGGAGCGACCTCTCTAGCCATTACCCACCCTCCAATTAATACAACATCTACGGAACCAGAAGTTGACCTCTCAGCAGACCTAGTTGTCGGTAGCTACCGACTCTGCATACTGGCTATGGGTAGCCTTAGCGATGATCAAGTTGAGATCTTCTTAGCCGAAGCAGATACAGCTAGAGCAGATACTGTGATAGATGCGATCGCTCACCTATACGTAATGGTTGAAGTCCAAGAAGAAATCAATCAGGTCTGTATATTAGCTGGCTTGAGGCGCGAGCAGCTTTTGCAAAGAATTGATATCCAGAGGCTGCAGCAGGCCCATATCAGTGCAGAACCGTTGGTAGTTCCTATCTCATACTTCGATGTAGAACCCGAACAAATTCTGTTGTATCTAAGCTGCTTAGAACCTGTTGAAGTAACAGCTGAAGAAGCGATTAGAGTAGCAGAACAAGTAAACCCGATTGGTGAAACGCTTAGGCGACCAGGGGCCATAATCACTGACAATCTGATCAACACGGGCGCTTGGCTACAAGGTCAGCTAGATGCCGCAACAGAACTGCTTCAGTGGACACTTCTGCCTCCTTTATCTGCTGCAATGAGACCTGTTAGAGAGTCTGTCGATACCGTTTTACAGACACTCGCTACTCAAGGTATTCGCTTGCCAGAAGCGGCCAGAGGTGTTTGTGGTCCAATATCGGTGGGCGCATGCATTTGTCAACTATATGCCTGGGTATGGCCAGTAGAGACAGCAGATGAGCTAGAATGGATGCTGTTCTTGCTGCTAGGGCCTCAGATAGGCGAGACGCTGCCAATGGGCATTCAACTACAAGTAAGCGATCGCACAGACGTACTTGTTCGAGAAGTGCTCGCTCAATCTTCAAGCGAGGCTTATCTCTACACACAGGTACAAGGAAGTCAGCAAGAACAGTTTAAAGTGAGTGTAACTTTGCCAGATGGCCTGGAAATTACACTGCCTGTTTTTGGGTTTGAAACAGTTGCCTAGCCATTAACAAGACGTGACGCCTACAGCAGATCTAGATATCAAGGAACAAAATATTTAGGTACAAAGATAGATCCTGAAAAGACTAAAAGATGCTGCTCTTAATGGAGCTGTCTTACTGGTGTAGCGGTTTTGATTTAGCAGTGCTATAAAGATCTGCATCCCTATTTATCGCTTAGGTCACTTTGCTATTCGATCACGTTGCTAAGACCCGCTCATCGGCTAAAAGCTGCAGATAGCAACAGCCAAGATCACTTGCAATCCCTGGATACTTCTAGGTATCGCGATATTTTTCTAGACTAAATTTTCTTAGTAAATCATCAGTGTTCTCTTTCAAACGATATGACTACTCAACAGTTGCAATTACCGGGTACAGCGAATCATTTGGGAGCTACCTGGGATGGCAGCGGTACAAACTTTGCCCTTTTTTCCGAGAACGCCACCGCAGTAGAACTGTGCTTTTTTGATGAAAAAGGAGAGGAAAGTCGTTACAAACTTGCTGAGGTCTACAACTTTGTCTGGCACGGATACTTTCCAGGGATTAGGCCTGGTCAGCGTTATGGTTACAGGGTTCACGGTCCTTTTGATCCCGAACATGGTCATCGGTTTAATCCCAACAAGCTGCTAATTGATCCTTATGCGCTAGCAATCGATGGCAATGTCACACCAGGACAATCTATCTTTGGCTATGAGTGGGGCGATAGTGATGAGGATCTTAGCTGCAATTCAATAGATAGTGCCGAAGCCGTACCCAAATGTGTCGTGGTTGATACTAGTTTTGACTGGGAAGGAGATACCCATCCGAAGACGCCCTGGAACCAAACCATCATCTACGAAGTGCATGTAAAGGGATTTACTCAACGGCATCCCAAAGTCCCCAAAGCGCTTAGAGGAACTTATGCAGGGTTAGGTCATCCTGCAGCGATCAAGCATCTCAAATCTATCGGCATCACCGCGGTAGAATTGATGCCTATCCATCATTTTCACGCTACCCCTGGCTATCTCGTTAGTAAAGGACTTAGCAACTACTGGGGATATGACTCGTTAAACTACTTTGCCCCACATCCCAACTACAGTGCCTCTGGCATGGGCGGAGAACAGGTAAACGAATTCAAAGCGATGGTGCGTTCCCTACATGCGGCTGGGATTGAAGTGATCCTAGATGTGGTCTATAACCACACAGGTGAAGGCAACCACATGGGACCTACCCTGAGCTTTCGAGGAATTGACAATGCTGCCTACTACCGCCTAGTAGAAGGCAATGAGCGCTACTACATGGATTTCACGGGCTGTGGTAATTCCTTGAGAATGAGCCATCCCCAGGTTTTGAAGCTGATTATGGACAGTCTGCGCTATTGGGTGCAAGAGATGCATGTTGACGGCTTTCGGTTTGATTTAGCCTCTGCATTGGCACGCGAGCTGTTTGAGGTAGGAACGCTAGCAACCTTTTTTGACATCATTCACCAAGACCCAGTGCTCTCTAGGGTGAAGCTAATCGCTGAGCCGTGGGATGTGGGTGATGGAGGCTATCAGGTAGGTAAGTTTCCGCTACTGTGGTCAGAGTGGAACGGTAAGTATCGCGATACCGTACGCGACTTCTGGCGGGGCGAAGATAGCGCATTAGGCGAATTTGCCGCGCGGCTAACGGGTAGCTCTGATCTCTACGAGCATACAGGGCGTCGGCCTCATGCCAGTATCAACTTTATTACAGCGCATGATGGCTTCACGCTACGTGATCTGGTGAGCTACAACGAAAAGCACAACGAAGCGAACGGTGAGGACAATCGTGACGGAGAAGATCACAACCGTTCTTGGAACTGCGGCGCCGAAGGAACAACAAATGAGCCTGAAATTCAAAGTCTACGATTACAGCAACAGCGAAACTTTTTGGCGACGCTAATGCTCTCTCAAGGCGTACCCATGCTGCTAGCTGGGGATGAGATGGGGCGATCGCAGCGTGGCAATAACAACACCTACTGTCACGATAACGAACTCTCTTGGCTAAACTGGGAGCTAGAGAAAGACGAAAAAGAGCTTTTACGCTATACCCAAAAGCTCATCAAGCTTGTAAAAGATCACCCTATCTTCCGTCGCCGGGAATGGTTCTATGGTCGACAGATTCATGGCTCTGGTATTCGTGATATTGGTTGGTTCAATGTAGATGGCATTGCCATGAGCGACGAATGGACCGCGGGATATGTTAGAACCCTTACTGTCTTCTTGAATGGTGAGGAGATTGCCACGCCCGATCATCGCGGTGAGCAGGTGATAGACGATAGCTTTTTGCTAATGTTTAATGCCCACTATGAAACACTAGAATTTTCCATTCCAGAAAGGCTGCGCGATCCAGAAAATGCCGATTGGGCCAGCCGCAAATGGAGGCTGCTAATTGATACTAAATCAGAAGGCTTTGTGAAACGCAGGAAAACCTACAAGAAAAGTGACAAAATTCCAGTAGCGGCTCGCAGTGCGATCATCCTACTAAGCCGCCTAGATCGTACGATATAGTGCGTACATAAGTCCGTCTATTCCTTTTCTTTGCTTTTCCAATATCGATAAGCACTATAGGCCATCGTCATCACACCAGCAGTCAAAGCGCTCTCATCAACCTCAAATTGGGAGTGATGAAGCGGATGGTTGATGTCCCGATCTGGGAAGCCAACACCAAGACGAAACATAGTACCCGGCACCATATCAGTAAAATTAGCAAAATCTTCTGCGCCCATAGAGGCATCCGGTATCCACTGAATGCGATCACCCCCGAGTGCTTCAGTCGCACAGGCCGCAATTAGATTCGTGAGGTCTATGTCATTAAGCACGGAGGTGCAACCGCGGGTATATTTTACAGTGCAGGTAGCGCCGTGAAGAGAACAGATCGCTTTAGCGATGTTAGTAATCCAGCCAGGGAGTAAGGCATGAGTATCAGCGTGAAGCGATCGCACGGTTCCAGTCAATCGTACCTGGTCGGCAATGACATTAGGAGCGCGACCGCCGGAAATTTGGCCGATAGTAATGACGGCAGGATGAAGTGGATTGATAGTGCGGCTAATCGACTGCTGAAGCTGAGTGATAACCTGGGCTGCAATCCAGATAGCATCAACGGCCTCATGGGGACGGGCACCGTGACCAGATTCACCCTTGATGATAATTTCAAGATCGTCAGCGGCGGCAGTGAGCGCGCCCTGGCGAAGCCCAATATTGCCTGCGGGAATACTAGGAAAAGTATGGAGACCCAGAATAGCAGCAACATCTTTCATCACTCCATCTGCGATCATCCATTTTGCGCCCTGAGCAGTTTCTTCAGCGGGTTGAAATAGGAAGCGGGTGGTGCTAAGGAACGGGCGATCGCCAGCATCGGTCAGCTCAGAGAGCAGCATAGCCGTTCCGAGGCCAACGGTAGTGTGAACATCGTGTCCGCAAGCGTGCATGATGCCGGGACTTTTGGAAATAAAGGAAATATCTGCCTTTTCCAGGATAGGCAGTGCGTCCATATCAGCGCGAATGGCAAGAACATTGTCATCTGGAGCGGTTTTACCCTTTAACTCAGCAACTACGCCCGTTTTTCCTACCATTTCCTGGACATGATAGCCGTAGGAGGAGAGGACGCCAGAGACGTAGGCGGCCGTTTTGTATTCTTGGCCACTAAGCTCGGGGTGAGCATGAATATGACGGCGAATCTCGACAAGACGAGGGGTAAGTTTGTGGGCAAGCTTTTGGATGGTGGGGAGCATGTAGAGGGGTTTAGGGAGAAAGGAAGTAGCTAAAGGGCAACAGGCAGCACAGGGCCGTATATCTGCCGAATCTGCTATATACATAAGGATATGAGAAAAGCCTAACGCAGAGCGCCTCCAAGGAGAGAAAAACTGGCTACAAAAGATGTCCTATTCTAAAGGTTTTTAGGGGAAGTTGTTAGCGAAAGATATCCATTGAAGAATAGAAAAGTTGATACACCATTTTATATAAATTTCAACAATCACACGCCGACAGCCTAAAGAACAGCCTCGACGAAATTGTCAGCTCTGGGTAGCCAGATTACGTCGAATCGCTATCAATGAGATTGCTCTTAGCTCTATCTCTGTTTAAGCAGCCTGGAATAGGGTTTTCAATTCCCAATACCTTTCATAGATCGCTTTCTAAACTTGCCAAAACAGACGAAGTCTTCGTAGCGGTACAGCATGGAACGACTGACAGTTGGGGGCCAAATCATGAGCGGCGAACGGAAGTCGAGCGGGAACTTACTTCCCAAGCTAGCAGAAGGTTTCGCCCCATTTTGTATACTTAGTTCTGACAGCTTCCTCTAGTTCACTTTGTCAAAATAAAATGGTCCTGCGACCATATATAACTACACGACGGAGCGTTTTCTATATGTCTAACTGGAAAACTCTAGTCTTCATGCTTCGGAATTCTAGCTCTCTTTGATTGTGTCTGAATAAAACGTGGGATAGGTAGCAACGTCATGCCAAGTCCAAAGGCTGTGTAGCTTCCAGCCCGTTGAGCGGCACTGTTTCTTATTCGGCTATGTTGCCGTATCCAATTGAAATAGCTGACGATTAAGCGGGCGGTGGTCTCGGTCTGTTCCTATCGCTTTCCGAGTTTGTTCTGTTGTCTATGCCAACGTCCGGTTTGTTGTCGAATAATGCCGTTGGTCCGTTCTAAACGTTGGGTATTTTCTTGCTGATAAGATGGCCTACCTCAGGCGCTAAGCCCCTCTCATAGCCACCCTAATCATCTGTACACCAAACTTACAATCTGTTTTACCTTCTGTGCTCGCCACCAATTCTGTCAGAAACTCATCCGTGTGTTTCCCGACCCGAAGACTGAGAATTAATCTACTCTCATCGGCAGGACTCACCCCTAACCAGCAGTCGAGCCTTCGGGAGCGCAGCCGGTGCGCTTTTTTCACAAATAACCACATTTCATCAACTGTGATTTGGCTGCACTCCACATCCTGAACTGCTTCGTCGTGTACGAGTTGGGCTTTGTAACTTACGGTGCGAACGATATCGACAACCGTGCCGTAGGCTCGTTTCCCGATGCGGCTGATACCTTGTAAGCTGCTGCCTTCGACACCATTCATTACGTATCACACACTTCTCTAGTTCACAACTCTCTCTTTATCTTGGGTTTAGAAACTATAACTGAAGCCTATTCCGGTCGGATTTCGCACCACTAAGTTAGTGAAAAGGTGTTAATATTCGAATGTTGTTTATGATGTTCAATATTTTAGAAAAATTTCTGAAAGGGCGACACAACGTCTAGAAAGCAGAGAGGACAGCGTCCATAGCCTTAAGATCCTTTAAATGATAGGGCAGTTTATTGCGGTCGAGCACTAACAACTCGAAGACTTGTTGCTGGCAACGAGGCCAAAAAGGAACCCATCGATGAGCCGCTAGCCCGATGTAAAAAGCACTGTGTCTTTTGTTGGGTTGGTCGTAGCGCTCAGGTCTTGCGATGTACTTTTGTAGCGCCTTTTGCTTGAGGGTTTGACCTTGGCTAGTGGCGCAGGTGTAGGCAATGGCAACGAGTAGAACAATTGACAGAAACCGCTTATCCTGTGCGCGACAACGCTCTAGCGAGTAGCCGCCGA
Source organism: Synechococcus sp. PCC 7335 (assembly GCF_000155595.1). NCBI lineage: Bacteria > Bacillati > Cyanobacteriota > Cyanophyceae > Synechococcales > Synechococcaceae > Synechococcus > Synechococcus sp. PCC 7335. The sequence continues at coordinate 3,405,662 of NZ_DS989904.1, read as the reverse complement.
GCTTAAAATCGCGGAACATTTCTTCAATATCGAAGCGCTTCTGGTAGGCCCAAATAGCCACATCGAGTGTATCGAGACTGGTCAGGATAAACCAGGGTTCTGCGGGCGCGAAACTTTGATAGCGCCGTTTCCACTTGCCAACGAGATGAGCCGCACCGAAGCCCTTACTTTTGGTCAAGGTGAGAGCGTTGTAAAAGCCTTGCGTACCCGGTCGCAGCCCTAGAGTCGTAAGTTTTTGCCAGTCTGTCTCGCCTGCCTTCATCCAAGTGGATTGCTTTTGCCGTAAACAGAAGTAATGACCTTTTTCACCCAGCCATCTGGCCAGGTCAACCGAGCAAAACTCACGGTCACCCAGCACGACAATTTTATTCGCCGAGAGCATCGGCAGCGCTTTGGTCAGCAGCTGTGTTTGTTCCACGTAGTCAGAGTTTCCTAAATTCTCCATCAACCGCCAGGAGAGGGGAATGGCCTGATTGGCTGACAAAAGATGCAATAGCCAGGTTGAATCGCTTGTTATACAGGGACTTTAGAGCCGCAAAGGTTGCGAGGGGGAGCCAGCGTTCTAAGATTTAGATGCAACTCAAAACCAAAGGAACGCTGTGAAAAAAACTCCCGCCCTTACGATGCCTTGAAAGACTGGTTGGGTCAAGACTGCCCTTGGGTCCATCTAGGCCATCTGACAACCTGCTGTTGGATGGTGTTTGCCCTAATCCAAACCGGCAGCGTTAGCCTGAGTAAATGGGCAACCTATTTGCCCTGTCGCGGTTTCTATGCCCAAAGTAAACAAAGACGGGTGCGGCGCTGGCTGGGCAATAGCCGCATCAACATTCACCGATTGTATAAACCGCTGATTCAAGCAGCCTTATCGACTTGGGAAGCGGAAAGTCTTTATCTTTGTTTAGATACATCATTGTTTTGGAAGCAGTACTGCTTAATCCGGCTAGCCGTGGTGTATAGAGGCCGCTCTATTCCTCTGGCTTGGCGAGTTCTAGAACACAACAGTGCCTCTGTTGCGTTTGAAGCATATGAAGAACTACTCAAGCAGTCCGCTCAATACCTGCCTTCAAAAGCAACCGTAATTCTGTTGGCTGACCGCGGCTTTGTACATACCCGTGCAATGAAGCTTATGCAACAACTCGGCTGGCATTACCGAATCCGCATCAAAAGTGACACCTGGCTTTGGCGACCGGGTTCCGGTTGGTGTCAACCCAAATCATTCCACTTAGAGCGGGGCAAAGCACTTGGTTTTCACCACATCAGATTGCATCGTCAGGAAAAATACGGCCCAGTGCATGTCATCATCGGGCGCAACAACATCAATGGTGAGTTTTGGGCGGTGGTCAGTGACCAGCCAACTAGCCCGCAAACCTTTGTAGAATATGGACTGCGCTTTGATATTGAAGAAGGATTTTTAGACGACCAGTCCAGTGGCTGGAATCTACAACGCTCTGAGATTCGCTGCGTCATTGACCTCTCTCGGCTATGGTTCGTACTCGCAGTGGCCACCCTCTACGTTACTGCTCAAGGGGTAGACGTGGTGCAATCAGGTCGTAGACGGTGGATTGATACCCATTGGGCTAGGGGCAACAGCTATTTCCGCATCGGATTGGAGTGAGCTAAGGCGGCTCTGCTCAACGGTTGGAAGTTGATTAAACAGGTTTGTTTGACCTCTCACATTGACCTTGAACCCGCCATGGCTTCTAGGAAAGAACACAATAGAAAGGCCGGTCGCCTTAATTTCATGGTGACCACTGTCAAGTTTCTCCCTGACTAAACTTTTGTCAGCCAATCAGGGGGAATGGCTCGCCCTTTCCAGATGACGCTCACCATCAGCAGGTTCACCTCGCGCCAGGTCGTCCGGTCGATGGCAACATAAACTGTGGTCTCCTGGCTGCCTACCTGTTCAGCGAGAAACACCGATAGCACGCCTTGCCATAGATGGTTCAGACTGAAGGCACCGAGTGTGAGGAACCGTTGGACTTTTTTCGCCGTGACTCGAATAAGATAGGCAATGGTAGCGCTTCGGCAAGGCTCTCCAATCGCATATCTCGGCAGGTTTGAACGACGGTGACCAGTAGCGATAGCAACAAATAGGCACGAGCGCTCAGATGAGTCTTGAGGGGCACTTGATAGTCTTGAGATATCATGAAGTCGATAGGGTGTGTTCGCAAAACCAGCCTATCTTTTCTTCTCTTCATACGACCAACTACACGCTACGTCAGCGGTTGGTCTGTTGTGTCACCCTCTCAGGAAAAATTTATAATGTTACCAAATTTTCTAGGTATAGGAACGCAAAGATCAGGCTCAACATGGTTGTATGAGAATTTAAAGAAGCATCCCGATCTATATTTTCCTCCCTTTCAAAAAGAACTACATTACTTTGATGCTAGAGAAAGTACTCTCTCAAAGAGTCTTCTTCAAAGGTTGTTCTTGTTACAAGATACAAGACCTAGCTGGCTAAAGTCGGCGAATGGTTGGCGAGACAAGATATTCAAAGAGAAAGTCCGAGAAAGTGTTCTTCAGCTAAATTTAATTAAAACTTTTCAATACACAACTGAATATCTAACTTATAACTCTGATGTACTATACTCATCTGCTTTCGAATTGGGTCACCAAAAGCTGGCAGGAGAAATAACACCATCATATTCTACACTGGAGAAAGAATCGGTTGGTTATATTCACCAAACCATCCCAGACTTAAAAATAATCTTTTTGATGCGAAATCCCATTCAAAGAGCTTGGTCTCATGCTCTGAAAGATATCAGAAAGACTCAGTCAGAAAAATTAAATGATATTTCAGATGAAGAATTCATTGTTGAGTTTGAAAGCCGAGGATCGCGTTTAAGAGGTAACTATTTACGCACACTTGAGAACTGGAAATTTCATTATCCTGACAAGCAGTTCTTAATCTGTTTTTTTGAGGAAATTAGTGAAGCTCCGGATGTTTTAATTAGTCGTATATGTAACTTTCTAGATATTAGAATACTGCCTGACTGTTCTAATAGCATTATCAGGGATAAAGTGAATTCCCGACAACAAAGATACGATGGAGAAATACCTCATCATCTTGCTATGTACCTAGCTAAAATGTATTTCGACCAAATCAATAAACTAGAAAGACAATTTGGGAGGTATACAACAAATTGGCTCGAATATGCTAGTAAACTTTAAGAGTCTTAGCCAGAGGGTTTCGAGGCTGATGAGGAAGTCCCTATCGTTTTCTGAGAGGTTGAAGAATCACGTTGGTGCTATCTGGCACTTCATCCATCACTACAATGCGTCCTTACTTGTTTAGGACTACCGATAAGCCGTATCCTACATGGTGGCATAGCTGTTTACTAGAGTAAGTCGCCATGAAAGTTTAGCCTGGGCTTTAGCCCGTCACAGAGTTTAACCAATAATTACTTATAACTGCTCTGATACTGGTTTACTGCCGTGTCGTATAGCATTTCCAAGTGTTTAGTATTCGTCTGCAAATCATAATTGGCCTGAATGGTTTCGATTCCTTTGTTTGCAAAATGCTCCTTGATGTTTGGGTATCGCAAGAGATCAAGAATCGCCTGACTCAAGTCAGAAATACTTCGTTCTGGTACTAAAAAGCCATTCTCTCCATGAGAAATAGCCTCGGGAATACCTGCATGAAAAGAAGCCACTACAGGCAAGCCCATCGCCATCGCTTCCAAAATAACCATAGGCAAGCCCTCTGTTTCTCCTGTTTCAGTAGTAACGCTTGGAACCACTAGAACGCTTGATAGAGCCATCCATTTCTTGACCATTTCTGTAGACTGCAGTCCTAGAAATTGGCAGTGTCGAAGAGTTTTAGAAGCCATGTTTTCTAGGGGCTGTCTCAATACGCCGTCCCCTATGACGATCAATTTCACATACGGCATAAGTTGCTGTACATGAGCCATTGATCTCAGTAAGTATTCACATCCTTTCTTTTCCACCAATCGCCCTACAAATAAGATGGTGGTTTGATGATTAACTAACTGGGTATTAGAAGCTTTAATTTCGCGAGTAATTTCAGCATTGAATTGCTGTAGATCCACACCAATATAATGAACATTGACTTTTTCTTCTGGACATCCCTGTTCAATGAGCCGTTGGCGAATGTAGTTTGATATTGCGATTATGCAATTAGAAGATTCAAACAATTGCGCCCGCTTACGGAGATATAAATGCCAGGTGTATTGAATAGGATCGCTAAAATAAAGCTGCTTATAAAGAGGTTCTCTGGGGTTGAAATCGGCATCGGGTTGCTTGGTAGCATAATGCGCGTGGAAAGTCACAAACAAAGGAACCCGAAGTCGTTTAGCTAGGGGCATTGCCATTACACCATCTAAACCAAAATGAGCGTGGATTAAACAAGGTTCGATGTCCTTCAAGTGTTCTACCCAGCTCGGACGAGGAAAATTAAAAAACCAGTAAGCTCCTTTCCAAAATTTTTTCAGCCCTTTTTCCTGTTCGAGAGTAATACATCGCTCTACTGGCAACATTGTATCTATATTAGACAAGCGCGAACTGCCTGCATAAAAACTCTGATACCGAGTGTAGTTCTCGGCCTGAGCTGGAATAAATGTCTCTGAATAAGGCAGTAACTGGTCGCGATATATCAGAATGGTTCGCTTAGGCATTTCAATGATGCCATCGCCGTTGATGTCTTCCGCGCCGCTCACCGAACGGCCGGAGTAGTCAACGGCATTGCTGCCGTTGACTACGAAGCCGTTGCTGCCGTCTAGGTCAGATGGGTTTGAAGCTGGATCGAATAACATGGTTGTTCTATTAACTTAGATCAATAGGCATAAATGTATTCTCGGTTTCAATGTATTAAATCTATCATTCAAGACTTGGCTGCCTACTTTTCGCCTTCACTTCTATAGTTTTGTTTACAGGTTTGCAAAGATAGCGTTTAGAAAGGACGAACTCCTAACAACTTGTCGCTAGAGCATCAGTGAATTCCCTTAGGAAACAACTCGTAAAGGTGTCTAATATTACTCTCACAGCGGTCAGCATTATTGCGTGATTAGGTTGCCGACTACTCCACTGTCATTTAATAGTGAGTGGAAGACACGTCAGCATGAGATCAGCAAGCGTCGGACTTGGCGCAAGCTACACCTCGGCATAGACGAAGCAACAGGCTAGATCCTTAGTGCCGTAGTGACCACGAATGATGTTTATTGACGGCGCTGTCCTCAAAGGCCTGATTGAGGGTAGTGATACTAAAGCACGAGCGTAAGTACTGGAAGAAGTTGGTGGGCTATCATCGTCGTTCGCTAGCTAAAACAACGATGTTTCGACATAAAGGAGCGTCTGATGGTAGAGTCCGCTCTAGAAAACTCGATAACTAGGCATTCGGGACACTGCTACAGTGTGCTGTCTTGAATCAGATAATTCAGGTGGTCAAACCTAACACTGTTTGGGTTGAGGACTAATCGAACGACTGCACGAAAGAAGCCTTCTCTTGTTCCTGAGTCATGCAACAAAGCCGTTCCCAATCTTTAAACATTTGTATTTTAACGCTATTAACAGCTTTTCTAAGGAAGTGTAGTTGATTATAGGTAGTAATAACAACAGAAATTAACGGTTCTTTTATATTCATTCTAAATACTTAAACAAATATTAGAGCCAAAGAAAAGAAAGCAAGTGATTTGTTGAGTTGTTATATACAGCTTTCCCCGCCTTAACGATATTGACAGCGAAATTTCAGATTCAAGTATGTTAGTAAATCTCTAGTTTTTGTAGAACTTTATATGACTCGGCTTCGAGTATCCTCATTTTTTTTATTCCTTCTCTCACAGAGGCTCGCCAAAAAGGAATTTTAGCGCCTGTAACTTCATAATTTAGTTCGTTTAATAATTCTCTTGTAATAGCTTCAAAATCAGCGAGCTGGTGCATGGAAAGAGTCGCTTTCCATGCATAAATACGAGAGGCATCAACAGGCTTGGCAACCATTCCGTGCAGATGCCAGTCTCCGGAGATATAGTTCACGGAAGTTGCACTCGGATCTAGCATCTCAGGAATGTATGTGAGACTTAGCCATTTGCAAATATGCTTTAGTATCCTCTCTGGATCGCTCACGAGCTGTTCGTATTTTACCTCGTAATACCTGTGTTTCTCCAGCGCTCTTCCGGCTTTTCTGCCCGCCCTAACCTTTTTTTGCCAATAGCAAGCTGCTTCGGTAAAGTTACCAACCCAACCGGCTTTTAGCAAGCTACTCGCTACATCTCTGCCATCTCTAATGACGTGAATAAACTGAGCTGTGGGGAATATTTCGGCAAGCCATTGAATGTCAAAAATATGACGTGGTGTTTTATCACCCCATCGCTTCTTTCCTTGCTTTCGAGCGGCCGCCTCAAACAGAGCAAAAGCGGCACCAGAGTAATTTGTTGGCGCTGCTCTTAGTAAAACATCTTCCGCTTCGTCTATAGACAGCTTGAAAACCGGGAAAGTGAACGTTGTCGAGGTCGCCTTATTTGTTTGTAAATCTCGGATAAAAAACCATCGTTGATGGGCAAGGCCAAAATCTCCGTACACTTCTTGGCGATCTACAAGTCGGCTCAAAAAGTATGTTTCTGAGGGAATGTGAATTGAGGGGCTTCGATTTAGCATCAACCTTAGCAAAGTATTGCCCGATCGCTCACAGCCAACAATAAAAACAGGCGGCGCATCCATAGAACATGTTCTCCCCATAGTGATTTAAGTTGCAGAAGTGGTCAGCGAGGCTCTAGTCTCTAATATCATTTTGACTATCAAATTGTCTTAAATATAAACTCAACCTAATAAAACCTCTAGGGTGTTAACCAGTGAGACAAATTCTTAAGAGTTGGGGTTTCCAGCAGCAGGATATCTTCCCTATATTCTTGAAGTAACTGCAAGTAGAGCAATGGCGTTAAGAGGGCACAGATTTGTAATTTAGGGCAACCAGTCGTTCCTTAATAGACTCTCATAATGAAGCTATAAGTAATTTTGCAGGTGTTGAGTTGATTAAGTTTTTCTGAGGTAGTAGCCGTTTCAAAAGCTTGCACCATGAGACATGAGTGACGTTGTATTGTTAAGGAGAGTTTGAGATGAAAGAATCGTCAACTTGGAAAAACTGAAAAATATCTCGTAAAACTTTCGACGTATTTTTCTTTGACTCCGCATATAAGCAAACTCGAACTTGCGTCACTAGAAACAAATCAAAATGCCGCTTGATTTGTCTAAAGTAGAAACCTTGCTGCTGATAATGCCACCTGAACCAGTAGTTCTTCTGAATTCTTTTGCTTTCTGTTTCGATTGCTTCAACAAAATCATAAATAGGTTCACTATTCCTATCAGTACTGAACAGAAAATCCGAATAGCCTCTTTCCACGTGATTTTGTAAAACCGCAATTAGCTTTGCATCAGGAATGTGGTGCTTTATGTTTTTAGACGCAGCACTTAAATGTAGAAGAGATAGCGAAGAGTTTTCGCCGTTAGCTATTTCGGTCGAAACCTGTTCAACAAACCTGTCATGATCTTCAAGACTATTGATTAGATTAGGCATACTTTCTATAGATCTAAAGTCACCTTTGAATTTGCTGAAACTTTCTTCTTCAAGGGTAAAAAGATTAGTTCTTTAATCGGGCTCATATAAATTTGCGGATGTGCTCTAAGACAGCGATCAAGAGCTGTTGTTCCGCTTTTTACTGCTCCTATTATTAGAAAATTTGGTAGAGTTACCCTTTATCCCTCCTACTAGACCTGTTGGGAAGTGTATGCAGTGCGAGTTCGTCTGATATGTTAAAGAACTTTTGCCTCTTTACAGCACTCTCTAAAGGTTTCCAAAAACTTGTCTTTAGTATGCGTTTTCTCAACCCATTCTCGACCCTCTTTGCCTAAACGAGTGCGTAGCTCATGATTGTCCAGAAGCTTTTTCAGGTCGTTGATAAAGTTTGGGAGCCCTGCTAACCCATCACCGTCATAACGACCTACATAGATACCAAAGCGAGAAACAACTTCTTCGGGATTGACACAACTGAGTAGAGGAGTTTCGCATCGAAGTGCTTCCTGAAAACTGACAGCTAACCCTTCATGAATAGATGTATTTATCAAAACCCATGCAGAAGATAGAATTTCGATTTTTTCTGCACCTTGAACATGTCCCTTTAAGAAAATATTTTTGGGTAAGTTCTGTGGCTCCCAAGCACCTTTCCCCATAAAGTGAGGCTGCCCTAGGAAGATAAAATCGACTTCTGGAAAATGATGCGCAAGTTCAAGGAACAACCAAGGACGTTTGTACGGATCTAATCTTGCTAAGAAGACCACACTAGGTTTTTCGCTTTTACTTATTTGGCCAGGATCAAGGTCAATAATATTCGGCAGTAGCTTGACTTCAGATGGGGCTAAGCCGTAAGTGCCTGAAACTTTCTGCCGCAAGAAAGTAGCGGGCGTACCAAACAAAATAGGTCGCCTGGATATTTTCGACATCTTAGCCACTCTGCTTAGGGAAGTACAATCTGGAGTAGTCAATCCTTGAGGTAGCTCAGAATTTCCCGGGATACGCACCGTCTGTATCTTTTTCATATCTTCAGGTGGACGCGGATCTCTCACCCAAATTATGATCGGAGTGCGGGGTAAAGCAGAAAAAATAGGAAAATAATTAGGGCGATAATCAATGGATAAAAGAATGTCAATCTTTTCTGCCCATAGCTGCCTTACAAAATGGATTGTGTTCCGAGAGGTCGATATTAGTTTTGTGCCGTGAACGAGGGACTTATCCTTTGCTTGTAATGCAACTCTTTCACCTGAGATGAACACAAGATCTACGCCCAAGTCAGGGCTTTCGTTAAAGCATTTAGCCACTTGCTGAGTAGCCCAACCAAAGCCTCCCATTCGCCCTAATTTCCGGTCAAAAAATTCGTTAGCTACTACGCCTAGCTTTAAGCGTTGACTTTTATTTTGACTTTGAAAGTTAATATTCACAAATACAAGATTGGGTTTCAGACCCATCCTAATTGACAAATTTATCATTTAGTTTATATTTTCTGACAAGGTGCACCTGAGAATTGTTTAGATTTCATGTTGGCCTCTTTTCATGGTTACTAAACACCTATCTTTTTAATCGGTGAAGGCACTCGTCTTTAACTACTGAATGTGTTTGGTGGTTCTAAAGTCGAAATTATTAGGATTGGGCAGCCAGGTTAGAGCACCTCATGCTCGACTTCCTTGCCTTTTCGCTTCATCCGTATCTGCTCTGTAAACTGAGAGAACCGTTCTTCCCAATCTTTCACGGTTTCGTGGGTGAACTGGAAGCCTCGCAGCAGAAAGAACTCAGTCAAGTCCTGATAGCTTAGCGCAGCGGCAAAACGTGGAACCACTGACAGTAGGAACAGGTCACGAGCAGCGAGCGGAAACCGAGCGGAAACTTCCTTCCTAGGCTAACAGAAGGTTATGCCCATTTTGTATACTTAGTTCTGACAGTTTCCACTGACAAGATTGCATCAAATAGTCTCGCAGATAATATGTTGATACTTCTAGACTTAAGTGCATTCTGGTATAGCTATCAGAGAAACGCTCAGGCCAAATGATCTTGTAGTGCTTTGACAGTTAGCTGATTCTCTTTTAGAGATCGGATTGCAGCAAGAGTGGCTTTGGCACCAGCGAGAGTAGTAACGGTTGGAATCTTATAGTCAAGAGCGGTGCGGCGCAAGATACGATCGTCTTCTTGCGCGGCTTCTCCAACCGGAGAATTGACAATTAGCTGGATGGTTTGGTTTTTGATAGCGTCGCCTACGTGAGGGCGACCCTCATGGATCTTGAGGATGGACTCAACGTCAACACCGGCTTCGCTGATAGTGCGGTGGGTGCCGCTGGTGGCAACAATACCAAACCCTGCTTCGACAAACTCTTTGGCGATAGGGATCACTGCTGCTTTGTCCCTGTCATTGACAGAGATAAAGACGGTACCTGACTGAGGCAGGATTTGACCGGCGGCTAGCTCCGCCTTAGCATAGGCTTGGCCAAAGCTGGTATCAATGCCCATAACTTCCCCTGTAGAGCGCATCTCTGGGCCTAGTAATGTATCGGTGCCCGTGAATTTATTGAAGGGAAGAACGGCTTCTTTAACAGACAGGTAAGCCGGAATAATCTCTTCGGTCAGGCCAAGGTCAGTAAGGGTTTTACCAGACATGACCCGAACGGCAAGCTGAGCGAGGCGTGCGCCTGTGGCTTTAGAAACGAAAGGAACCGTGCGCGAGGCGCGAGGGTTAGCCTCAATGATATAAACCTGTTCGCCTCGAATAGCGTATTGGATGTTCATCAGACCAATAACATTAAGACGCTTTGCAAGTTTGAAGGTCCAGTCGCGGATAGTGGCAAGGGCCGCCTCAGAAAGACTAACGGTAGGTAGAGTGCAGGCGGAGTCACCAGAGTGAATACCCGCTTGCTCAATATGCTCCATAATGCCGCCAATGACAGCCGTGCCAGTGCGATCTGCGATCGCATCGACATCCACCTCAATCGCATTTTCTAGAAACTTATCGATCAAAATGGGATGGTCGGGCTCTACCTGCACAGCAGTCGTCATGTAGCGAACAAGATCTTCGTCAGAATAGACAATTTCCATCGCGCGACCGCCTAGCACGTAGCTAGGACGAACGACAACAGGATAGTCAATCTCTCGGGCCACTTTGAGAGCTTCTTCATTGCTGCGAGCAAGCCCATTAGGCGGCTGACGAATATCAAGCTCGCGCAACATTTGCTCAAAACGTTCGCGGTCTTCAGCCGCGTCAATCGAATCAGGAGAGGTCCCCCAAATTTTGGTTTTGATCTCTTCAGAGGCACCACTGTCTAAGTAGTCTTGCAAGGGAACAGCAAGCTTGAGGGGGGTTTGACCGCCGAACTGGATAATCACACCGTCAGGATTTTCCGCTTCAACAATGTTGAGCACATCTTCTTTGGTCAAGGGCTCAAAGTAGAGGCGATCGCTGGTGTCGTAGTCGGTCGAGACTGTCTCCGGGTTAGAGTTGACCATAATCGTCTCATAGTCATCAGCCTGCAACGCAAAAGAAGCATGGCAGCAACAGTAGTCAAACTCGATGCCCTGACCAATCCGATTAGGCCCCCCTCCCAAGATCATCACCTTGCGGCGATCAGAAGGAAGAACTTCACTCTCTTCTTCGTAAGTCGAGTAGTAATAGGGTGTAGTAGATTCGAACTCAGCAGCGCAAGTATCGACCATCTTATAGACAGGAACAACGTCAAGCGACTTGCGATACTCACGGACGGTGTCTTCATGAGATCGCGTGGCAAAGGCGATTTGTCTATCGCTAAAGCCTTCTTGCTTAATAGCTAGCAGTTGCGACTTATTAATATCAGGCAAAGGCGTCTGCCTAAGGAACTTTTCGATCGTGATCAAGCTCGCAAACTTGTCTAAAAACCAGGGATCAATAGCAGTAAGTTCGTAGATTTCCTCGACCGATAGCCCTAACTTCATCGCATGATGAACAGCAAAGATCCGCTCTGGATGAGGACGGCGTAAGTCGCTGCGAACCTGGGAAAGCGTCGGTAGCTTCTCAGAGCGATCGCACCCCCAGCCAGCTCGACCTGTTTCTAGCGATCGCAGTGCCTTTTGAAAAGATTCTGTAAACGTTCGACCAATCGCCATCGCCTCGCCAACAGATTTCATCTGTGTAGTCAATGTTGAAGACGAACCTGGGAATTTCTCAAAAGCGAACCGAGGAACTTTAGTGACCACATAGTCAATCGTAGGCTCAAAGCTAGCGGGTGTCTTTTTGGTGATGTCATTAGAGATTTCATTTAGGCGATAGCCGACCGCGAGCTTAGCCGCAAATTTGGCAATCGGGAATCCAGTGGCTTTAGACGCTAAGGCCGAACTCCGAGAAACCCGAGGATTCATCTCAATAACGATGACATCACCAGTATCTGGATTGACCGAAAACTGAATGTTCGAGCCACCTGTTTCTACGCCAATCTCACGGATAATTTTGATCGAGGCATCGCGCAGGCGCTGATATTCTTTGTCCGTTAGGGTCTGGGCAGGGGCAACCGTGATCGAGTCGCCAGTATGAACACCCATGGGATCAATATTCTCAATAGAGCAGATAATCACAACGTTATCGGCTAGATCACGCATCACTTCTAGCTCATATTCTTTCCATCCCAATAAAGACTGCTCGATTAAGATCTGAGAAACCGGACTCGCTTCTAGCCCTGAGCGACAGATTGTTTCAAACTCTTCTTTGTTGTAGGCAATCCCACCGCCGCTGCCGCCCATCGTAAAGGCCGGACGAATAATGAGTGGATATGAGCCAATTTGCTGGTTAATTTCCCAAGACTCATCCATTGTCTCAGCGAGCCCAGAGGGACAGACGCCAACGCCAATTTTAAGCATGGCCTCTTTAAACAATTTGCGATCTTCGGCTTTTTCGATGGCTTCTAGCTTTGCCCCAATTAGCTCGACACCGTATTTGTCTAAGACGCCACACTTAGCCAGTTCTACCGCAAGGTTTAGCGCGGTTTGACCGCCCATCGTAGGCAGCAACGCGTCTGGCCGTTCTCGAACAATCACCTGTTCTAATAAGTCAGCTGTCAGGGGTTCTATGTAAGTGCGATCAGCGATATCAGGATCAGTCATGATCGTTGCTGGATTAGAGTTGACCAGCACAACCTCATACCCTTCTTCTCGCAGCGCCTTACAGGCTTGAGTTCCAGAGTAGTCAAACTCACAGGCCTGGCCAATCACAATCGGGCCAGAACCAATGAGCATTATCTTTTTGAGGTCGTTTCGACGGGGCATGGGGACCAAACTTAATAAATCCAACCAATTCTACAGCAAATGATCAGACTGGTTTTGACCGTTTCCCCAAAATGACAACTGTTCCTAACAATAAAGTAATCAAGAAAGGGTTGCATAATTAGCCCTTAACTTTTTTACTAGTTAATAGTAATTGTCAACAAGCGAAGAGTATAGAATGAAGATAAGTAGACGCTACCTGTGTGGAATCACGCTTTTGGTCGGTCTAGGCATTACTGCCTGCCAGGGCAGTTCAGATCAGGCTGAACAAGTTGTGAATCTGTACTCTGCTCGGCACTACGACGTCGATGAGGAACTGTATGAAGAGTTCACTGAACAAACCGGCATTCAGGTGAATGTGCTAGAAGGTAAGCCGGATGAGCTGATTGAAAGAATTAGCAATGAGGGCGAGGAAAGCCCAGCCGATGTGTTTATTGCAGTAGATGCCGGACGGCTATGGCGGGCACAAGAGGCGGGAATTCTGCAGCCAGTGTCCTCTGAAGTTTTGAATAGTGTAGTGCCAGAGAACCTACGCGAGCCCAGTGGTCTGTGGTACGGCTTGACCACTCGGGCCAGAATGCTGGTGTATAACACAGACAATGTGCAGCCAGAGGAGCTATCAACCTACGAAGATCTAGCCGATCCAAAGTGGGAAGAGCGGGTGTGCATACGCAGTTCTGAAAATGTTTATAACCAGTCACTGCTCGGTTCGATGGTGGAATCAATAGGGCCTGAAGCTACGGAAACCTGGGCAGAAGGACTAGTCAGTAATTTTGCTAGAGACCCCGAGGGCGGCGATACTGATCAAATCAAGGCAGTAGCGGCAGGACAGTGCGACGTGGCGATTGTGAATCACTACTATTGGGCACGGCTAGCCAAATCAGACGACGCGGCGGATCAGGAGGCAGTGGCTAAAACGGCGCTGTTCTTCCCTAACCAGTCAGATCGCGGCACTCACGTCAACATCAGCGGTATGGGCCTGGTCGCCGGGGCACCAAATCCTGAAAATGCGATCGCGTTTATGGAGTTCTTAGTCAGCCCTGAAGCGCAAGAGGTGTTTGCTGAGAGCAATAATGAGTATCCAGTAGCAGAGGGCGTATCACTTGATCCAGTGGTGTCTGAGCTAGGCGACTTCAAGGTAGATGCGACTAACGTAGTGACCTATGGTCGAAACAATCCTCAAGTAAACGAGATCGTAGATCGAGCAGGTTGGGAGTAATACTGGATCTTTTTGTAGCAGTCGCAGTTACGTTTAGCGATTGCTAACCACTTAGCTCTATAGGCACATCAATATATACGGCTCTCACTATCGCGAATATATAGTGCGAAGAGCTAAGTGGCAAAAGCTGTACATGTACCTACAGCTTTTGCTACAGAGACCACACTGTAGAGGGTACTGGCGAGGGGGCACTGGCTTAAGAGCGTAGCAATGACGTTTGACCTTGGTGTTAAATGAAACTTATTGGGAATTACTCTGGGCAAAGATCGCGTATATTAGAAAAGGCATTATTGAAATTAATGTGCAATAGCGTATGTCTCGTCCTGTCCTATCTTGCTCTAAGGTTACAAAACAATTCGTAGGAACAGCACTTCCAGCGGTAAATCAAGCCAGCTTCGAGCTAAACCAAGGAGAGCTACTAGGCCTATTAGGGCCATCAGGCTGCGGTAAAACAACCCTGTTGCGGCTAATAGCGGGTTTCGAGCATCCTAATGCAGGAGAGATTGTATTAGGCCAGCAGCAGGTATGCGGAACGAGAATGCGGTTGCCACCTGAGCGGCGAAATGTCGGAATCGTGTTTCAAGACTATGCGCTTTTCCCCCATCTCAATGTGGTGGATAATGTAGCGTTTGGTTTAAAGCAGCTATGGCGGCAAGGTTTGCTGCTTAAAAAAGAGATTCGTTCGCAGGCGATCGCAGCCATTGAGCTAGTGGGGCTTGCTGGGATGGAGAAGCGATTTCCCCACGAGCTTTCTGGAGGACAGCAGCAGCGGGTAGCGCTAGCTAGAGCGTTAGCACCTCGTCCACCTGTAATCCTGCTAGATGAACCGTTCAGTAACCTAGACGTGCAGGTACGGCTGTACTTGCGTCAGGAAGTGCGCGATATCTTGAAGCGGGTAGGCGCATCTGGGATATTTGTGACACATGACCAAGAGGAAGCCCTAGCGATCGCAGACAAAGTAGCCGTCATGCATCAGGGTCGACTCGTACAAGTAGATACACCAGAAGGAATTTATCAGCGCCCAGCCTCGAAGTTTATCGCAGCCTTTGTGACGCAGGCAAATTTTGTAGCGGCAACGTGGCTTAACGGTGGCTGTCAGACAGAGCTAGGGTGGATTGGTCCCCTACCGGTCGAAAAGATAGTACAGCAAACAGCGGCGCAAGGAAAGCTGATGATTGCCCAAGAAGATGTGCAGATTAAACCAGACAAAGGAGGAAATCTGCAAGTTCAAGATCGTCAATTTCTAGGAAGAGAGTATCGATATACTGTACAGCTACCTTCAACAGAAGTACTCAATGTTCGCACAGCAGCGCATCAGCGATTAGAAATTGGGACCCGGGTACAGGCAAAGGTGGATTTGGCTCGGGCAAGGTTTTTCTCCGATTAGGGTGCTAAGAAGTAATGGTGTCAAGAAGTAATACAATCGCTAACATGCCAAATGTCCTAATGCATTAGGACATTTACGGATCGAGTTGTTTTCTCTAAATAGAGGTTGTGGTCTTCGGAAGTCTTCTAAGTAACTCAACGAATACGGACGAATGCAATAGAGAAATTGCTAAACAGAGGCTGGGCGCTTGGGATTAGGTCCATACTCGTTGCGCTCAAAGCTGCTGTCTTGCACTGTAAAGACGAGCAAAATAATGGGGCCAACTAGCGGAATAAAAGCGATTAACTGCATCCAACCACTGCGACCCGTATCGTGCAATCTTCTGCATGTTACTGCAATACTAGGAACTAAAACACCGATGGTGTAAATCACGCCTAGCCCTATCGTCTCAACCCCTAAGATGGTGCTGATAAATCCATCTACGAACCCAACTGCGAAGCTAATAAGAACGTTGAACAGAAAAAAGTACCAGTACCCTGCTCGTCTAGCTCTGCCTTCAAAGGTGGCATACTTTTTTAGAACCTTGAGATACCATTCCATATTCTTATTAAACTCCCAGCAGTTAGAGTATTAATCAACAAAATTGAATTGTCTAATTAGCATCTGAATTAGACAGAGACATGAGTTGAACATGCCCAACTTCAACTGTCTGCCAACACAACAGCGATACTTGGGTATAGCAAGGTTACGATAGCTGCTGTTCAATAGATTGCCAGACTCTGAGAACTTCAGCGGCTGTTCAGGCTTGTGAAAAGGCTCTTCGTGCCACAAACGAAGAATTACCGTCGAAGATTTCACTTAGGGTACCCAAACACTCCGATTCTAAATGTTGCATAAGGGGGAGAAGAAAACTGTAAGAAAGCTCGGGAGCTTTATATGCTTTGAGATGAGCTTGAACAAAAGGTCCAATCAGCCAGCTTCAAGTCGTACCTTGATGATAGGCACCATCACGCCTTGTGCTCACTGAATTTCTCTCACCTGCTTAGTTTGCTAACAGAAATCATCCATACATACATACATTTTTCTACGCTACAGGGATTAATAGAAGTAAAGAAGTACGGCCCTACCGAATTCCCTATGTACGTGTTCTTCACGAAGATTTTGAGCGTCTAAGATGCCCTGATTCTCAAGCATCGAGAACATTTAATGCCACTGAGCATATGGAATCGTATAGAGCCAGAAATATCCCTGGGTTCAAGCTAGATGGCTACAACAGCGCGCAAAGTAGTACGAGAACGACGCGATTACAACACTTGGGTCGTGAATGAAACACTAGAAGACTATTCACTACGATATGCACCAAAGTCATTTCGTAAATGGTCAGAATTTTCAGTTGCTAGTACCGCGCTAGGTGGGATCTCGTTTTTGGCTTTAGAGGCGATCGGGGGAGCCTTAGCCATTAGTTATGGTTTCAGCAATACTGTCTGGGCAATTGTCATTTCTGGCATCATTATCTTTCTCACAGGCGTTCCTATTACCTACTACGCCGCAAAATATAATATTGATATGGACTTGCTAACGCGAGGGGCAGGGTTTGGCTACATCGGCTCGACTATTACATCTCTAATTTATGCCTCATTCACGTTCATCTTTTTTGCGCTAGAAGCTGCCATTATGGCGCAGGCATTGAAACTATATTTCCACTTACCGCTAGCGTTCGGCTATGTTCTGTGCTCAATCATTATTATTCCACTCGTATTTTATGGAGTGACATTAATTAGTCAGTTGCAGCTTTGGACGCAACCTATTTGGCTAAGTTTGATGATTTCTCCCTATGTGTTTGTCTATTTGAAGGAACCAGACGCGCTTAGCTACTGGAAAACTTTTTCGGGCGCTTCGCCTAGTGGCGCCAACTTTCATCCGCTTCTATTTGGGATGGCTGCTACGGTTTCCTTATCTCTTATTGCTCAAATAGGAGAGCAAGTAGACTATCTGCGGTTTCTGCCAGATAAAACTCATGAGAATCGTTCACGCTGGTGGATGGCGATGATTTTGGCGGGGCCAGGTTGGATTTTGATGGGAATGGCAAAGCAAATTGGAGGGGCTTTCCTCGCTTCTTTAGCTATCCGGCATGGCGCTTCGATCGCTCAGGCGAAGGAACCGATCCAGATGTATATGGCCGGTTTCTCTGATATGTTTTCTGACCCTGGAGTAGTGCTGTTTGTTAGCACTTTCTTTGTCATTGTCTCGCAGATTAAAATCAATGTAACCAATGCCTATGCTGGTTCACTGGCATGGTCGAACTTTTTCTCACGAATCACTCACAGCCATCCAGGACGAGTGGTTTGGCTCGTTTTTAATACTGCGATTGCCCTCTTGCTCATGGAGTTAGGCGTTTTCCAAACCATTCAATCAGTCCTGGCACTGTATTCCAACATAGCGCTTGCCTGGATTGGAGCACTCGTTGCCGATCTCATCGTCAACAAACCGTTGGGTTTTAGCCCTTCCTATATAGAGTTCAAGCGAGCCTATCTCTATAATTTCAACCCAGTCGGATTTGGGTCAATGGGGATTGCCTCAATTATCTCAATCATTGCTTTTGTGGGGGTATTTGGAGACTACGCTCAGGCCTATTCACCATTTATTGCACTAAGTCTTGCATTCACCCTTTCACCCATCATTGCAATACTGACCAAAGGCAGATACTATATCGCTCGCCCGAATACGATATTAGATACATTCCCAGAAGATTCTCTACTGAGTTGTTGTATCTGTGAACAGTCCTATGAGCCAGCTGATATGGCTTTTTGTCCCGTTTATGATGGGACAATCTGCTCATTATGTTGTAGCCTCGATGCTCATTGCCATGACAGCTGTAAGCCTACAGGGCAAGGTCGCATTTTATCTAGGCAAATTGCAAACCTAGCATTTCAGGGAAAAGTTGCTCCTCAGCTTGGTATTCGAATTATTCGCTTTACTATATTGTTTCTTTTATTATCCGGTAGCATTGCTGTTATCATAGGTGGGTTTTTATATCAATCGACCTTGAGCAATGTTCAGTTGAACAGCGAACCAGTTCGCAGGATGATGACTGAAGTATATTCCGTACTGCTTGTTTTAGGAGGGATTACTGTTTGGCTCTTTGTCCTTAGTCAGGAAAACCGCGAACTAGCAGAAGATGAGCTAGAGGAACAAAACCATCAGCTTCAGCAGGAAATAACCATGCGTCAGCAAACTGAGACAGCACTACAAGAACTGACTCAGCAGCTAGAACATCGAGTAAAACAGCGCACGGCTGAACTATCACAAGCATTAAGTGGGCTAAAACAAGCGCAAACAAATCTGATCCAACAGGAAAAGATGTCCAGCCTAGGACAGCTAGTAGCTGGAGTTGCCCATGAAATCAATAATCCAGTCAACTTCATTCACGGTAACGTGGAATATGCAAAAGAATATATCCAGGACTTATTACGGTTAATCGATCTTTACCGTACCCACTGTCCTAATCCCGGCGATGAAGTTGATAAGGCTGCAGATGAGATCGACTTGGACTTTCTCTACAACGATTTACCAAAGTTACTAGCGTCGATGCAGATAGGCACAGAGCGTATTCGAGAGATTGTCTTATCGTTACGTACATTTTCTCGTCTCGATGAGGCAGAGGTAAAAGAAATTGACGTACATAGCGGGCTCGACAGCACACTGTTGATTTTAGGGCATCGCCTAAAATCGAATGGAGTCCGTCCTGCCATTGAAGTGGTGAAAGACTATGGTGATTTACCGTTAGTGAAGTGTTATGCAGGCCCACTCAACCAAGTGTTTATGAACATTTTGGCGAATGCACTTGACGCATTAGAAGATTCTTTAGCTCAGCAGTTGGAAGATGAGGCCAAGGTATCGACTACTACAATTTCAACAGACCCCAAAATATTGATCAAGACTAAGGTGCTAGACGCTGGTAAGCAGGTTGAAATTCGCATCGCAGACAACGGCTTGGGGATGCCACCAAAAATCAAAGAAAAGATTTTCGACCCTATGTTTACAACTAAAACAGTTGGTAAAGGCACTGGTTTAGGTTTGTCTATTAGCTATCAGATTGTGGTAGAAAAGCATCAAGGCTCCTTACACTGTGACTCGACACCTGGGAAAGGAACTGAATTTGTGATAATTCTGCCAGTCAGAGCCAGTGCTGGATCTACCCATCGATAAGCTGAGTAAAGAGCATCAGCGAGTTGCAATACTTCTTTGTCATATGCGAAACTGACATATCAGCGCAGGTCTAATTTCAAAATTTCAAGAGTTTACAGTTGCTGCTCTATTAACTGACAGACTCTGAGAACTTCAGCGACTGACCAAGCTTGTGCATAAGCTCCACGCGGTAAAAAGGGCGCATCTCCATCAAAAATTTCGCCCAAGGTACCAACGCACCCCGAGCATATATGCTGCATAAGAGGAATAAGAAAGCTGCGAGAAAGTTCTGGATCTTTGTATACTTTGAGGTGAGCTTGAACAAAAGGTCCGATCAGCCAGCTCCAAGTCGTACCTTGATGATAGGCACCATCACGCCTTGTGCGATCGCCACCATATTTACCCACGTAGTTTGTGTGTGATTGAGCTAGCGATCGCAGCCCATAAGAAGTCACTAGCTGCTGAGCACAGGCATTGACAATGCTTTTCTGCTTTTGTTTATCAAGGGGTGGTGCGTAAGCGAGTGAAACCGCAAAAAGCTGATTAGGACGAAGAGAAGGATCATTGCCATCAGGACCATCGATTACGTCATAGCAGTAACCAACAGAAGCATTCCAAAATTTAGAGAAACTATCAGCGCAGCATCTAGCAAGATTGAGATAGTCTGAATTCGGCCGGCCCAACCGGTCACAAAAATCAGCCATACAGAGCACCGCGTTATGCCATAGAGCATTAATTTCAACTGGTTTACCAATTCGAGGAGTAACCACCCAGTCATCCACTTTGGCATCCATCCAGGTGAGCTGCAAGCCTTCTTCTCCTGCATAGATTAATCCGTCTGCTTGATCCAAATGAATGTTGTATCGAGTGCCGCGCAGATGCCAGGTAATCACAGATTCTAATGCCGGGAAAAGCTCTTCGAGTAATTCGTTGTCTTCTGTGGCGTGGACATAGGCGCGAATAGCTTCAAAATACCAGAAGATCGCATCTACAGTATTGTATCCAGGTTCGCTATTGGCTTCTGGAAAAGCATTGGGTAGCATACCCTGACTCAGATAATAAGCAAAAGTGCGAAGGATAGGACGAGCAACTTCCGTGCGGCCCGTTGCAACTGTGAGTCCAGGTAAAGCAATCATGGTATCTCTGCCCCAGTCTCCAAACCAAGGATAGCCAGCAATGATAGATTTTCCATCTGTTGTTTCTTGAGTTTGTAGATCTGTTATCGTCCGTCGAACAATAAACTGATCAGCAGCGAGAACTAACTGTTGGAGAAGAGAAGTTGATACTAAGGTTGACACTTTTGAAGCAACAATTGTCTCTGGTACAGCGTTGGAAGTGGTTGCTACGGCAGAGCGGTCACTGTAGATTTCTTGAACTGGTTGATCGGACTTCAGAAAACCAGAAAGAGAGATAGAAAACTGATCAAGAAGATTCTGCTCGTATTGTTGTCTATCAAGAAGTATTCGCTTTTCATCTAGGTTTGGATAGGGTTCTGTACTAGCCGCAATAGTAAGGACTTCGCCTGGTGTGAGCGTGGTACGGATAGTAGCGCAGTGGAAGTGATCCTCAATATGAGAAAGTCCCCGATATTTCTCTTGAGTGAGGAAGTAATGCTGATACCATCGGTTAATAGGCTGTAGCTGACCTTTTGTTGTCAAGAGATAAATAGGTACTGGGCAGCCTGTAGCCTCTACTTTCAAACCTCTAGGATGAGAGCGGGTGAGAATTTTCCAATAATGATTCTGCGGTTGACTTGAAGATTGATTTTGTAATGGGTTCTGGGTAGGATTATCCTCTAAGCCTTGTTGAAAGTTTTGCTGTTGACTGTGCGTGACGTGGTGATGGTTGCGGTGGTTGACGATGACCTTGATTGAAATCTGAAAAGGAGCCGTTGCCCGCAGCAGTTTGTATTGAATGTAGGTAGTGTTCTCACCAAGCTGCATCCAGATACGTTTCTCTAATAGGGCATCGGCGCAAGCATATGTCCAGGTAGGAATAGTACCTTCTAAACGAAAGCGCTCTAGATGTCGGTAGCCGTTTCCAGTAATGGTCCCGCCCGCCCAGCGATCGCAGCTTAAGGGATAAGAAATATCTAAATATTGAACAACTTCATCTAGCTTAGTAAAGAGCAGCGTGCGGCCAAGTGGAGGCTCCAGAGCAGCCACAAGTAGCCCATGATAGCAGCGAGTCAGCATGCCAGAAAGCGTACCGCAGCCATAGCCACCAATCCCATTGGTAATTAGCCATTCACGGTTTGTAGACTGCAACAGATCGCCGCAAATATCTCGGCCAAAATCAATAGGCTGAGTAGAAGCAACACTGAAGAGATTACAATTCATCATTAAGTCTAGGAGCCTTTAATTAGAAACAACCATAGACAGTCACTAACCTACATACTCCCAGATACAAAACGTAGCTATATATATCTTGATTAAACTTTTCTTAAGCTTTCCTTCCAAAGGCAGATGATTCTTTTTCAAGAAAGCGTTTATTCGTTAGTAGCAATGATAATAAACAAATTTGTGAATTAGAAGTTATGAACCAACATTACCAAGATAGGTGCGACTGATGCTCCCTCACAGGGTTGTAGTTGTTGGAGCATCAGCCGGGGGGGTAGCTGCACTCCGCAACCTTTTTTCACAGTTCTCTCACGACATACAGGCTGCTTTTATCGTCGTTTTACACATTCTGGCTGAGTCTCCAAGCGTACTACCCACTTTATTGGACAACGCTGGACCTTTGAAGGCTAAGGCTGCCGAAGATAATGAGCCAATTTTGCCTGGGCACGTATATGTAGCGCCGCCTGATTTTCATCTACTCGTAAAGCCGGGCTTCCTACGACTGCACCGAGGCCCAAAAGAAAATCGACATCGCCCGGCCATCGACCCGATGTTTCGTTCAGCAGCGATCGCCTACCCAGGTCAGACTATCGGGGTGGTACTCACTGGCTATCTAGATGATGGGACTGCTGGGCTCTCGGCCATAAAGCGCTGCGGAGGATTTGCAATCGTTCAAGATCCTCAAGACGCCGATTTCCCAGATATGCCGATGAACGCACTTGCAGAAGTGGATGTAGACTATAAGCTACCGCTTCACCAGATCGGAGGGAAAATTACCCAGCTAGTTATCCAAGCTGCTAGTGACACTCACGAGGTTCCCAAAGACATTGTGATGGAGGCCAAGATTGCAGAGCAAACGGTGAGTGATATTCGCCGCGAGGATCTTCTCGGCCATCAAGTGCCAATGAACTGCCCTGACTGTAATGGCCCTCTTTGGCAGATGGAGGGAGGAACAGTAAAGCGCTATCGGTGCCATGTCGGTCATAGTTTTACAGCTAGAACTTTGATGGCTAGTCAGGACTCGGTGCTAGAGAAAGCACTGTGGGTAGCAATGCGTACGATGGAAGAACGTGCTAACCTCTCATTGTTGATGGCTAAAAACGAAGCAAAACAACAGAGAGACCTCTCTGCGCAGCTATATGCAGAGCAATCAGAAACGTTGAAGGCTCATGCTCAAGTCATTCGTCAGCTTCTGGTAGAAAGCACAACTTCATCTAAGTCCATTCCATCGACTTCGAATCATATCTCTTCCAATTCTAGTTATGTCTCTTCTAGCTAGACTTCTAACGAATGGAATTGATCTAAAGATGTCCCCATTTATACCGGGTTAAGCAGATCCAAGAAAGCTCTCTTTTTGTGGTCATTTCATATCAAACCGGAATCCGACGCATAGAATAGTTAGAGATACTTACTACTCTCATCCAAAGTTACCTACGGTTATGGCGTCTGATCCCTCTACTGGTTCACCTAGCTCAAATAACGAAGAACCTCAAGAGAATAGCCTTTTGCACGAGCCTAATGCCACTGAATGCGATAACCAGGCGCACACTCAACAGCTTACAGATGACCTTACAGATAACAAGCAGACTAATGACCAACAGGCTAATGACCAGCAGACTGAGCGTGTAGCTGAAGAAGAAATACAGAGCGCAGCAAGTACACCGGGCGAAAATACGCTGGCAGAGACAGAAATAACAGCACAAACAGCTTCAGTCACCCCAATTGAGGCAACTCCAAAGATAGATTCTTTCCTGACGGTGGGGATCGGAGCGTCCGCTGGCGGTTTAGAAGCTTTTCGAGCATTTTTTCAGCGTATGGATGAGAATAGCGGTATGGCATTCGTGCTGATATCGCACCTAGCACCCGATCATGACAGTCTTCTATCAGAGCTACTGGCCAAAGAGACCCAGATGCCTGTGCTTCAAATTACTGAGGAAGTAAGGCTGCAGCCTAATAAAGTTTATGTGATCCCGCCAAATGCAACCTTGACAGTTGACAACGGCATACTGCGGCTTTCCACACCAACACAGGCTAGAGGACATCGCGCTCCCATTGATATCTTCTTTCGTTCTCTAGCTGAAGATCAAAGGGAAAACGCAGTCTGCGTGATCTTATCGGGTACGGGCAGCGACGGCACGATCGGGATGAAGTCAATTAAAGAATTTGGTGGGCTGGCGATCGCTCAAGATAGCGAGAGTGCGAAGTATGACAGCATGCCGCGTAATGCGGTGCTCACTGGGCTAGTTGACTACGTGTTGCCAGTTAAAGACATTCCCGACAAACTAATTGAGTATGCACGTCATCGCGAAGGGCTACGAGCAAATCTAGGTGAAGATGGTATGCTGCCTGAAGCGGCTGACTATCTTAATCAGATTTGCTCATTGGTACGCCGCCGTATTGGTCACGATTTTAGCAATTACAAGCAAGGCACTTTAATTCGTCGAATTCAACGACGGATTCAAATCACGCAGACGGTTTCAGTTGAAGCTTATGTCGCCTATCTCAAATCAGATAATGAAGAAATTGATCTATTGTTCAAAGATTTGCTGATTGGCGTAACTTACTTCTTCCGTGACCCCGAAGCTTTTGAGGTTCTACAGCAAACAGCAATTACTACGTTAGTTCAAGATTGCGCAGACCGTAAATCTATTCGCGTTTGGGTAGCAGGATGCTCTTCCGGAGAAGAAGTCTACTCCATTGCGATTCTATTAGCAGAAGAGATGGAACGGCAGCGTACGCAGCTGCAAGTGCAGATATTTGCTACTGATATCGACGAGCAAGCTCTGGAAAAAGCCCGTCATGCTCGCTACCCTGAAAGCATTGCTGAGCAAATCACGCCAGAGCGCTTAGAGCGGTTCTTTCTCAAACAAGACGGTCTGTATCAAGTGGCGAAACCCCTTAGAGAGATGTGCATCTTCTCTCAGCATAGCCTAATCAGTGATCCGCCCTTTTCTCGCCTCGATCTGATCTCATGCCGCAATCTTTTAATTTATTTCGACTCTACGCTACAGAAGCGGTTAATGCCGCTGTTTCACTACGCGCTTAGAGAAAGTGGCTATCTGTTTCTAGGCGGTTCAGAAAATCTTTCTACGTATTATAGTGAACTCTTCCGGATTGCTAATAAGTCTCATCGGCTTTTTCAACGCAGAACAGCAATTGCGCCTCCACAGATTGACTTTCCTTTAGTTGATCTGAGTAGCTATCGTCAACTGCCTGCGCCCAGAACTCAAACAACAGCCAGTCGTCATTCTCGATTTACAAAGTCTATAGAGCAAGTACTGCTACAAGACTACACGCCGGCCTGTGTCATTATCAATGAACAAAATGAGATCGTTTACTTTTTCGGGCGCACTGGTAAGTATCTAGAACCAGCTCAGGGTGTGCCTAGCAACAACTTGTTCGATGTTGCTAGGTTGGGTCTAAGAACAGGTTTGAGATCAGCAATTCAGACGGCAAGAGATTTGCAGCGCAAGGTCGTTCGTGAGCAAGTTTCTATTGAGAGTGAAAATCAAATCATTACTCTTAATTTGATTATCCGTCCTGTTAAAGAATCGTTTGAAGAATCAGCGGAGGCTAGTCGCCTACTGTTGGTAATCTTTCAAGATGTAGGAAAACCCACTACCTATGAAACTGCTAGGGCCAGCGATCGTCAGCCAAAGGCAGAAGCACCAATTATCAAACAGCTAGAAGATGAGCTGCGTGTTACCAAAGAGGACTTGAGACAAACCGTTGAAGGGATTGAGACTTCCAACGAAGAGCTGAAATCGGCTAATGAAGAGCTGCTTTCTATGAATGAGGAATTGCAGTCTTCTAATGAAGAATTGCAAACCTCCAAAGAAGAGATGCAATCAATCAACGAAGAGCTCGAGACAGTCAATACAGAGCTCCGCAATAAAGTTGAAGAACTCGATACGGCTAACAGTGATATTCAAAATCTATTTGAAAGTACACGAATTGCGACGGTTTTCTTAGATGAGCGGTTGAGAATCAAGCGGTTTACACCAGCTGCGGTAGATCTGTTTAATCTGATTGGAACAGATGTGGGTAGGCCTGTTACCGATATTTCTTTATCTTTAGAAGGCGTCAGCATTGCAACAGATGTTCGAGAAGTGCTGCGATCACTTATCCCTATAGAAAGGGAAGTTTACGATAGAGGTAAGGGGATCTACTACAAGATGCGGATTATGCCCTACCGTACACTCGAAAATGTAATTAATGGAACGGTACTCACATTTATCGACGTGACAGGCCTGCACCAAGCCAGAAACCGTGCGGAACGGTGGGCTCAAAGACAGAGTGTTATTGCTGAATTAGGGACCTATGCACTACAGGACCATAGTGCGGCATCCGTTTGCGATCGCGCTACCGAAATCGTCTGTCAGACCCTTGAATCGGACACCTGTGGCCTGTTTGCCTATCAATCTGAGAGCCCCGAAATCCTGGCGTTAAAAAGTGGTAGTGGCTGGCCGCTATACTCTCAAGAGCAAGTTACGATCAGCGTTACTGACTCCCATTTAGGCTATACCCTAAGCGTTCAACAACCTGTCACTGTTGAAGATTTTTCCCAAGAGAATCGTTTTAGCTATTCGCCGCTGCTAAGGAAACTGAATCTAGTCAGCGGAATTAGTGCAATTCTGTATGGGCCAGCGGATGAAATATATGGTGTACTAGCTAGCTATAGAGCAAGCAGGAACCCGTTTACACCAGAAGATGTGTCTTTTCTACAGGCGCTAGCCAATGCTTTGGCTGCAACCTTACAAAGAGAAGCTACAACCTCAGCTTTAGAAAAGAGTAGAGAAAGACTAGATTTAGCAACAACCGCTGGTAACATCGGCATTTGGGAGATAGATATTGTTACAGGCGGATCAGCTTGGAATGATATAGAGTATGGCCTACTAGGGTTAAAACCTAACGAGGCTAACGACCCTAGCTTAGAGCTTTACTATCACCAGATCTATTCAGAAGATATTCCTTTAGTTCAACAGAAAGTAGCGGCTGCTATTGAGCAGAAAACAGAATTTGACACGGAGTTTCGTATCAGCTGCGAAGGTAGCCCACTGCGATGGCTAGCTGCGAAGGCCAGAGTCATTTGTGATACGCAGGGAAATGCCATCAAGATGATTGGTGTCAACTATGACATCACCGAGCGCAAACAGAACGAAGAAGCTTTGAAGGAAGCCGATCGTCGTAAGGATGACTTTTTAGCTGCCTTAGGCCATGAACTACGAAATCCTCTAAATGCACTGAGTGGCAGTATAGAGCTGATAAGCACACAGATAAGTACACAGATGAAAGCATCGCTCTTAGAGGAGCAAACGCGAAAAGAGCGGATGCAGCGAATGCTAGCAATTTCTACACGTCAACTGAATCAACTTACTCGCTTAGTAAACGACCTGTTAGATGCTTCGCGCATTGCCTACAAAAAGATCCAGTTACATCAAGAGCCATTAGATCTATCTCAGCTATTACGCGATGTAGTTACTGATGCACAGAACGCAGCGGCACAAAAAGAAATCTCTTTCAATACCACACTCTATGAATCATCTGTTTGGATCAACGGAGATTCTGTCCGGTTGCTCCAAGCATTTTCCAATGTCCTATTAAACGCAATCAAATTTTCTCATCCTGGCAGCACTGTTAAAATCTCTACGACGCTAAACACGGAGTTCGCTACAGTCCGAATCACCGATGCAGGTATTGGTATGTCTAAAGAAGCGTTTTCTCGCATTTTTGTAGCGTTCAGTCAAGAGAACCGTAGCTTGTCTCGTAGTGGAGGTCTAGGGCTAGGCTTACCTCTAGCGAAGGGGATTATTGAACTACATGAAGGACAGATAGAGGTAGATAGTCCAGGGATAGATCAAGGAACAGTTGTGACGATAACACTACCTCGTTTGAAAACAGAGATAGCCGAACCAGCTTTGCCTTCAAAGCCTGAATCCTCTGCTACATCAGCTACTAAACTGACTGAGGGTCAATCGCAGCATCCGTCTATAGCTGAAAAATCTAAGCGGGTTTTAGTGATCGAAGATTGCGAAGATTCTGCTGTCCTTCTCCAGATGTACCTCAACAATGCAGGGTTTATTGTAGATCTAGCAGATAACGGTAAACAAGGAATAGCCTTGGCACGGCAGCTCAAACCTGACGTAGTTATTAGCGACATTGGATTGACAGCGGAGATGGATGGCTATGCTGTTGCTCAAACTCTTCGCTCGGAGTCGATATTCCGCGATACCTTTTTAATTGCTATCAGTGGTTACGGACAGCTAGATGATAAGGCAAGAGCTACAGCAGCTGGATTTGATGAACATTTAACTAAGCCAGTCAACTTACAGAAAATTCGAGCGATAATTATGCAACGAATATTTCCTGAGTAAGTTAGTCGAGTGCTAAGCACAGCTCTATATGCATCAAAGGCTCTAAGTTCTAGGACGTAGCGTAGAGCTACTTTAACATCGGTTCAAGGTAAGGAAGTCGGTGAAAGAGGATAGGGTTGGCCCATAGGAAGTAGTAAGCGCTGCCATGCCGTAGGCTTATCGCACAGTGCGGTGGGATGATGATACGCATTGAGACAATCTGAACGGCCTAAAGTGTCACCCTTGGATGAATCATCCCGTTTTCTATTGCACCGAGTTGCTTCAGCGCAGACCTTTGTGCGATGCTCAGTCCGCTTGCGCAGTCAACGTTTAACGCCTCATAAGGTCTGGGCATCCGTAGAGTCTGAGTCAACATCAGCCAAGGGGGAGAAGAGGCTACTTGCCAAAGCTTGATCGTTGCGTCCTGACTGCAGCTTGCTAGCGTTGAGCCATCTGGACTGTAGGTAAGAGATTTTATCCAGCGATTGTGCGCTTGCTGAATTTCTTGGCAAATGCCTGTCTTCAACTCCCAAAGTTTGATAGTGCTATCGGTGCTGCTAGTTGTTGCCTGGCGTCCGTTTTTGTGGATAGCGATTGACAGAATAGGGCCTCCATGTGCAGCGTAGGTTTGTTGGCAGCGGTACTTTCCGTTGCGATCGCGTTGCCAAATTTTGAGTATGCCATCTGCACCGCCGCTCAGCAGCGTTTTACAATCGGGGCTCATCGCCACCGAGCGAATCCAGCTTTGATGGCCATTGAGGGTATCAATAACGCTACCGCTCACCGGATTCCAAAGTTTGATAGTTTGATCTTGACTGCCGCTCAGCAATAGCTGCCCATCTAAACTAAGGGCCACAGTCCAGACACCGCCGTCGTGACTATTGAGTGTTTGTAGGCAGATGCCCTCTTCTGACCATTGCTTCAGAGTGCCGTCCAAGCTACCGCTCCAAAGACTGCCATCTGGTGCATGAAGTAGGCTTAAAACCGCATCTCCGTGACCTGTAAGAACGTACTTTTGCTGCTGAGATTGAATGTCCCAGATCCGAATCGTTTGGTCTTCGCTACTGCTAGCGACCGTAGGCCGCGTAGGGCTAAAGCTGACTGACCAAATCCAGCTCTTGTGACCTCTTAGCGTGCTGAGTAGCTCACCTGTTTGAACGGACCACAGCCTCAGATCTCGATCCTGATTACCGCTCGCTAAAAGAGTCCCTTGTCTGTTGAACGCGACTGACCAGATGCCGTTACTGTAGCCCTGTAGCTGCCGCAGACAAAGGTTACCCCGCCAGATTCGTACGGAGCGATCTTCGCTGCCGCTCGCTAGCATCTGATTAGGGCTATATGTAATGGCGCTAATCCAGCTCGTATGGCCTGAGAGCATCTGCAGGCTCTCTCCGGTGCGGTAATTCCAACGCCAAATATTACCATCGTTGGCCCCAACGGCCACCGTATTGCCATCAGGGCTAAAGGCGATACTGCGGATAGGCTGCTGAGCGTCCAGCAGCTGCCATGCTTTCTTTGTTTTGACGTGCCAGAGATGAAGGTATCCAGATGCACCTCCGCTAGCTAAGACCAGGCCATCGGGGCTAAAAGCAACAGAGCTGAGCCGATTAGAATCGCTTCGGTCAGAATCGCTTACATTGGAACCACTTAATTCGGAATCACTTAATTCAGAACCACCGAGTACTGCTAAACACTCTCCTTTGATCGCATGCCAAAGGCGTACTGTCCCGTCATAGCTAGCGCTAGCTAGGGTAGAAGAAGGTTGTTGTGTTGGTAAAAAAGCAACAGAGCGTACCTCATCGGTATGTCCCTTTAGCTGGTGCAATAGGTGCCCTGTCTTGAGATCCCAGACTTTCACCTGGCGATCTTCGCTACCGGTTGCGAGTAGTTTGCCGTCGGGACTAAATGAAACGCAGAAGACGCGATCACTGTAATCGTCAAAGCACTGCACCAACTCTCCGTTCTGCACATGCCAAAGATGAACCGCACCGTTGGCGCTACCCGCAATCAGCTTACCGTTTGGACTAAAGGCCACTGACCAAACCCAGCCTTCGTCCATAGTCAGGCTGAGTAACGGCTTCCCATCTGCACTCTGCCAAATCTGGATTTCGTGGTTGATATCGCCAGTGGCCAACAGCTTTCCGTCTGGGCTAAAAGCCACTGATAGCACCTGACTAAATGTTTCGTTAAAGACAGAGTGAGTCAGATCAGAAGCAACAAAGCTGACTCGATGTAAATCAACGCCTTTGAGATAAGCGCTCCAAATAGGCAAGCGGGAGAAATCCCAGTCACTCAAATCAACCTGCATCTGAACCAGTAAATTGATTAAGTTTCCGCCTGCATAGCCTATCTGTGATGGTATTTGGCGCAGTTCGTCTAACCATTGTTGAATGATCTGTGCCCAGTTAGCTGGACTGCTCAACGCCAGCAGTCGATCGGCAATCGGTTTGAGAATCAGCCGGGTTTGAGTTTCACGAACATAATCTCTCGCTTGAGCTTGAATCAGCGCATGAGAAGCCAGCGATGAGTGAGAAACCATCTGACGGGTGAGCATTTGTTCGCAAACGCGCTCAATTAATCGATGCGTGGCGTATTCCATTACCACTGGCTGCAGCGTGAAGCTAGGCTGTGAAGTTTCTGGGTTAGGCGATAGTTTTTCAATTAGGCTGCGACGCTCTAATGCGGATAGCGCCGCGAGCAGTTCTCCTAGCTCTAAGCCTAAGACAGGAACAAAGTAGCTGCGGATCTGAGAGATTGTGATGGGCTGACGGGCGATCGCTAGCCAGTCAAGCGTTTGTTGCTGTAGGACCGAAAGCCGCCCTATCTGCTGTCTCAGCAGATCTTCAATATCTCCAAAGATAGCGCCGCCCGATTTTGCACAATCTAGAAAATCCGCTAGCTGTCCATTAAACAACTCTTGAATCACTGCAGCGACCATTTTCAGCGCCAGAGGGTTACCCGCATAGTAATCGACGAGCTGTTGCCATTCTGTTGCTGTGCCGCTGAAGCTCCCTCTAAGCTCAAACAGCGTACGGCCCAACGCTGCGGGCAATCCGGTTAGCCGCAGCGAGCGAACAGGTAGCGTATTACCTTCATGGGCGGCAATGCTGGTCGGTTTTTCCCGGCTGGTGAGAACAACCGCGCTCTGGTGTGTGGTTTGTCCCAACTGTTGCCAGAACAGGTCGTAGTTGGAAGCGCTGTAGTTGGAAGCGCTGTAGCCTGGTGCTAGGCGATCTTTTCTGCTGTGGTCTGATGAAGCGATTGATAACGAACCTACCTGAGCCGACGTAACCGTTTCGCCATTGTCTAGTACAATCAGGCAGCGATGCTCTCTTAGACATTTAATCAGCTCAGAAAGCTTCTGCCCTATCGTCTGAGTTGTTCCAGCAGCCTGATTAGACGGACGTGAGGGCGCAAGCACCTGAAGTAAATCTGCAATCAAGTCAGGCAGGGGCGGAGCATCTCTTAACGAGCGCCATACAATCCGAGAGAAGCCGCCTTTTTGCTCTAGCTGCTGGGCCAATCGAATCGAGAGGGCTGTTTTACCCATGCCGCCCATACCAAAAATACCGATGAGTCGGCAGCGATCGCTAACGACCCAGTTTGTTAGCTGCGTCAGCTCAGCCTGACGACCATAAAAGCAAGAGATATCTACCGCATCGCCCCAATCGACCACAGGCGAATTCGATGATTCAAGAGATAGCGCAGCAATTGACTGTATATTGCGCTGTAGAACAACTCGAACATTGTTCTTAGTGACTTTCTCTTCTAGGACCTTAGAGAGCATTCGCCAAAGCTGTGAGCCTGTTTGTTTCACATAGCTCAGCTCATACCCCGAGTGCTGCGCGATTTCGCCATAGGAGTACGACCCCTCCCAGACATAGCGAAAAACTGTCCGCTGCAGTGGACTGAGACTACGTTTAACGCGATCACTGCTGTAGATCGCGTGCTCAACGAGGCTTAAGACTTCTTCAGAGGTCATGCAGCACCTAGACACGTCACATATATAGGTTATAGACTACACCCCCTTTCTAAAAAGAGACTTTGCGTTATAGGAACCACTACAGAACCCTGCTGAGCAGGAAAGATTGTAGCCAAAAGAACATTCTCTTTTAGCCCTCAGTGCTTTTGCATACTTTTTTCGCACCTTTGTCCGATTTACGGCCAGATGAGCTTGATAAGCTTTGTTCAATTCTTCGTTAAGGAGTTGCCACCGTGGGCAATAGTCGATTTGGGGTTTCTCGCCGTCAGCTTATTCGAGGCTTGTTAGCGACGGGCGCATATGGGCTGACCGTTAAGTTTGGTACGGGTTGTAGCGCCGAGAGTGCGAGTAGCGATGCGACAGGTGACAAAGATGGAATGACTTTCGGGTTTATCTATGTCGGCCCTAAAGATGACTACGGCTACAACCAGGCCCATGCAGAAGGCGCGGCAGCAATGGCGAAGGAATTTTCTTGGGCCGAGATAGTCGAGGAGGCAAACGTGCCTGAAACGACAGCCGTCGCTGAATCAATGCGCAGTATGATCGATATTGACGGGGTCAAGGCACTTTTCCCAACGTCATTTGGCTACTTTGATCCACACATTGTCAAGCTGGCTGAAGAGTATCCTGACGTGCAGTTTTTCCATGCAGGCGGTCTGTACGAAGAGGGCGGTACCCCTAAAAATGTCGGCAGCTACTTTGGCTACATTGATGAAGCTCAATATGTTGCAGGCATTGTTGCTGCGCTAACGTCTCAAACAGGAAAGCTAGGGTTTGTGGGCGCGAAACCCATTCCGCAAGTGCTGCGCAACATCAACAGTTTTACCTTAGGGGCGCGTAGCGTTAAGCCTGAAATCACAACACAGGTGATTTTTACAGGGAACTGGGCAGAACCGATTAAAGAAGCTGAAGCAACGAACAGTATGGCCGATCAAGGTATTGACGTAGTGACCTGTCATGTTGATAGTCCAAAGGTGGTGGTCGAAACGGCGGAGAAGCGAGGAATCTTTTCGTCGGGCTACCACGCCAATCAGCTTCCGCTTGCCCCCAAAGGATATTTAACGGGAGCGGAGTGGGACTGGAGCAACGTTTATCGCCAGCTGGCTGAAGAGATACATGCCGGTAAAACCCTGATGGAGGGTGGTATTCCACATGTGCTGCGAGGCGGTCTTAAAGAAGGCTTTTGTAAAGTATCAGACTATGGGCCTGCCGTGAGTAGTGAAGCCCAACAGGCAGCGGATGCGGCAAAAGCTCAGTTTATGGATGGCAGCATGGTGATCTATGACGGGGAGATAAAAGACAACAAAGGTAATGTTGTTGTTTCGGCTTCAGAATCGCTTAAGCAACAAGATCCAAAGCTAGAAAAGATGAATTACTTGGTTGAAGGCGTGCTTGGCTCAATCGGCTAACTTGATCGGCTAAGTATTGCCAGCTCAGTCAATGAAACTCTCTTAAATTTCTATTTCCGCAGGAGTCACTTATGCAAACTTGGCGGCGATCGCTAGAATCTCTTTGCCTGTCATTCGGCGCAATTCTGGTGGGTCTGGGGCTGTTCGGGCTATTTTGTGCGCTAGCTGGCGCAAATCCATTTGAAGTCTATGGGTTGATTTGGAAGGCGGCGTTTGGCAGCGCCAGTACCTTTCAAAATACGCTGATTCGCGCGTCTCCACTGATGCTGAGCGCGCTCTGTACCGCTCTACCGGCTCGCTTAGGGTTAGTGATTATCGGCAATGAAGGGGCGCTGGTAATGGGTGGTTTAGCAGCGGTTTCGGTTGGGCTGATGTTGGGAACCGCGCTGCCGCCGCTACTGGTCCAAATAGCCATGGCAACTGCTGGACTGGTTGCAGGTGGCCTGTGGATTGGGGCAGCTGGGGCATTGCGACATTACCGAGCAGTGAATGAAACTATCAGCAGTTTGTTGCTGAACTACATTGCGATCGCACTACTAAACCATCTGGTTGGCGGTCCCATGCGAGATCCCAGCTCGCTCAATAAACCTTCCACATTTCCACTTGCAGATGTAAACATGCTAGGCAGCATTCCAACAACGCGCGTCCATTGGGGACTGTTATACGGTCTCATCGCCTGCATTATCACCTACTTTTTGATGCAGCGAACAACGTTTGGCTTTGCGGCTCGTACCGCTGGTGGCAACGTTCGAGCGGCGAGAATTGCTGGCCTACCGGTTGGCAAGCTCACGGTGATGATTTGCTTTTTGGCTGGCTCTTGCGCTGGACTCGCTGGCATGGTAGAAGTTGCTGCGGTGCAGGGATCTGCTAACGAGTCTCTAAACGCTGGCTACGGATATGGCGGTATTTTGGTGGCATTTGCCGCTAGGCATAACCCCTTAGCCGCAGTGCTAATCTCGCTGCTAGTGGGTGGAATTTTAGCGAGCGGCGGGATTTTACAGCGATCGCTCGAACTCCCTGATGCAACAGTGCTGGTATTTCAAGGGCTGGTGTTCCTAGTAGTCCTTTACAGCGATTCACTGTATGGAAAAATTCCGTTCTTTAAAGAGAAACCCACGATTACAACGTCTGCCTCACCGCCTTCAAGCCCAGGTGAGGAACCTGTCGTTACCGCTTAACGCACTCAATTCACGCACTATCGACATCTATTCAATCGATATCTATTCACACGCATCAGAAGGTGAGGTTATGTCAGAAGGATTAGGCTGGTGGGGCGTTCCCCTTGCGATCGTCGCAGGCACTATGAGAGGCGGCACCCCTTTTCTGTTCGTTAGCTTAGGAGAATGCCTGACAGAAAAAAGCGGCAAGATCAATCTAGGCCTAGAAGGAACGCTGCTAACGGGTGCGATGTCAGCTTACGGCGTCTCTTATTTAACGGGCTCTCCTTGGCTAGGTGTGTTTGCAGCCGGGCTAGCAGGCCTAGTCTTGGGCAGTATTCACGGCTGGCTATCGCAGCAGCCTCGGGTGAATGACGTGGCAGTCGGCATTGCCATGATCATCTTTGGTAGCGGCATCGCTTTCTTTTTAGGTAAGCCGTTTATTCAACCCTCTTCGCCGCAGTTGCCAACGTTCGGCTTAGTAGGTGGCAACGTTCCACCTGCGGTTGAATCGGCACTACAAATCAGCCCGTTGTTTTTGTTAGGACTGGTTATCGCCCCTGTGATGAAGTGGTTCTTTAAATCGACGCATTGGGGTCTGTATGTGCGAGCAGTGGGCGATAGCCCAGAAGCGGCCAGGGCAATGGGCGTATCGATCTTTAAGGTACGCATGCTGAGTATTATGGCGGGTAGCTTTTTAGCGGGCGTTGGTGGCGCCTCTTTATCGCTTTACTATCCAGGCGTTTGGACGGAGCGGATCTCTAGCGGCCAGGGGCTAATGGCAGTAGCACTGGTTATCTTTGCAAGGTGGAATCCGGTGACGTGCCTGTGGGCTTCGCTGCTGTTTGGTGGGGCGCAGGCGCTAGGGCCATCCCTACAGTCAGTCGGTATCGATCAGGGCTACTACTTGTTTAACGCCGCGCCCTATGTGCTGACGCTGCTGATTATGATTGTGACCTGCTCACCTAAGCGATCGCTAGCAGGTGTACCAGGCGCATTAGGAATGGACAACTAGCGAACAGTCAGTGCTGGGTAACTAGACCAGAACCTGACTGGTGCAGATGTTAATTTGGAGCAGACATTAAAATGGGACGTTTTGTAGAAGCCGAACCCTATCCTTATCCGTATAACGGCGATCTGCGGCCTGACAACACCGTCGTTTTGGTCATCGATATGCAGATTGATTTCTGTGGCCCAGGTGGTTACGTCGATAAAATGGGCTACGACTTATCGCTCACCCGCGCTCCAATTGAGCCTATTGCCCATTTACTTCAAGTGGCTAGGGCAGAAGGCTACCACATCATGCACACACGCGAAGGCCATCGCCCTGACTTAGCAGATCTACCCGCCAATAAACGCTGGCGATCGCAACAGATCGGTGCAGGCATTGGCGATCCTGGCCCTTGTGGAAAGATCTTGGTGCGGGGTGAATCCGGTTGGGAAATTATCCCCGAGCTAGCCCCTTTGCCTGGAGAGGCCATCATCGATAAGCCTGGCAAAGGGTCATTTTATGCAACAGATCTCGATCTGTTGCTTCATCAAAAAGGGATTCAAAACATTGTTCTAACCGGCATCACCACCGATGTTTGCGTACACACGACTATGCGAGATGCCAATGACCGCGGCTACGAGTGTCTCATGCTTTCAGACTGCACGGGCGCAACTGACTATGGCAACTATCTATCCGCCCTAAAGATGATCAAGATGCAGGGCGGTGTCTTTGGTGCTGTCGCCGACTCGCAGGCGCTAATCGAGGCTATTAAATCCTAAACTAGGAGAAATTATGACTACCCTTTCCACCCCACCCTCGTCCGCTCCCTTTGTAGCTGCATCGCATCCCAGTCATCCACCCGATCTGCAGGTGAATGGAATGACCAAGCAGTTCGGTAGCTTAGTCGCCCTTAACAACGTGTCGATGCATCTCAAACCAGGCAGCTTTCACGCGCTCCTTGGTGAAAATGGTGCTGGGAAAAGCACTCTCGTCAAATGCATTATGGGATTTTATACCCCGACTGCAGGCAAACTGTTAATAGACGGTAAGCCCATACAAATTGACAACCCGCGTGCTGCGCACCGCTACCGAATTGGTATGGTCTATCAGCACTTTACAAGTGTGCCAGCGATGACCGTTGCTGAAAATTTGGTGCTCTCACGGTTTGGGAATGCAGGCGTTATCAATTGGAAAACTGAAATGGAAGCGCTGCGAGCTTTCATTTCAACTTCACCTTTTCAGGTTCCGCTCGACGTGCCGATTGCTCAGCTAGCCGCAGGTCAAAAACAGAAGCTGGAAATTCTTAAACAGATCTATCTCAATAGTCGCATTTTAATTTTAGATGAACCCACGTCGGTACTCACGCCTGCTGAGGCCGATGAAGTACTGGGTCTGTTACGAGAGCAGGTCAACGCCGGCCAGCTCAGCATTTTGATGATTTCTCATAAGTTTCGAGAGGTGATGGCCTTTGCCGATGAGATTACGGTGCTGCGAAAGGGCGCGTTTGCAGGTAGCGGTCAGGTTAGTGAACTGACAATAGCAGACATGGCTGAGATGATGATGGGCGAAAAAAAGGAGCCTACGCCAGTTGAGAAGCGCGATCGCATAGAAGCTGCTCCCGTGCTGGAAGTTCGTCAGCTAGGCGCGAATAAAGACAGCGGACTGACGGCATTTTCAGATATTAACCTAACTGTTTACAGCGGTGAAATTGTTGGCATTGCAGGTATCTCCGGTAACGGACAACGAGAACTGGTAGAAGTATTAGCCGGACAGCGACAGGCGACAGCAGGTGAAGTGCAAGTCAATGGCGAACGCTATGGTGCCACCCGCGCCGAGATGTATCAGCATCAGGTATTTGCCCTGCCCGAAGAGCCTTTGCGAAATGCCTGTGTAGGCCACATGAGCGTAGCCGAGAATATGGCCTTGCGCACCTTTGATAGACCCCCTCAGGCAAAGGGTCCGCTACTCAGTTTGCGCGCCATTCGACAAATGGCGGTTGGCCTCATTAGTCAGTTTTCAGTCAAAACACCCGCGCCTGAAACGCCGGTTCAAAATCTATCGGGAGGAAACGTACAAAGAGCTGTGCTCGCTAGAGAACTCTCTACCCCTCACATCAAGCTATTGATAGCGGCTAACCCTTGCTTCGGTCTCGATTTCGCCGCCGTTGATTTCATCCATACTCAGATCATTGACGCTCGTAATCGAGGCGTCGCTGTTCTACTCGTCAGCGAAGACCTCGACGAACTGCTGAAGCTATCTGACAGGCTGATTGTGATTAGCGGCGGTCAGTTTTCCTATCAGAGCCCAATTGCTAGCGCAGACTACGCCGCCATTGGTCATGCTATGGCAGGCCACTAAGAAGCTGTCAACAACAAGCTACCAACAACAAGTTGTTAGTAAGTTAACGAACAACTTGATAGTTGTGGTTCACTAATCAGTGATTCGCAAAGAACATTACCAGAATAATTCCATGAACACTATTCCGGCGCTGCCCTACGACTATCCGCTACCTGATTCATTAGATCACCTAGCGCTGGTAATTATTGACATGCAGCGTGACTTTTTAGAACCAGGTGGCTTCGGTGATGCGCTAGGCAATGACGTCACTCAGCTTCAGGCCATTGTCCCCCAGCTAAAAACGTTGCTTCACACCTTTCGTGACCTCGATCTGCTAGTGATACATACGCAAGAGTGTCATGCGCCCAACCTGTCTGACTGCCCGACTTCTAAGCTAACCCGAGGCGATGCCAAATTGAGGATTGGCGATCGCAGCGCTATGGGACGCATTTTAGTCCGAGGCGAACCCGGCAACGCGATTATTCCTGCCCTTGCGCCGCGCCCGAATGAAGTCGTGATTCGCAAGCCTGGAAAGGGAGCATTTTACAACACGCCTTTATCATCCATATTGCAAAAATACAGCATCACGCACTTGCTAATCACCGGCGTCACGACCGAAGTTTGTGTTCAATCCACCATGCGCGAAGCTAACGATCGTGGCTACGAATGTTTGCTGGTAGAAGACTGTACCGCTAGCTATTTTCCAGAATTTAAAGAAGCCACCATTCAGATGCTGCGAGCCCAAGGTGGCATCATTGGCTGGACGTCGATCGCAGACAAAGTATGTCAGAGCTTATTGAAAACCGCTCAAGGGGAATAAGTAGACATGAAACTCAGTAGATTTTCCTCCGCATTAGCCCTAGTATTGGTTGTTTCAGGCTCCTGCATTCGCTCAAGTGAGGCTAACGTGACGAACAATTTCGAATCTGTGATTCTCCGTGGGAAAGGCTTCGCCAACGCGCTTGAAGTAGAAGAATCGGATGTCACTAGCTCAGCGGTCACGAGTTCAACGGTTGTTGATCTAGCTGACCTTACAACAAATCCAGAAAACTACGACTTTTTTACTTTCAGACCAAACTTAGAAAAGCTTATTTTGGCCGGGGAGGCTGATGCCGAGCACATCAGCATCTTGTGGTACACCGTTCCCGATGGTCAGGTGGGGCTGCACTATCACGCGATGACCGAGTCAGTGTATACCATTGAAGGCGCTCAAACAGATGCCAAAGGCACCTATCCGACTGGCTCCCTTTACTTTAATCCACCCGGCAGCGGCCATGAGATCTCAGACAGCAGCGGTTTCTTCATCCTAGCCTATGCGTCGCCACCTGACTTTGACAATACAGATGAGATCGAAGACTACATACCTGTTCAAATAGACACAGCCGCTCCGAACTTAGAAGATATTTATCCTTTTACAGAAGTACAAGACAACGTACAGCGCTATGATATTCCCCTAGATCCAGAGGGTGGAATGAGTGCGCTGTTCATCAAAAGCACTTCGGAAGAAAGCTACCAATACGCAGGGAATTACCTACTTGTCTTAGAAGGTAGCTGCAGTATCGATGGCACAGCTTATAGTGAGAAGATGTTAGTAGTCTCTAATACGATTGAACCGCAAGCCTATCAAGTCAGCACTTCAGAAGGCAGTTCTTGCCTTTTCCTAGGTCTATCTTTTTAAGGTACGGTCAAATTCCGCTAAGCTGACCGTGCCTGATAATCAGATCGCAATCATAGAGAAATAGCAAAGTCACTAAAGTATAGCAAGGTGCGGATGCATTCGCGCATTGCGAGTCACCTAGCCTGTTGAAACACAAGGGTTATAGCCAATGACTATGCCATAAGCTAAGTAGACCAAAACTATAGCAGAACACACTGGGTTAAATATACTACCTGGAGAAAAGCTGGCTGCTATAGAACAGGCTAATGGTTTGTTGATTTGCGAGCAGCTCACCACTATATCATCTTGTTAGACAGTTGCAATAAATAGAGAGATCTCTTCACTAGAGACTTTGAGTAGTTGTTCTATTTGCTGAATTTAGTGAAGTTTATTCGACATGTTTTTGTAGAATCGCAGCGAGACCAGGAACAGCTGCTACCACATCTGATTTCACGGATTTTCTCAGCCGATTGTACGTCGCGCTGATAACGCCCTGACCAGTTCTAGCAATCCGGTCATCTGTAGCAGATAAGATCGCATCGGCAGTGCGATCGCTATTCTCGCTCATATAAGCAACTGGATCGCCCGAGTGTACACCTTCTTCCCAGATGGGATCTAGATTGGAGAATGTCTCTGGCATTAGCCGCATCAAAGCACCCGGAATGTAGTCGGCGCTGATACCTTTGACCACCTTGTATGCAGTCTTAAGTGCCATACCTGAAAGTCCACCTTTATTAGAAACTTGTTGATCAATTAGCTGCGCGCAATCAGCAGCAATTGCAGATCGAGTAGACTTATCTTGAGTTTTTTGAGTTAATTTCATACCATTACTGTGTATTATTGACGCCATATTGGCCACATTATTCAATTGCTCGTTCAGCCCTGAGCCACTTTAATTCTGGCAGCTTACTCAACCGTCTAGTTTGTTACGAATCACTCAACTTCGCACTCAATTCTAAAGACATCTTCTGCAGGCTTAGCTTGGGACAGCGTCTCCCAATTAATCTCTTCTAAAAAGACTCCTGGATCAGTTGTTTCTACAATGTCTACGCCCCACTCTCCTGTTTGTAATGAAGGTGCTGGCGTAGTAGCAGGTGTGTTCTTGACGCCACCTAAAGCCATGATGGTAAAGCTTTTGATATCGGCGCTGGCTGTACGATAGTTGGCTAGTGCGTCGACGCAAAGCTGACCAACTTCGCTCGGAGAATAAGTATCAGCGCTATAGTTCACTTCAACTACCCAATGAGGATTTTCGATCAAAGTACACTTGACACCCGGCTTTTCACTAAGTCTTTTAACGAACACATCAGCAAATTGTTCTCGGTTAAGAGGATGTACTTCACTCTCTATCAAAGTGAAATTGTGGGAGAGTAGCATTCTGCTTTTTAGGGAGTCTGTCATGTCTAAAGGGTCTAGTCTGAGGACAAATTCAAAGCGCAATCGACTGTAGAAGTCTATCTGGTTTTACTCTCTTTGACCATCCGCCCTCAACCTATTAGTTTCTCTGCCAAAAAGCATACCAGAACGTATTTTGAATAAACTTTTTCAGCCTAATTTTCCCTTTTCGCCTGCCAAGCTACCTATCTTCTATGGTTGGGTGATTCTCGTTGCCAGCGTGCTAGGCGTATTGACTAGCATTCCAGGCCAAACCATTGGTGTTAGTGTCTTTACCGATCACTTAATTGAAGCTACAGGGCTATCAAGATTACAGCTGGCAAATGCCTACCTAGCGGGCACAGTGACTAGTGGCGCTCTGCTACCGTTCGGGGGTAAGTTGCTAGACCAACTAGGCGCTAGGCGCGTAGCGGTACTTGCGGCAATAGGGTTGGGAGCAACGCTAGTGTATCTAACCGAATGCGATCGCATCTCTTTGTTCTTCAGCAAGTTTCTACCGTTCACACCTACAACGATTGCAGCGCCAGTGCTAGTCGTTGGCTTTATTAGCCTGCGGTTTTGCGGGCAGGGAATGTTAACGATGACCAGTCGCACAATGTTAGGAAAGTGGTTCGAACGACGACGCGGACAGGTATCTGGAATTGAAGGGATTTTTGTCGCATTTGGCTTCGCGATCGCTCCTTACTTCTTCAGTCAATCTATCGCCGTACTCGGCTGGCGAGGCACATGGCTGAGCCTA
Organism: Synechococcus sp. PCC 7335; assembly: GCF_000155595.1. Classification (NCBI taxonomy): domain Bacteria; kingdom Bacillati; phylum Cyanobacteriota; class Cyanophyceae; order Synechococcales; family Synechococcaceae; genus Synechococcus; species Synechococcus sp. PCC 7335. The sequence continues at coordinate 3,363,794 of NZ_DS989904.1, read as the reverse complement.
GCAGCGTTTGTAGGTATTGGCATGAGTAGCATCAGCTGGCTGCTGTTTCGTGACAATCCGGAAAGCTGCGGCCTACGAATGGACGCAAAAGTAGCCGATCTCTACTCATCAAAAGAGCTTTCAGCAGGTCACACTTCGTCAGTGCCAATTCCAAAGCCTACTACAATGTGGGGCTTAACTAGACAGCAGGCCTTAAGCACATTAGCTTTCTGGGCGGTGACGCTAGCCTTTATGTCACAGGCGTTGTCAATCACAGGCATCACTTTCAACATTGTCAGCATTGGCGCAGACATGGGGATCAGTGAAGAAGACATGGTCCGAATTTTTGTACCCATTGCAGTGGTTTCGACGGCAGTAGGCTATGGGGTAGGCGTGGCTTGTGATCGCATTCGCATTCAATATATTTTTATCTTTATGATGGTCTTCCAAGCTATCGGCATTGCAGCCATAGCCAACCTCAACATTACCTGGATGATTGTGCCCGCCGTTGTGGGCTTAGGGATTAGCGGCGGTTGCTTTGGAACACTCACGACTGTAGTACTCCCCCGATTCTTTGGCCGGGCCTATCTAGGTGCGATCGCAGGCGTACAGATGATGGCAATTGTGATCGCTAGCGCTATTGGCCCCTCTCTACTAGCCAACTCGAAATCAATCACAGGCTCTTATACCAGCGGATTATACGCTTGCTGCTTGTTCGCACCTGTAGTGATTACTTCGATGCTAGCAGTTAACACGCCTACGGAGTAGAGTAATCGATTTGTCTGGAAAATCAAGAAGTAAGCATGAGATTTCTATTCGCGTTACTAGAAGATAGTTTGTAGTAGAAGAGATTAGCCGATACTTAAAAAGGCGTCATCGCACTTTCGCTAGTCTTCTTGTAATTTCTGTTGTTTTTCAGCTTCCCATACTTTGACCACGTCAGGATAATAGGTCTGTATGCATTGATCGCAAATCCCGTGGGTTAACCGAGCATCTGAGTGCTGTTCGATATAGCGTTCAACCGAAGACCAAAAACCGTGATCGTCACGAATCCCCTTACAGTGAGAGCAAATCGGAATTAGCCCATCCATAATTTCTATCTTCTCTAAGGCATCTGCAAGCTGTAATGAAACTCGGTGTAGTTCTAGCTGGACCACTATTTGACGAGCTAACGCTATGAGCGTTCTTCTTTGGACTTCAGATAGCTCTTTAGGCTGATGGTCGATCACGCAGAGCGTTCCTAAGGGATGGCCACTAGCAGTAATGAGCGGCACACCAGCATAAAAACGAATATTCGGCGCACAGGTCACCAACGGATTATCAGAAAAGCGAGCATCATCGCGAGCATCTTTAACGATTGTAATATCTTTGGTCAAGATGGCATGGGCACAAAATGAGACATCGCGAGGCGTTTCGCGCACTGAAATTCCGACCTTAGATTTGAACCACTGCCGATCTTTATCTACCAAACTAATTAGAGCAATCGGCACATCACAGATAAAGGCGGCTAGAGAGGTAATATCATCATAGGTTTGCTCATCCGCTGTATCTAGGATGTTGTATTGTTGAAGCGCCTCGATCCGAGCCGATTCTCGAAAGGGTAATTTTGCTTTCATGATGGCCTAGGAAGAAGCTAATTCCTGCTCCATTCATCTTAGCTAAGCTTGAGAAGTTGAGAGATAGGTTGAGACGTTAGTTTAAACAAGCCTTGAATGCTCATAGTTTCTTCATAGTCTACACATACGATTAACCTAAAACGACGCGGCTACTAGAAATGTGCCTTTCTCTATTCATATTTCTATGGCGCATTTAGGAGGCAGTTATCATGAGATTCCAGTCAATCAACTCCCAACAATTACTTCACGAATATAATCAAGGCGATCGCGACTTTTCTGAGACCTCTTTGAGAGGAGTTTCTCTAATTGGAAAGTACTTAGTCGGTATCGATCTAAGCCTTTGTGATCTTAGTAGCGCAGACCTTAGCCGTAGCGACCTCAGTCGCGCCACAATGACAAGAGCAAATCTAACTGACGCTGAGCTAGTCGATACTAACTTCAGTGGGGCTAACTTACAAGGCACCAACCTCATTGGCGCAAATTTACAAACAGCAAGTTTAGTAGGTGCGAACCTTGTGGGCGCCGATCTGCGCGGAGCCGATCTAACCGGCGCTAATTTGAGCGGAGCCGATCTCTGTGAGGCTAAGCTAAGCGGTGCAATCCTTTGCGACGTCGACCTAACCGGCGCTCGGGTAGAAATTGACGAGCTAGAGACAGCAGACTACGACGGTGCAATTTTGGATAATATAGACACGCTAAGTGATTTGGATACGGTTTTGATCTGTGAAAGATCAACAGAGTCACTGCAGTGGGTATCCTGGGGCGCTCACCACTAAGAGCGAATAGCCAGCGAAAAGCTATCTCTTAGCCGATCTTGTCGAGCCGATCTCCAGAAGCAGGGAATCGTTGTAGAGCTGCCTGAAGATAAAGTAACTTGCGAAAGGACAGTAGAGAGCAAGAGGGCTTAAGAGCATCCTTCAGGTAGCAGAAAAGGAAAACCTGATAAACAGCGATTAGCGCGACCCTGAAGTCGAATGTTCATTAAGTTTCGTAATTACTTATCTGCTGATCCAATCGATATGCATAGTCAATGCTCTGCCTTCGGCAGTACAAGCGAAGATCACAATAACCACTTCTATCGACCAGAGGTAACATTCGTAGCTCTAGATGCGGTTTAGATCTGGAAAGCCACATAGAATCTTCATATCCCCTTTATAGAATGGCAAATACGTTCTTGTCATCAAGGAGACAGATTTTCCATGGCTAGCCTCTTCACTCAGCCCAGTTCATCCCCTGTGCTTGCCTCTGCCAGTGATACCGTTGCTACGCCATCCAAAGTTCCTTTGGGCACCAGCGCTAAGCATACGCCGCTGGTGCCCTTTCAGCATCACTATGCGCATATTCTTTCCTGCATGGCAAAGCACCAGCTCAAAGCCCCCGTTTTGGGCGTGGCGTGGGATGGTAACGGTGCCGGGAAGAACAGCACGCTTTGGGGTGGAGAATTCCTACAGCCAACCCAAGATGGGACACAATACGGCTTCGAACGGGTCGCTCATTTTTTACCTTACTATCTTCCTGGAGGAGAGAGCTGTAGCCTAGAGCCTCGACGCTCAGCCCTAGGCCTACTTTACGGCTGCTATGGCGAAGCAGCTTTCGAGATGACAGATCTAGCGCCAATCCAGTTTTTCACAAAATCTCAACTAACGACTTTACAAAAAACCCTTACTCAAAAAGTTAATGTATCGGCCACTTCTAGCGTAGGACGCATGTTCGATGGCGTGGCTTCTCTATTGAATCTGCATCACTACGTTGGATTCGAAGGGCAAGCAGCACTGACACTTGAATTCGCCGCCACTCAATCTTCTACAAGAAGTGTTTATCCATTCACTGTGACAGATACTTACCCCAACATAATTGATTGGAGAGAAACTTTCCAATCAATTGTAGAAGACTGTCGTAATGCGGTGATGACACCTGTAATTGCAGCAAAGTTTCACAATACGCTTGTAGAAATCGTGGTAGAAATTTCTCACCGAACTAATAACTCTCAAATTGTTCTAGCGGGTAGCTGCTTTCAAAACAAGATCTTAATTGAGCGGGCTATTCGCCGTCTCAGCGCAGAAGGATTTACTCCCTATTGGATTTAATTCACTTCATATTCAGCGTAGAAACATAGTTCTAGATGAAATATCTCTAGTAAGCTCTTTGATAGTAAACTCTCGGGTCTTACTGGTTGATTTTTGCTGGTTGATGTAGGTTCTAGTGCAGACGCAAGAAATGCAAGCTGAGTAATTCTTTAAAGCTCTTAGCAATCGTAATGTCGCTTAAATGACTGAGCAGATACTCAGACGTAAACACTTCTAAGCTTTCAACAGAAGCTTAAATGCCTGCTCGAATACACAACTACGTTCATCATTCCTGCAACAACCGCCACAGAATTGCTTTGCTATTTCCTTGTAGTTTAATACCTACTTCAAACTAAGAACCTTGAAAATTTTCAAGAGGACATATCAATGAGCGGACTTGGCGGACTCAATAAATCTCCCAACGGGGTCGTACTAGGCATGGTACAAGCGCAGCTTCCTTCAGTCGCCACTCCAGACGATCTGGCCGCTCAAACCAAGGTTATTTGCGACATGGTTGCCAAAGCTCGCCGCAACATGCCCACAATGGATCTCGTTGTCTTTCCTGAATATTCGCTACATGGCCTTTCGATGGACACCAATCCTGACATCATGTGCCATCTAGATGGGCCAGAAGTCACCGCCTTCCGCCAAGCCTGTATCAATAATCGGATTTGGGGTTGCTTTTCTATCATGGAATTCAATCCTAACGGCAACCCCTATAACAGCGGTCTGATCATCGATGATGATGGGGAGCTACAGCTCTACTACCGCAAACTTCATCCTTGGGTACCTGTCGAGCCCTGGGAGCCTGGAAACATTGGTATTCCAGTCTGCGACGGTCCAAACGGTAGCAAAATTGCTTTAATCATCTGTCATGACGGTATGTTTCCCGAAATGGCCCGAGAATGTGCCTACAAAGGTGCTGACATTATGCTCCGCACCGCTGGCTACACGGCTCCCATCCGTCATAGCTGGCAAATTACCAATCAGGCCAATGCCTTTTGTAATCTTATGGTTACGGCTTCAGTGTGTATGTGCGGCACCGACGGTACCTTTGACTCTATGGGTGAAGGCATGATTGTCAACTTCGACGGTCAGCCATTAGTCATGGGTAGTCACCGCCCTGACGAGATCATCACCGCTGAAGTTCGCCCTGATCTAGTCCGCGAAGCTCGCAAACACTGGAGTGTAGAAAACAATATCTACCAGTTTGGGCATCGAGGTTACACGGCTGTCAAAGGCGGTGCTCAAGACTGTCCTTATACCTATATGAAAGATATGGTAGACGGCAACTATCGTCTACCCTGGGAAGATGAAGTTGTCTATACAGATGGCACCTCCTGTGGCTTTAAGGCACCGACAAGAGACTATCAGGGAGAAGAACTCCCGTTAGCAAATGTTGAAAAGACAGTAAGCTAACTAGATCATCTTCTAGGCACCTATCAGGTTGTGTGTTTAGGCTGTATCAATTAGCTTAGACGTCTGCTGACTCTTATGATCAATTCCCAACGTAGTGCTTTACCGCCTGGCGATTTCGGTCTTCCAATCATTGGCAAGACACTGGATTTCTTCACCGACCCCGACTTTGCTAGCAAACAACATGCCAGGCATGGTCCATTGTTCAAGACCCGTCTGCTTAACCAGCCGACTGTTTTTATCAAGGGGCCGGACGCCACCCGGTTTCTGTTTAGTCAAGAAGGCGATCGCGTCGTCGTCACTTGGCCCCCTAGCGTCAAAGCTCTATTGGGACCGCTTTCTCTAGCGCTACAAACAGGCAGTGTGCATGCCGGACGTCGCCGCCTCATGGCTCAAGCGTTTCAGCCTAGAGCGCTAGAAGGCTATATCGATACTATGGTCTCTATCAGCGATCGCTACTTTCAACAATGGACCGAGATCTCAGCTCAAGACGATAGCTTGACTTGGTATCCGCAACTACGTCGCTACACCTTCGATATTGCCTGCAAGCTCTTAGTCGGCTTAGATGATGCATCTAAGACAACATTAGGAAATTTGTTTGAGGTTTGGTGTGCAGGACTATTTTCGCTACCGATAAACTTGCCTTGGACGGCCTTTGGCAAAGCGAAGCGTAGTCGAGAGCGGCTGCTAGTGGCACTAGAGGCGTTGATACGCGATCGCGAACAATCATCCTATTCTCCTGCTACCCCTGATGCTTTAGAACTATTGCTAACTGCCAAAGACGATGATGGCAACTCTTTGACTATCGAAGAGCTAAAAGATCAGGTACTGCTATTGCTATTTGCGAGGCACGAAACATTGACTTCTGCGCTCACTTCTTTTTGTCTACTAATGGCACAACACCCAGAAATTAGAGCAAAAGCTGAAGTAGAACAGAACGAACTAGCAGATCAAAGACTAACGCTAGAAACGCTCAAACAAATGACTTATTTAGAACAAAAATTAAAAGAGGTATTACGAATGGTGCCACCGGTCGGTGGCGGATTTCGCCGAGTGCTAAAAACTTGCGAGTTTGATGGCTATCAGATTCCAGCAGGATGGATGGTTCTCTATCAAATCAAACAAACTCACCAAGAACTAGAAATATACGCTCAAGCAAAGAAATTTGATCCAGAACGATTTGATCTAGAACAGTTTGAGCAAAAGCGTAAACCCTTCAGCTATATCCCGTTTGGTGGTGGCCTGCGCGAGTGTTTAGGCAAAGAATTCGCCCGTTTAGAGATGAAGATATTCGCCGCAAAGCTGCTACGCGATCATCGATGGGAGCTGCTGCCAGAGCAAGACTTAGCATTCACAATCGCCCCAACGCCTGTTCCCAAAGATGGTCTCAAAGTAAAGTTCTTTTGACTTTCACCCAACTTCCTATCAGGCTAACTAGCTCTCAATCTGACAGCTGCTCTGATAGAAAGTCTTGCATCACTTTCCATCCTCGCTCTGCTGCTGACGGTACAAAGAACATCCCTTCTGCTTTTGCCTGCGCCTTTGGATTTGTAAACGCATGAGCCGTATGCCCATACATATGAATCTGCCAATCGGCTTCCTTTTGCGTTAGCTCATCTGCTAAGGCTACCGTCTGCTCAGGCGGTGAAAGCGGATCTTCCCATCCATGTAAGACGAGTACCGCCGCTGAAATATTTTTGGCCTGTGCCACAGGTGGCGGATCGTATATTCCATGAAAGCTGACAACGCCTTTTACGTCCGCGCCACTTCGCGCTAGATCCAGCACACACTTTCCGCCAAAGCAGAATCCAATCGCGGCGATTTGACTTTCATCCACTTGAGGCAACGCTCTTATTGTCTTTAGCGCCAACGCCATCCGCGACGCCAACAATGCTCTATCTCCATTGAGCACTGCCATTAGCGACCCAGCTTCCTCTGGGGAAGTCGCACGCTTTCCTTGGCCATACACATCAATTGCAAATCCGACGTAGCCAAGCTCTGCCAACAGTTCTGCTTTCTGGGTCTCAAAATCAGACTGACCCATAAAAGTAGAAGTGATCATCACCCCTGGTCTAGGTTCGCTGTGGGTATCATCCCAGCTTACTGTCCCTTCGAATGGATTGCCCATCTCGTCTTCGTACACCAGTGGCTCTGTAACAATCACAGCGCTTCTCTCCGGCTAAAAAGCAATGTTCAAACGCTATCACATCCAGAGGGCGATCGCCCTACCTACCAAGCCCTTCTAAAGCTGAGTAATCTACGTAATCACTAGGATAAAACCCTTGCTTTCACCGGCGGCATCACCACCTTAGTCGCTAGCCCAGCCGACTGTAATCCTTTAATCAACCACCAAGTCGTATCAATTTCCCAGGGTCTCAAACCAGACTTGGCCATCTTTGGAAACGCATGATGGTTATTATGCCAACCTTCGCCATAGGTCAGTAGAGCCACCCACCAAAGGTTACGAGAATTGTCATCACTCTCAAAATTGCGATAGCCCCATAAGTGGTTGGCAGAGTTAATCAGCCAAGTACAGTGCCACAGCAGGACAGCTCGGACAAACACACCGTAAATTACAAATGACCAGCCGCCGACAGCATACAGCGCAAATGCAAGAGGAACTTGCAAAACTAAGAAGTATCGGTCGAGAAAAGCATAGTAGCGATCGCGAGCAATATCAGGCGCATACTGCGCATACACCCGACGATCAAAGACTTCAGGCTTCAAATAGAACATCCATTGCATATGGCTCCACCAAAATCCCCTCGCAGAAGAGTAGGGATCTTTTTCTGTGTGCTCGGTGAAAGCGTGATGCTGACGGTGCCCAGCCACCCAAAAAGTGGGACCGCCTTGCATCGCCAAAGCGCCGATAGTCGCAATAATATACTCTAGCCACTGAGGGACTTTGAAGCTACGGTGGCTAAGCAATCGGTGATAGCCCAAACAGATGCCAACGCTGCCAAAAAGCCAGTGAAAGGCGATCGCCATGCCTAGTGCCGACCATGAGAAAAACCAGGGAGCAAGCAGAGCCACACCGTGGACAGCAGCAAAAAAGCCAACACTAGCCCAGCTCATTCTGTGCGTAGTCGGCTCCGCAACTGATGATGAACGGCCCCGAAGCCGTGTAGGTAGATTACCAGTCGTCATAATTGTCCGGTACATGCTAAAGTGCATGCAAGTAATACTTACATCTACTAAGTTAGCTCTTCTATCGCAAACATGCAAGTATCGCTTTCATTTTTCTACAGGCCGGAGGCTGTCTCCAGTTCGCTCGTAAATGGTAGAAGGCCTATAGATAGTTCAGATTTCAGATGATTTGAGGAACTTGTAGGATGCTTATAGTCCTGAATTAAATGAACCATGTACTTAGCAGATTACCGGTGAACTAATGGCTGAAAGAAGGTTGTCTAGCCGTGAAAAAATTGTAAAATCGGCGCTAGAGCTCTTCATCCAAAAAGGGACTATTGCCACAACCACAAAAGAGATTGCAGAGCGGGCAGGCGTTAATGAAGTTACGCTCTTTAGACAGTTTGGTAGCAAGCAAGGCTTGCTTCTAGCCGTTTTAAAAGAAGCCCCGGTCCTAGATAGAATGCAAGCAGCACTGTCAGAAGTTGCCGGTTCAAACCAGCCATTGATCGCTTATGGGGAGACGACTCTAGAGCTGTTAGGGCAAATACCAGAACTCACGCGATCACTCATTTGCGAATCAGGTCAATCACCCCTTGAAAACCGCCAAGCCCTAGGTCAAGTCCTAAAGCAAGCCAACCTACAAACCGAAGGCTATCTACGCAGTACTCAAATTGCGTGGTCAGGGCTCTCTATCGAAGCCACCGCTACCCTACTGAATACGTTAGTCATTGGCCATGTCATATTATCGGCAAGCAGCGGTGGTCTTTGGCAAGACCAAACAAATTTTCTGCAAATGCTAAACGATTTGTCTCAACTGCAAAATCAAGCAGAGGATGCTATTGAAAGTAACAATGAAGCCAGTAATACTCTCACCGTCCCCGCAGCGTCAAACAATGCGGTGATTGATCTACCTGCTGAAGTCGTGCGATCGCTTTTTCAAACCGCTAAGAAACTAGGCCCGCAGCAATATGCTTTAGTCTATGTCCTCTTTGGCGCTGGGATAACCATAGAAGAAGCTGCAGAGCTCACCTCACCTTGCGTTTTTGCTACCAAAAGCCAGCACCTGCTAACGATTACCGACAAGATCGCTAACTCTCGGCAGCGGCAGGTACCCGTGAACCGTTGGATCATGGGAAATCGCTACGGCACCTATTTAAAGAATCCGCTGACTCAATGGATTAAATCCCAGCCAGATGAAAAGACTACAGTGTTTGTTTCAGCTGATAGTAAGGCACTAGAAACCGCTGGGTTACTAGCCCTATGGAACTCGATTGCAAGTGGGACTACAACCATCACAGGTAACCGTGCAACGCCTTTTCAGGCACGCCAGACTTGGTGCATTGAGCTTCTGATGAAGGGGATGAGCATAGAAAACTTGAGCATCTTGTCCGGGATGAGCTTTCAAGAACTCGAACCTTACGCTCGTCGTGCAAAAGAGAAAGCAGCACTAGAACAGGCTCTGGCAATCGATCAGAAAAAGAATTAGCCAGTGATCTAGCCTGAACTCACCTCCAAACTCAAAAGCAAAACCTTATTCAATTGCAGAGGCAGAATAGGGCATGAGAGTCATTAGGCTAAGTAAGATGATCAAACCAGCAGCAAAAAGCATTAGAGTTCCCCAGGCTGCCTGGTTTTGTCTGATCTGCTGCCTAAGAGACGTCAGGATATTTAAAAGCATCATTGTTTACCGCAAAGCTGTGATGCTTCTACCCTATAGAAAAGATATGAGGAAATGTTGAAGTACTGATTGCCATTAGTAGGTTTCGCTCTTAATTGTCCAAATCCAACTCCTTACTGATGATGCTTTGCCAAGAATCGATCCAAGCGATTTGCAAAGTTAGCTTTGTCTTTGTTGTTTAGAGGCGGCGGCCCGCCACCTATAGGCTCTGCGCCGCCTCTAAAAGACTCTAGAAAATTTCGCACCGAGAGCCGATCACCAATATTGCGAGCAGTATACTCCTCTCCTCTGGGTGTAAAGACATAGCCTCCTTTTTCTAGCACTTTCGCCGCCAGTGGAATGTCTGCACTAATCACTAAATCGCCTGATTCTAGCAGTTCTACAATTTTATTGTCAGCTCCATCAAATCCTGGAGGTACCACCAGCATCTGTACATCGGTAGGTACTTGCACCGGATAATTAGCCACTAGCGTCAGTTGACAGTTCGTCCGCCTTGCAGCTCGAAAGATAATTTCCTTGATAGCGTTAGGACAAGCATCTGCGTCTACCCATATCTTCACGGATTTCTCTCCATACCTCTTTTTTCCGTATGTCTAAGTTTAGTGCTTTATAAGACGGACGCGTTTTAGTCGCTGCTCAGTATCCATCGAGGTTTGGCAGTTCGCTCATTAGTGGGAGGAATAACGCTAAATGGGAAAAAGAAAGTGCGTTATCTACCCTGGGAAATGACCATAGTTAGCCTGATACGGCCGTCAATCAGTCGATGAATAAGCCAGGTGATGAATAAAACATCACCTCCTGTCATAACGAACTCGATCCAGCTGATAGCAATGCCAACGAGGCATCATCACCTAAGTCGAGAGAAATGAGGTAACTTTGCCGTGTTACGCTGACAACGCAGAAACCAAGACGTAAAGGATTAATTATGTGTGGTATCGCTAGTGTCTTTGGTTCTAATGCATCGACACAATATGACGTTTCCTCTATTTTGTCGCATATCGTTCATCGGGGACCAGACGATACTGGAGTGGCCAAAGGAGATAGTTGGGCGCTAGGGCATCAGCGTCTCTCTATTGTGGATGTGGCTGGTGGACATCAGCCTATGCAAGCTGTACCAACACAGCTCTACAGCATTTGTAATGGTGAAATATATAATTTTCGAGAATTACGATCGCACCATTTCTCGGACTATTCCTTCCAAACAGAAGCAGACAGTGAGATTCTCTTACCCCTCTTTCAGCAGTTTGGCAAAGAGCTGGTTCAGCATTTAGAGGGGATGTACAGCTTTGTTATTAGTGATGGCGAGGAATGGCTAGCGGGGCGCGATTGCGTTGGCGTTAAACCTTTGTATTACGGAACTACAGACGACACTATATTCTTTGCTTCCGAGCTAAAAGCATTGGTCAACTGCGCTGAGCGGATCTACGAGTTTCCCAGCGGCCACTACTATCACTCTCAAGCAGGCTTGGTGCCTTACTATCAGCTGCCTAAGACAGTCACCTTCGAGAAAGACGTCGACACTATCGTTGGCGATATTCGGCAGTCGCTGACCCAGAGCGTTCAAAAACGGCTAATGTCTGACGTCCCTGTCGGTGTCTTCCTCAGTGGCGGTCTAGATTCAAGTATCGTTGCTGCCTTGATGAAACAACAGGTCAAAGAGCTACATTCTTTTTCTGTGGGACTGTCTCATTCACCTGATCTCAGGGCAGCTCGACTGGTTGCAGAACATTTAGGCACTGTGCATCACGAATATGTCTATTCCGAAGCAGAGATGCAGACCGTTTTGTCTGATGTTATTTACTATCTAGAGTCTTACGATCCGGCTCTTGTTCGTAGCGCGATTCCTTGCTACATGGTCTCACGGTTAGCTAGTGAATATGTCAAAGTTGTGCTCAGTGGCGAAGGGGCAGATGAACTCTTCGCAGGCTATAGCTACTTCGCTGAATACGACGATTCTATGAAACTGCATCGAGAGGCGATCGCAATTCTTCAGGGTTTGCACAACCTCAATCTACAGCGAGTTGATCGCATGACGATGGCCCATAGCTTAGAAGGGCGGGTGCCGTTTTTAGACATTGACTTTATCGAACGCTGCATGTGCATCGACCCGCAACTGAAGCTCCAGTCCCCTTCTAGACCTGAGAAATGGCTACTGCGCAAAGCGTTTGAGGACTTGCTGCCACAGGAGATTGTCTGGCGTGACAAGATGGAGTTTGCCCAAGGATGCGCGTCTTCAGGCCTCCTAGAACATCACGCTAAGGCTGAAATTTCTCAAGAAGCGCTAGCCGCAGCAAAGTTGCAGGGACTGCCTGTTGATACTCAAGAAGAGCTATTCTACTACCGCATTTTTGAGCAGCATTTTCCCCATCCAGACGCGGCTAAGGTCATTGGTAGGTGGGGCGGAACGCTTCACTAAGGAGTAGAGTTCCGCCCTGGCACTCCTTGTCATGGCTTAGAGGCGAAGGTGTCTTATCTTCAACCAACGTTACAGCCAGTTGCTAACATCTAGCTGCCAATCAAACCATTCTCTTCCAAAAACTCTCTAGCCACTTCATCGGCCTCGCGCCCATTACCCGAGACTTCCCAATTCAGCTCTTGCATAGTATCTGCGTCAATCGTTGCAGAAAGCTGATTCAACAGCTCGGCTACCTCTGGATGCTCGTCGACAACTGCTTGTCTGACAATCGGCGCTGCGGGATAGGGCGGCCAGAATTTCTTGTCATCTTCTAAGACCAGCAAATCGTAAGCCGCGATTTGTCCGTCTGTACCAAAGCCAGTAGTCACATCGATCTCACCTTCCTCGATGCCTGAATACAGTAGGCCTGGATCAAGCGCAACAATCTCTTCAAAGTTGAATCCACCATAGGTTTCTCTTAATCCAGGAAGACCATCATCTCGTTCGGTAAACTCTTGAGTGGTACCAAAGGTTAGATCGCCACCTTTAGTAGATAAATCGCTGACATTTTTGATGTCTAACTCTTCTGCTTTTGGCTTAGTCATTACCAAAACGTAGGTGTTGTTAAAGTCTGTAGGCTCTAGTACCGCTAGCTCAAAGTCGTTAGCATAGGCATCTTTTACCGTGCTATAAACCGTATCCGCGCTCATGCTAGAGTCAAACTCCATGCCCAAGTGAGTTAATAGCGCAGTGCCAGTGTATTCAGGGTAAATGTCAATATCGCCGTTAACGATAGCCTGATGGTTTTCGCTAGAGCCGCCTGCGGGCTTATAGTCTGCATCAAAACCCGACTCATCTAACAAAATCTCGTAGAGGTTGCCAAGGACGTATTGCTCAGTAAAATCCTTTGAGCCAACTCTAATTTCTGGCCCACCTCCCCCACCGGTACAGGCCGTAATGATCGTCATAGAAGCCGCTATAGAAGCGCCAATTAAGCTGTGGGTAAAGGGTCGTCTCTTCAACATCAAAGTCATCCTCAAGGGAGATAAAACAAACGTTAGCAAACAGTTGCCTACGCAGAGGGAGCGGTAGCCACAATACGACTAGGATCAGCCTGACGAGCGCGGTAATTCAAGATGAACTCATAGCCTGTGATCAGCGCGATCACAAATACCGCAAACAGCAGCAACCCAATTCCAACCTGCAATTGACCCACGCTAATTACTATACCTACTGTAAGCCATATCAGCGAGGCGATCGCCAGCCCAGCAGTAATCGCAGAAATGGCAAAGGCATACCCCTTCAATCGAGGCAGCATAGCCGCCAGCAGGCTCATTACCAAAACCGGTAACCCCACTGCTCGATACTCACTATGCAGCCCAGTTAGCACCGTTGGCGTACCCGCGCTATCAACTGTAATATCCCAGGGAAGCAAAACACCGAAAATCAACGGCATAACTGCTGCGGCGAGGAGCACAGCCATTAAGCCAACTGCCGCTTTTGTGTGTTCTTTTAGCCCTTTGGGGGTTGCCCAGCTCTCTAACCGGCCAAACGCTTCTTCAAAATAAAATGCCAGGAGGGTAGCAGGTAGTGCGCCTGCTAGCATCACATGGTCTCGATTGAGAGAATGTCCGCGCAAGATCAAATCACCAAGGCCACCGCCGCCAATAAAGGCTGCTAGCGTTGCACTAGCGACTACCACCACTGCCGCTGTACGAACTCCTGCCATGATAATGGGAATGGCAATCGGTAGCTCTAGCTGCATCAAAATTGCGCGATCACGCATTCCCATCCCTCTTGCCGCCTCTTTCGTATCAGCGTCTACCTGCTCAATTCCAATCGTCGTGTTGACCAGCACAGGCAAAGTACCAATGAAGCTCAACGCCAGTAGAACAGGCGGCTTACCAATGCCCAGCAGCGGCAAAGCTAATGCCAAAATTGCCAAGCTAGGAATTGTTCGGCCAATTTTACTGAGCGTTAGCAGCGAGTTTCTTAGCCAGGCGACTCGCGAACCTAAAATCCCAAGGCCAAGGCCAAGCACAATAGAAATAGCCAATGCAACAAACGTGATGATGAGATGTTCGCTCAGCGCATTGGTAAACACCTGCGACTCATTGATGATGTAATCAAATATCTCTCCGAACACAGGAAGATCTCCCCTTTTTTTCTTTTCTTTTGGTCTATTTCTATTAAAACGACAATCGAGAATCTATCGAGCGGCCGACCCCGGTAAAGCGTTCTCTATTCGACTAATCGCCCAGTCAAACACAATGGCCAGCAACGCGGCCCCGATTGCCCCTGCTACGATCTTGTCGTTGCGTGTTCCCCCAGCGGAGATACCTTCAAAAATTAGGCTACCTAAGCTGTCGGCCCCAAAAAATGATGCCAGTGTCGCTAAACTGATAGTGGAAACGGTGGCAATTCGAATACCGGCGAAAATGACGGGCATTGCCAGCGGCAGCTCTAACTGCATCAAAATTGCGTGATCGCGCATCCCCATTCCCCTGGCCGACTCAATAACAGCCGGATCAACACCGTTAATGCCGACCGCTGTGTTACGGATAATCGCGAGTAAAGAGTAAAGCGTTAACGCAACAATGGCGGGCCTAAAGCCAATGCCAAAGATAGGAACTAGCACGCCGAACATCGCTAAGCTAGGCACGGTATAGAGCATTCCAGCGAGCTTGATGACTGGATCGTAGAGCGATCGCACCCGCGTAATCAAAATGCCAATTGGCACGCTAATGAGCACAGCAAACATCATCGTCACTAGCGTAATCAGCAGATGTCCAAGCAAAAACTCAAGCACTCGATCGGGGCGACCCACCCCTGGAATGTAGTACAGCAATCCGTCTTTAATGCTGATAAAAAACTCAGCTAGATTCTCCATCTTCTATCTTTCCTCTTCTATTTGACTTCTGCTATTGATCGAATCTTTGAGAAAAGGGAGTTTTCATCTAGCCACTGCCATTTCTGGTTTTTGCCGGATTAGCCGCTGAGCATCGTCTGCAGACACCAGGCCAACTAGGTGTTTTTGATTGTCGATCACCGGTAAAAAACGAATGCCATAGCTCAGCATCGCTGAAAAGGCATCGCGCATTGTCGCTTCTTCTTCTGTAGTTGCAACAATATCGCTAATCATCTGTGATGCTAGCCGACTGGGGTTCATCTGAGCATCTTCCAAAGTAACGTAGCCAACTAGCTTTTGTAGATCGTCAACAATAAACAAGCTTTCCATATCATGCCGCCGCATTTGACTGATGACCTCAGCGCCCGTGTCATTGTAGTTGCCGACCGTAGGCGTTGTCTGCATGACCTCACTCACCCGTACCAGCGTTAGCTTTTTCAAACCTCTATCCGATCCAACAAAGTCTGCAACAAAGGGATTAGCTGGTTTAGAGAGAATATTCTTAGGCGTATCTAGCTGCTGGAGCACACCACCAACCTGCAAAATGCAAATAAGCGTCCCCATCTTCAGCGCTTCGTCAATATCGTGAGTGACAAACATAATGGTTTTTCTAAGCTGCTTTTGCAGACGGAGGAACTCATTTTGCAAGCGATCGCGCGTAATCGGGTCAATTGCACCAAACGGTTCGTCCATCAGCATCACTGGCGGGTCCGCAGCCAGCGCTCTAGCAACACCTACCCGCTGCCGCTGTCCGCCGGAGAGCTGTCTAGGATAGCGATCACGAAACTGAGACGGATCTAGCCCAACAATGTCCAACAGTTCATCAACGCGGCGAGCCGTACGCTCTTTGCTCCAGCCCAACATATCGGGCACGAGAGCAACATTGTCTTTAATGGTAAAGTGCGGGAACAATCCTACCTGCTGAATAACATAGCCAATACTACGTCGAAGCTCGATTGTATCTTGCTTAAGCACGTTTTTCCCGCCTACAAAAATAGTGCCACCACTGGGCTCTATCAGGCGATTTACCATCTTCATGGCGGTTGTTTTCCCACAGCCCGAAGGACCAATCATGGCACAGGTTTCTCCTTCGGGCACAGAGATAGTCAAATGGTTCACCGCAGGCTGATCAGACCCTGGATACACTTTCACTACGTCATCAAACTGAATCATCGGTATCATAGGAAGCGGCCTGCTAACGACTTAGTAGTGGACTGTTAACGGATGTTTCTATTAAAGATAAACTGGTGCGCGACTGCTTCGACTAAACAAACGGAGAAAATTTACAGAAGATAAGAAAATGATGAGAATTAGCTAGCCTTGATAGGCTAAGGCTTTTAGTTGCTTCAATCTAACGCGCAATTGAATCTACAGATGAATTTACAGAAGCCAGCGGTGTAAAATCCAGCGGTGTAAAATGTCTAAACAACGATTGCGAGCAACCAAAAACTACGGTCTAACTGAACTGTTTTGAACGAGTCGCTTTCAGCTATTAGTATAGTATTTGCATACTTAGAATGAGTTTGTTCCAAGCACTACAAAACAGTGCGAAAAAGAAGATAGATTTAGAGAGGAAAATCTTCTTATAGCGATCTAACCTTTGAAAGTGGATATGCTCACAGTTCGCAAGGCTTTGAATCTGCCAATTTTCTCATCAACTCGATTAGTTGCTGGTAAAAAAGGGCTAGATAATTCGATTAATTGGGTCCATACAGTCGATAAAACAAACGCCCACTACGAATGGGAGCGGCAGGGCGTTTTGCTATTGACGAGCGGTCAGGGATTGTATGTAGAACCAAAGAGCCAAACGATGCTGATTTCTAAGCTGACTCAGCTAGGATTTTCAGGGTTAGTGCTCAGCACCGGCCACTACTTTGATCGAACGCCAAAGATTATTTGCCAGGAAGCTAACCGCCTTGGATTTCCTATTATTGAAGCACCGCCCGATCTGCTATTTATTGAAATTACAGAGGCCGTCCTCAAACGCACGGTTAATGACCAGTATGCACTGCTACAGCAGTCGGCTCAGATTAATCAGCAGCTAACATCACTTGTGCTACACGGCGCTTGTCTAAATGGTTTAGCCGAAAGACTTTCTGCATTACTTCAGCGATCGATTACGATAGAATCGCCTTCATTTCAGATACTAGCTACGGCCCAAGCGAGCGACGTAGATAGCGCTTGGGCGCATAGTCTTTCTATCAAACGGACAGCGCCAGAAATCACAGCGCATCTGACTAAAAACAAAGTTTACCAACAGCTGATAGAGACATCAAAACCGCAGAGGTTACCCGCAGTACCAGCGCTTGGAATGACAATGGAACGCATGATTGCACCGATTGTTGTTGGCGAAGAAAGCTATGGTTATATATGGCTGATTTCAGGTGTGCAGCCGCTAACGCCTTTAGATGAATTAGCCCTGAATCATGGCGCAACGGTCGCCGCGCTAATTTTAGTGAAAGAACAAGCCGTTCAAGCGGTAGAAGATCGGCTGCAGGGCGACTTTTTTAGTCAGCTGATTGCGAGCGATCGCCCCTCCTTGAGTCAGCTACAGGCACTAGCTAAAAGGTTTAACTATCACCTTAACTACGCGCATCAGGTTCTAGTCGTTCGGCATTCTTGCATCGCCCCTGCTAGTCTTTCATCCCTAAGAAGATCACTTCAGTCACAGCTTAGCCAGTCTTGCTTCTCATTTTTATTAGTCGCTCTCGAAAGTCATTTTGCGATTGTTCTAGAATACCATCCAGAGCAAAGTGATAGATTGATTAGCGAAAAAAGAGGAGAAGCGCTTGCTGACAAGATACTGTCAACACTTGACCAGACGGCTGAGAATTTAGTCGTTGGCGTAGGCTCTATTTGTATGGGGGAAGTGGAGGCTACTAAAGGGCTATTAGAAAGCTATGAGCAAGCCCAAGAAGCAGCGCACATTAGCCTTCTACTTTGTAAAAGATCTCAATCCGTAGGCGTGAGATACCCACGGGCACTCGCCTTTAAAGACTTGGGTTTGCTGCACTGGATTTATCACCTTACCCCAGCGCAGAGATCGGCCAACGCTTACCTACAGCACGTTCGTACATTAGTTGCCCACGACCGAAAGCGAGGAACGCAGTTGCTAGACACGCTAGAAATTTACCTCGACCATGGCTGTTCTATTTCAGAAACGGCCAAAGCACTTTATGTCCATAGAAACACTCTGCTAAATCGGATTAAAAGTATTGAATTACTTTGCCAGCTCGACTTAAGAGATGCCGTTCAAGGCTTCAATTTGAACGCTGCTGTTAAGAGCTACCGGTTGCATGGCTGAGCGAGATTCTTTGGCGTCAATATCACGGGAAGTCTCCTGCAAAGGTAGACCGAAAGCTTCGCGATTTGACTGAAGCTTGCGAATATACCAATCAAGAAAAGAGACAACAGAAGATTCTATTATCGGGGAGAGCTGTCCTGGTTGATAGACAGAAGAACAGATGCCCGCATAGTTATTTTCGCAAAGCATCCAGTCTTGTTCGCTAGTTGCCTGCCAAATAGCCACAACCTTTTCAAGTTCATAGTCGATGCCTTCGATAGCATCTTCGTCTACTAAAAAAGCAACTTCTATCTGGGTTTGATGGGCGTTGATAGGTATCACCCGAGTGGTCATCGTGTAGTCAGCATTCGCATGGGCCCAAAAGTTAGGTAGTCCTATTAGTCGCAAACTACCAACCTGTTCGCTCGGTAAATCACCCATCAGAGGTGCAGTAAGCTGTCCGTCCAGGCTCTCAGTCACAAACCCATCTTTAAGCGGAAAGCGAGAAACTCGAAACCAAGCGCCGTTTGGAAAACTCACCTCGTGAGGGTTTAGACCCATTGACTTCCAGAATTGATAAGCCTTGGCCAGTTCTTGTTGGAAGCGGCTGTTACTCCCACGATTATCACCCGGCAGCCCGGCATCATAGTTCGCGCTGATGAACTCAGGATGTGCGACTTGGCAGTGGTAGCACTCTCGGTTGTTCTCGAGAATTGTTTTCCAGTTGGCATTTACGACGTAGCGATCGCGTCCAGCTACTTTTGCTTTCTCTAGTCGATGCGGCGAAAGTTGAGGAGCGATCGCCTTGAGCGCAGCCTCAAAATCTGGTGGCTTAAAGGACAAACAGATAAACACAAGGCCGCAGAGTTCTCGTAGCTGAGCGCAGTATAAAGGATAATCTTTTGGCTCAAAGTTGTCTCCCATAAACCGAGCCGCCTTAAGATGACCGTCTAAGCCATAAGTCCAACCATGGTAAGGACAGACTAGCGATCGCGCGCAGCCCTTGGTTTCGTTCGTTAGCCTTGAGCCTCGATGACGGCAGAGATTAAAGTAGGCCTTTAAGGTGTCTCGGCTCTCGCGGATAATGATTAAGGACTCAGTGCCAATCGAAACCGTGAAATAATCTCCCGGCTCTCGCACCTCGCAGCTATGCCCTACAAACAGCCACTGCGTTTGAAAAATGTTCCTCATTTCAGCAGCAAAGACCTCTTCGTCTGTATAAAAAACCTGAGGAAGTGTCATTCCAGACTGATAGCTGCTGAGTATCGAAGGGAGTCTGTTCATCACTTACACCCGCAGCGAAGGAACAAAGTCTTGCTCAACTAGCGCAGGACGATTGAAGCTAAATGGAGAGATATTGTGCTGAGAAACACCATCAATCGCTAGTTCGCTCAAGATTTTACCCAGCAGACTAGCAAACTTGTAGGCATGCCCAGCACCAACTGCCGCAAAGATTTGAGGATACTTAGGCAGCGCGTCGAGAATAAAGTCTCGATCGGGTGGCATGGCATACAGACAGGTTTTGCTATAGAGGGTTGGCCCTGTAAAGCCTGGGATTTGAGTTGTTAGAAAGTCTCTGAGCTGCTGTTCCCTTTGAGGATTGGGCATAAAGTCTCGGGTTTTAGTCGTGACGGTATGCCCGGAAGCATCGATGGCAGCCTTGGTAGCCACCTCGCCGTAGACTGGAAAACCATAGTAGCTAAAGTCATCTTTCCATTGAAAAACCGGAAACTCTCCTATCGAGAACGCTTTTAGATTGAGCGTGGAATAGTAGCTAACCTGCTCTTGAGTCACTTTTAGCGGTAGCTGCATGCCTACCGACTCCAACAGTTTACTCGTCCAAGCTCCGGCAGCAACAACAAGGCGATCACAGGTAAAAGCCCCTTGTTCTGTTTTTACCAGCACGCCCTCTCCAGAATCCCCAGGCTGAAGGCTAATCACTGGACAATTCTCTAAAACAGTTGCGCCGGTGCTACGTGCCAGAGAAATATGAACAGCATTACCCCGAGCCGGATCGACAATTCCTGTCTGCGACTGGTAAAGGGCTACGATTTCACCCTGAGGTTGGAACTGAGGAAAGCGATCGCGTAGCTGCACGTTATCCCACCGTTCGTATTCAATACCTGCAGCGTCCATCGCAATGGCATAGTCTTCGACAATCTGACGATAGGGCCGATCTTTGTAGGCGATCTGCACACCGCCCGTCTTAGTCACTGGCGCCACGCCTGATTCTTTCGCAATCGTGTCCCAGGCCTTGTACGCATAGGGTGTTAGCCGGGCATACTTTTCTTGGTGGTAGGCCAGTCGAATGATCCGTGAATAGTCCTGAGATCCTCCATTTGGATGAAACAAAGAAAACTGCTCAATGCCTAGAACTGATGTGCCCGCTCTTTTAGAGAGCCAATAGAGTGCCGCGCTACCAATACCACCACAGCCCAAAACAATGTAGTCAAAATGGGATTTCAAAGCAGAACTCGCTCTTTCAGAACGAACGATAAAGCACCGAGTAGAGAGTCGGTAAGCCATCAATAGTAGTGACGGTGCCAGAGAGAATTCAAGAGCGATCGCGCACAATATTTCAGACCTATCTCTGTGCAAACTGCACAACCTGTCTATTCAGAAGCGTCTGCTACCGATTGATTTTGTCTGTCCATATAGACTCTATCAATCTTGCCTACCCAAAACGCTCTGACAACACTTATGCGGCACTTGCAGACAACTGAAAGCATCATCGACAGCAGCACTGATGTTAAGCAGTCCGAAGTTAAGAAATCTATTGATGAGCGATCTAGCCGCCAAACAACAAGAACACTTCAAAAGTCTCTAGCTTCAGCAACCGCAAAATTATTCACGCTCAACCTTGAGACAGCAACAATTGCTGATATTCATCTGGCATTCGAGGCCAAAACGCTCACCGTTGAACAGCTAGTTCAGCTCTATCTGAATCGAATCGAAACATACGACAAACAGGGACCCGCGATCAATGCTTTGATCAGTATTAATCCTAATGCGTTAGCAACGGCTCGACTGCTAGATCAGTTCATGCCTCAGAAGCTTAGTTCGCTCTACGGCATTCCTATCATTCTTAAAGACAACTTCAACACCATCGATTTGCCGACTACAGGCGGCTCTGCTGTTCTAGCAAACTCAATTCCCCCCGAGGATGCAGTCGTTGTCAAGCGACTTAAAGAAGCAGGGGCAATTATTCTTGGCAAAGCCAACATGAGCGAATTTGCACTCTCGGCGGGCCGATTAGGCTACAGCTCCCAAGGTGGCCTTACGCTCAATCCGTACGATCTAAACCGAGATGCTTCTGGTTCAAGCAGTGGCTCGGCAGCCGCGATCGCCGCTAACTTTGCTGTTTTCAGCACGGGTTCTGATACTGCTGGCTCAATTCGTGGGCCAGCTTCTTTTACAGGATTAGTAGGCATTAAGCCCACATCAGGTTTAATTAGCCCAAAGGGCGTTATTCCTTTAGCACCGTCAGTAGAGGCGAATGGCCCCATTGCCAAAACAGTCACCGACGCAGCAATTGGACTTGGAGTGATGGCTGGCCTTAGTTCAAACAATTCGGCTACGCTAGGAAGCATAGCAAAACCCTTCAAAGACTATACGCAGTTCTTAGACGTAGACGCTTTGAAGGGTGCTCGAATTGGAATTGTTCGAGATTTTTTGAGCGGCAATCCAGAGGTTGATCAAATCTTTCAAGACGCATTAGGCACTCTATCGAGCTTGGGTGCAACCGTTGTAGAGGTAAAACTTTCTTCTGATGGGTTGGCCGTTGATAGCTATGGCCACCTACTTGATTCGATTATTCAATCGGAGTTTTTCCCGCAGATTGAAACCTATCTACAGACACTCGATGATGCGTATCCAAAGACGCTAAAAGCGTTGATTGAAGCTAGTTTAGATTCTGATCTAATGAGTTCTAATACGCCTGTTAATCCAAACCGAATTGCCCTCTACCAAGCGTCTATAGAAACTGGGGGACTTTCTAATTCAGAGTATGTAGCAGCGATCGCTCAGCGCTTAGATCTTCAAGATGCTGTCTTTAGCACTTTCTCACTCAGTAATCTAGATGCCCTGGTTTATCCCACTGTAGACGGTTTACCTTCACTAACCAAAGCAAACAACAGCAATGAACTCAAAGACTCAATCTTCCCTCACGATTTTGATTCAATCAAAAACGATCCCTACCGAGTTGGCTATTTAGCTAACTTGACGGGCTTTCCAGATATCACTGTCCCTGCTGGATTTACGCAGTCAGCGCTACCCGTAGGGCTTTCTTTCTTTGCACCAGCCTATAGTGAGCCTAAGCTTTTAGGATTAGCTTACGCCTTCGAGCAGGCAACGAAAGTCCGACGCAACCCAGTCAATACGCCACCATTATTTGGCGAAGCTATCGGGGGTGAGTAATTCTATCTATGGCAAGCTGTCGACCAGAACAGTGGCGTACTCGGTATTGTGATGCAGCGTGATCGTAACAGAGCGGCTGCTAAAAAGGTTTTCGCAAATGGCTGAAAGCGAAGTTAGATTTATCCATTGCAAGTAAATTTACATTTTGTTACATTAGTACTGTTAACTTAACTTTACATTACTACTGCTAATACTTTCAAAAGGCTTAAGCAGTCTTTCAGGTTAATGAGGTACTAGCGTTAGGTGTGGCAGATTGGATGAATGCTTGTCAGCTAGGTGCGATCGCACTTTCAAAAAAATATCGAGCAGGCTGTCGTAACTTTGAGCGAATTGATCTCAAAGATCATCATTTGGTCTCATTTCAGCTTTCTAACACGCGACTTTGTTGGACAGATCTGACCAATGCTGATCTAACTGATAGCTTCCTAGATCAGGCGGATCTAACCGGCGCTATGATGTGGCGTACTCAGCTTAATTATGCTCGTCTGCTGTGGGCGAATCTCCATCAGGCGGTCATGGTTCGCTGCGAAGCCGATAGCGCTAACTTTACGGGTGCGAACTTGCACCGAGCCGACCTGCGTCTAGCTAGTTTGAGAGGCGCTTGTCTTGCAGGCACAGACCTACGTGGTGCCAAACTCTGCTACAGCGATTTGAGCGGCGCTGACCTAACCGGCGCTGACCTAACCGGTGCCGATCTGACCGGCGCCAACCTAACCGGTACCTGCATTAAAGCAGTTTGCTGGCGAGCAGCCGTCCTCCCTCAAGAACAGGTCGATCTAACAATAGCCGCTGACTTGAAGCAAGCAGTCGCCGAAATGGACAGTGATCCGAAACGTAGACCGCTGACGGCTGTTTAACCTAGCCTTAAAAGCAACTTATTGCCACTTCGCTGCGTCTTATATGCCCTCTTATACTAGAAGATCGCTTTACCCTTCCAAAGCCTAAGAGATTGTGCTTTGACATTGTGTAGAGCAACGTGGCGACCCTGATAAGTGCAGATTGCGGTGAAAATCTCACTCGAGGAACATATGGAGTTTTATACCTGGCAAGCGTATCGCTGTGCTTATGAAACAATTTCAGCCGATACGCTTTCACCTGATACGCCTTTAGATAATCAGTCGTCACAAAAGCCCGTATTGGAAAATAGCCCACCGGCACTGCTGCTTATTCATCCGATAGGCGTTGGTCTTTCTCGTCATTTCTGGCAGCCTTTCATCGAAGCTTGGCAGACTGCTCGTTCAGCCCAGAAAATTTACAACCTCGATCTACTGGGCTGCGGCGATAGCGATATGCCACGGCGGGCCTACTATCCGCAAGACTGGGCTGAGCAGATTGCTTACTTTATCGACCAGATAGCACAAGAGCCGGTTGTTCTTGTCGTACAAGGTGCGCTATTGCCAGTCGCGCTCAAGCTGATGAGTTTACCGGCAGCCACATGGGTGAGAGGGCTGGTTCTTTCTGGTCCACCCGCTTGGCCACTGATGACAACTTCAACACCAACTTGGAAGTCAAAGCTAGCTTGGTCTCTATTTAGTTCACCTTTGGGTAGTGCGTTCTATCGATATGCCCGGCGAGAAGAGTTCTTAAAGTCCTTTTCTGAGCGACAGCTATTTGCAAGGCCTGAAGATGTGACGGATGACTGGCTAATGATGCTGCGTAAGGGGTCACGCAATATGAACAGTCGATATGCGGTATTTTCCTTCTTAGCGGGGTTTTGGCGAGAAGACTATGAAAGTGCAATCAACAGCATTCAACAGCCTGTGCTAGTGGTAATGGGTGAGAGTGCCTCTACGATTGATCGAGATGTAGCTAAGCAGGTTGATAAGGTTGCCCAAAAGTCGCAGCAAAGACTAAAACCTTATCTAGTTCACTTGCCCGTTGCCAGTGGAGTGGGCATTGCCGCCCGGAACATTCCGCCTTACGAATCGGCCTACGATTTTAGTCAGGTAGTTCGCACTTTTGTTCAAAATCTCCCTGGTCAGCCCGATCGAATAAATAAAGAATAGGCTTTATTCGTCTTCGATCGACACTATGGATGCTTCAGATGCTTTTAGGGAAATAAACCTCTAGGGGACAAAACCGGTAAAAACTACAGCATCCTTTGCCAGAAGCGTCGATGAACAGCTGCTATTTCAGACTCAACTTCAGCCACTGGCCCTTCAATCGTAATTGACTTTTGACCTCGACTAAAAACCTCTCGGCAGGGCAAGTTTAGAGTTGGGTTCTCAGAATGATTTTTGGTAATTTCTAACAAGGTTGTTTCAGAAAGACCGTACACTAACCGTCCAACATTCGCCCAGTATTGAGTTGCTGCGCACATGGCGCAAGGTTCGACTGTTGTATAAAGGGTACAGTTCCACAAGTATTTAGCACTAAAGTTAGTCACTGCGGTTCTCAATAGAACAGACTCGGCGTGGTTCACCGTATCGACGTTGCCTTGCGCCATCAAAACGGTCTGATCATCAGGAGCAACCAAGATTGCTCCAAAGGGATGATGTCCAAATTGCTGAGCGCGCATGGCAATTGTATTCGCGTAACGTAAATGCTCGATAATCTGGGTAGAAGTTAGATCACTCATAGAACAAAGAGGTAGGAAACTACGCTGAAGCGTTTCAGTAAATTTGAGCACCGAATCGCTCTCCTGAATCTGTCTATCGTATACAGTGAACTGGAAAGTCTACGGGAAGGCATACCGATGGTAGATCGTTTTAACCGACGCCGATTTTTGGGATATGGCGCAGCTACTACATTCAGCAGTATCTTACTTAAGGCTTGCGCTTCTCCTAGCACAGAGGTAGAAAACACAAACGTAGAGAGTGGTGATTCAAAGGCAGATTCAGCGGTCAAGGGGCTAGCGATCGCCCTGCCCGGAACAATCACAGATGGAGGCTGGAACCAGCTAGGCTATGAAGGAGTCAAACGTGCGGGCGATCAGCTTAATATAGAGGTCGCCTATGTTGAACAGGTTGATAACGCCGATCAAACAGAGGCCTTAGCCGATTTTGCCCGTCAGGGGTACGGGCTAGTAGTTGGGCATGGAGGCCAGTTTGATGCAGCCATTGAGCAGGTAGCACTTGACTTTCCAGAGGCTTTCTTTCTCGGCGTTAATGGCGACATCGCCGGCGACAACTATGCCTGTGTACGCACAAACTACAATCAAATGCTGTATCTTAGCGGGATGATTGGCGCGGCTATGAGCCAGTCAAAGAAGCTAGCTTACCTAGCCGGGATGGAATTTAAGTCTACGCAACAGCAGGGCGCAGCGATGGACCTAGGTGCGAAGGCTATGGATCCAAGTGCTGAAGTTGTGTCGAGTTTTGTGGGAGATTTTAATGATATTGCCAAGGCTAAGGAGTCAGCGTTGGCTTTGATCGCTAGTGGCGTCGATGTCATCTTTCATAATCTAGATAATTCAGCCCCAGCAGTTTTACAAGCTTGTGAAGCAGCCGGTATCTATGCCATCGGCAATAACGTCGATCAGTTTGAACTAGCACCCGAGGCCATCTTAACCAGTGCCATCCAAGATATTGGTGGCGCCATCACCGAAGTTGCCGCTCTATCAGCTACGGGCGAGATTGAAGGAAAGAAATATGTCATTGGATTAGAAAGTCCTGAACTTGTTAGGTTTGGAACTTTCAATCAGGCCGTACCGCCAGAAGTACGAGAGCAGGTAGACGCGGTGGCGGCTGATATGGTGGCTGATAAGCTCACTTTTGAAGACACTGAAGAAAATGGTAAAGCGTCTGTCAAAGTCGTCATGTCGTAAGAGGTTTTTATGGGCAATCTGCGCCTAACGGCAATCACAAAGCGGTTTGGTGCGATCGCGGCAAACGACAACGTTTATCTGACTGTTCGTGAGGGCTCTATTCACGGTTTGCTCGGTGAAAATGGAGCTGGTAAATCCACCTTGATGAACATTCTTTCTGGACTCTATCAGCCAGATTCAGGAAAAATTTTTCTAGGGGAAGAGCAGATACAAATTAGATCGCCCGCCGATGCAATTCGTTATGGCATTGGCATGATTCATCAGCACTTTATGCTGGTAAATCAGCTAACAGTGGTAGAGAACGTAATTTTAGGCCAGTCGAAAAGAGCGGGCACGGGGCTACGGCTAAACCTAAAAGAACAATCTCAGGCGATCGCCCACTTAGCAAAAACCTACGGTCTAGAAGTGCCACCAATGTCTGTTGTCAGTACGCTTCCAGTAGGAATACAACAGAGAGTTGAAATTCTCAAAGTTCTCTATCGTCAGGCTCGCATCTTGATCTTAGATGAGCCAACAGCTGTCCTAACGCCAAGCGAGATTCAGTCTTTTCTAAACGTTTTGAAGCAGCTCGCAGCTCGCAACCACACCATTATCTTTATTAGTCATAAGCTAGACGAGGTAATGGCTGCCTGCGACGAGGTAACGATTCTTCGGCGTGGCCAAGTCATCAGAACTCTGCCTACGAACAAAACCAGCCGCACTGAGCTAGCACGGCTAATGGTAGATAGGGCCATTGAGATCAATACTAGACCGTCGCCTCAGCGAGCGGGTGATGTTGTTCTTGATATTCAAGATCTTTGGGTTAGTGCTGAACATCGAGAGGTAGCGGCGCTACAAGGGCTATCTTTACAGCTGCGAGCGGGTGAGATCTTTGGAATCGCCGGTGTTGATGGCAATGGGCAAAGAGAACTAGCCGATGTGATCGCCCGCCTTCTGCCTATTCAAAAAGGCTCAATTCAAATTATCTCTCCAACGCCCTCAACCAAACCTAGGTCTACCTCCATTGCCTACATCCCGGAAGATAGACAAAAGCAGGGATTAGTCCTCAGCTTTTCGATCGCTCGAAACCTGATTATCAAAGCTTTCTCCAAGCTACCTTTTTGTCGACAGTGGATACTCAGGAAAAAAGAGATCACCGCTCATGCCAACCAAGCAATTCAAGCTTTTGACATTCGAGCAAGTAGCCCACAGCTTAAGGCTAGTCAGCTCTCCGGTGGTAACCAGCAAAAGATTATTTTGGCCCGCGAGTTAGCAGGTCGTCCGGCGCTGATTATAGCAATGCAGCCAACTAGAGGACTCGATATCGGCGCGACCGCAGCCGTTCAGCAAAGTTTACTCGCCCAGCGAGGGCAGGGCGCAGCTATTCTGTATATCTCAACTGAATTAGAAGAAGTCATGGCAATGAGCGATCGCCTGGGCGTTATCTATCGCGGCCAGCTAATCGATAGTCTAGATCCCCATACCGCCACACTAGAGCAAGTTGGCCTGTTGATGGCAGGTCAGGCCTCAGCAGAGCCTCAGGAGTCTAATGGGTCTGTCTAGACGCCTGCAGAATGCGCTGCAAGCAGCTTGGCCACCCGTTGTTGCCGTATTAGCTGCCCTACTGGTCGGAGCCCTACTGATGCTAGTCGCGGGCGCCAGCCCAATCGCTGCCTACAGTGCGTTGTTTCGTCAGGCACTCACCACCTACTTTGGCTTCGCTGATACGCTAACAAAGACAACACCGCTTCTATTGGCTAGCTTAGGCGTCTTAGTAGCACTTAGGGCCGGACAGTTCAATCTAGGCGCAGAAGGCCAGCTCTATATGGGCGGGCTAGGAAGCTTATTAGTAGGTCTTGCATTTCCAGACTGGCCAATATGGATACATCTACCGCTGGCACTACTTGGGGGATTTAGCTTTGGAGCTGCGTGGAGTGCGATCGCTGGATACCTCAAAGTCGCCCGTGGACTAAACGAAGTGCTCACTACCTTACTCTTGAACTACGTAGCCCAGTACCTAATCAGCTATCTTGTCAACGGCCCGCTCAAAGCTGACAACGCTCCAAGTCCTTTTTCTGAGCTAGTCGCCGCCTCTGCTCGCCTGCCGACAATTTTGCCAAAAACGCAGGCCCATGCCGGTATTTTTCTAGGATTAGCGATCGCCATTTTACTGACTGCTGCCTTTGCGCTCACGCCATGGGGCTACCAGGTAGATGCTGTCGGCCAAAATCCGATTGCCGCTCGCTATGCAGGCATTTCTACGAATAGAACCCTCTTAAGCGTAATGGCGATTTCAGGAGGACTCGCTGGGTTAGCCGGCAGCAGTGAAGTCCTTGGCCTCAAGCGCCGGCTGTTTGAGAATTTTTCTCCCGGATATGGATTCGACGCGCTGGCGATCGCCCTGCTCAGTCGAGGTAATCCTGCCGCGGTCATTCTCACCTCATTTTTCTTTGGCGCTATTCGTAGCGGCGCTAATGTCATGCAACGCAGCGCCTCTGTACCGGTTTCTATCATCTATGCCATCCAAGGCCTGATTGTTCTTTTTGTCGCTATTAGCCTAACCTTAGACACTCAAAGTAAAGTCAGCCTGTTTAATAAACCAATCGATAAGCAAGAAAGTTGAATGACCAGCATTCATACACTAAGCTCTCTCTACCCTCTATGACACCCACCGATCTTCTATCAGACTTTCTTTCGGCCTGCCTTCGGCTTAGCGTTCCGCTTGCATTTGCGGCTATAGGAGGTTTGATTTCAGAACGCTCAGGTGTTCTAAACATTGGCCTAGAAGGCATGATTTTAACCGGTGCTTTTGTCAGTGCCGCTACTGCTCTGGTACTTACAGACCCTTGGTTAGCAGTAGGATTGGCCGTTTTTGCAGGCGCTGTTGTCGGTCTTTTGCATGCCTATCTTTGTGTCAGCTTGGGTGTCAATCAACTAGTCTCTGGGCTAGCGATTAACCTTACTGCTGCAGGTCTGACGACCTATGGCGCCAGGCTAGCATTCGAAACCGGAACAGTAGCACTACCCGGCATCGAACCTTTGTATATTCCTAGATTCCAGCAGCTTCCGATCGTAGGTGTATTTTTCCAGCAAGATCCACTTTTCTATTTCCTGTTGTTTCTGCTTCCCATAGCGACATACGGACTTTTTCATACTCATTGGGGACTATCCTTGCGGGCCGTGGGTAATGCACCTTCAGCCGCCGATACAGCCGGTATTTCCGTTAGTAGCGTTCGATACTTCTGTGTCATCATCTGCGGCGGCCTCTGTGGACTTGCAGGCGCTTATCTGACCCTAGTCCATGTTGGATTTTTCACTGAGAACATGAGTGCGGGCAAAGGGTTCATCGCACTAGCCGCACTTATCTTTGGTCGCTGGCATCCTATTGCTACTACGCTAGCATGTCTTCTATTTGGCGCCACCGAAGCGCTCCAGCTCCGCATTCAAGCATACGGTCTAGATATCCCTTACCAACTGCTGGCAATGCTTCCTTATATTATTGCCCTAGCTGCCCTCACAGGTCTTGCTGGCAAAGCGACCCCTCCAGCAGCTTTAGGCATTCCATACCGAAAAGAGAAATAGGTAAGCAGTAACAACTAGGTCAGTGAGCTTTCTAGGCTTTGATCAGGCGCTGTAGGGACAGTAATCTTCTTCAACTGCAGCCACTTGCTCATGGCTATGGATTCTAGCGCTGCAAAGGATAAAAGTTGACTGCTTAACAACGGTTCAAACTGTGTGCAAAATTGCTATAGATCGCACTATGGTGAGTAATGATAGTTTCTTTATGGTCGCTATGTCTAAAGCTGATTCACCCATTGAGACTGCTGAGGCTTTACTCTCTGCCTACAAGTCACAGCAGCGAAATTTTGTGCATGCAAACTTACCAGGTGCGGATCTAAGTGGCGTAGATCTAAAGGGTGCGGATCTAAGCTATGCAGATTTGAGTTCAGCAAACTTGTCGAAAGCCAATTTACGTGGCTCAGACCTAAGCTATGCCTCTCTTGTCGGCGCTAACTTGAGCGAGGCTGACATGCGCGGGGCGATGTTACTTGGCACCGATTTAAGAGAAGCAACACTAGACAAAGCGTCCTTTAAAGACGCAGACTACGATCCCCAAAAAACTCACTTTCCTCTAGACTTCGATCCGAAAGTCGCTGGAATGCAGGCAGACTACTAGCACTTTCTAACAAAGTAGAAGATAGCAAAGTAAGAATTCACCGACGCCCTGGAGTTTAGACTTGCTGTTGGGATCTGAGGATGAACAGCCAGGGTTGCTGGCACACCTTGAAACTGAGTTAGCTTAGGCGTCTAGCAGAGTGGTGGTTCAAAATTGAATTAAGACAAGCACGTGTCTATGGAGCACTTAGCTTGTCGTTTCCAGCAGCTAGTCGTATCTCAAAGATTACTCGAAAAATAGACCATGCATTTCTCAGACTTTCTTTGAAACTCCTTTTCTTCACCTCAGTCAACGCTTATCGAATTTTCATACGCCATTTTGAGGTGGCCATCATACTGATATCAACAAGGCAAAGCTACCGTCGCTCTTAGCCTTTATCCATCGATATCAGGGCCTTTATAAAGGTATTCGTCTTATGCAATTTACTTCTATCAGACAGCAAATTCAGCGCATCGGCTTTGCGACACTTGTAACCGCGGTTGCCTATCAACCCGCACTACAGGCCCAAGGACAACAGCTTCCTCAACCCTCTCCGACTGCTCCGGTGATTAGTACGCTGGTTGCGCTAAATTCCAATGCCAAGACTGCTTCAGTCAACCTCGTTCAAGCAGCTTCGTCAACTAGTCAAGTCAAGTCTAGTCAGCCTACTGAATCCGTTGATTCTGCCCCTTTTGTCGGCGCGGGACATCCCACTAGCGGCGCAGCTCAAGTGGTTGCAATCGATGGGCAGTCCTACTTAGAATTTGACTCGGCTTTTAGCAGTGACAACGGCCCTGATCTATTTGTGCTCTTGCACGCCGAAGCAGTACCAGAAAGTTATAGTGCTGACAAATACGTTAATTTGGGTCGACTTCAATCGGTAGCAGGCGAACAGCGCTACGCTATTCCTGAAGGTGTCGATGTAAGTGCGTTCAAATCAGCGGTTATTTGGTGCCGTCAGTTTAATGTTACGTTCGGTTACGCTACGCTCTAGTCATGTATAGATAAACAGACATGACCATCAAAGGAACTACTCAGCTACTAGGAGTAATTGGTTACCCAATCAAGCATTCGTTTTCTCCGCTGATGCACAACGCGGCGATCGCGCATTTGCGAGAAACGGGTCCGGCTGACTATGTCTACCTGCCGTTTCCGGTTCACCCTGAAAATCTAAAAGATGCGATCATAGGGTTCAAAGCCATCGGCCTGCGAGGATTCAATATCACAATTCCTCATAAGCAGACTATCATCCCTTTGCTAGATGAAGTTAGCGAGGTAGCCAAGGCAATTGGCGCAGTCAACACCGTCTGGTACGGCACTTGGAACAAAGGCGACGATAGTAGCCAGGAATCCGGCTGGTGTGGCACGAATACAGATGCTATTGGCTTTCTTTCTCCTCTACAGGCATTAAAGCAAGACTGGACCAACACGCGCGCTATCGTTCTTGGCAATGGCGGGGCCTCTAGAGCAGTTGTCGCGGCCTGTCATCAGCTCGGCTGCAAGCGAATTAGTGTTGTTGGTCGCAATCTTGAGAAGCTGGCCTGGTTCGCCGAAAGCTGGGCAAATAGTCCTGATATTGCTGCTCGGCTAAAAGTAATGACTTGGGAAGAGCTACCCGATCAACTACAAAGGGCTGGCCTTGTCGTCAATGCAACGCCAGTGGGAATGCACCCTAACACAGACGCTTCGGTGCTAAGCGATGACGAGCTTGCGCTACTACCTACAGGTGCGATCGCCTACGATTTGATCTACACGCCACGGCCAACCAAATTTCTCAGGCAGGCAGCAGCAGCCGGGCTGACCACTGTAGACGGTCTAGAAATGCTCGTTCAACAAGGTGCTGCTGCACTAGAAATTTGGCTAGATCGGCCTGCTCCTATAGATATTATGCGCCGTAGCCTGTTAGATCATCTTGCACAGGCCTAAAGCGTCATCGAAGACGGTAAGCTAAAAGGATATTAGGCTAGCAATTTCGTCATGATTTCACTTCTACGCACGCGAGTACTTCCACTGCTTCTAATCAGCTGTCTGTGGTTTCTAAGCTGGAGCCCAGCTGCCTATGCACTTACTCAAATCGATCTCAAAGATCTCGTTGCCGAAGAGTGTCCTGCCGATGCCGCCTACGCTGAGAACCTCACTACTAGTGGTTCCTCAATGTCTGCTACTTGCTACCTAGTAAAGGGTACCGCTGTCAACAACTCTGCAAGAGATATTGTTGATGCCGACATCTTCGGTCGGATCTTTGACGCAGAAGGCAATGCCGTTATGAAAAATCGCTATCGGCTTGGTGGGATTGAATATGTTCCTATGGGAGAGAGTGCCTTTTCTTTTAGAATCTCTGTTCCCTCCGTTCAACCTGCACCGCTGCGCTTAGAAAAGTTCAAGGCTTCTGGATTTGCCAGTAAGGTGCGTCGCTTTCAAGAGTGGAATCAATCGATTGATGAATAGCGTTGTAAGAATTGAGCGAATAGAATGCTGTTGCTCAAAGTTTTCTCTATAGTCATTTTTTATAGTCAATAGAGGCTATCTCCGATTCAATAGATGGCCTCTATCCTACTACCTTTGGCAATTAGGCCGAAACAAGTACTTTCTCTTGTTCTTTGACTAACTGCATTTGAGCATTCCAAAAATCAACCCACAGATCGCAGTACTGCTCGCACATTGCTTCAATGTTTTCATACTGCTCAGGTGATAGAGATTGCATCAGGATATACCAAAGATCGTCCTCATGAGTATCATCATCTCCTTCAGACTGCTCATCGTCACTAGCACCATGAACCATGTAGTACCCTTTTGAAGTGTCAACCCCCACTGTTTTGGCATTATCACGAAGCGGCGAACTGAAAAGAACAACCACTCTCTCCCCAGCTGCAAGCAAACTAACTACCTGAGAAAGATCGTCATAAGAACTCTCTAAAAAACTTCTTAATTTGCGAGAGAACTCACTAGGTTTATATTGTTCTCGTTCAATCCGATCAATACCAAGCTCATCGAGCACTTCCTCGTAGAGGGGATAGTGAGCGCCCAACGCATTTCCTCGATAATAGCCAGAGTCATCAACACCTGGCTTGAATCCAAACTCGTCTAGGACGTTAAGCGTCAGCAGAAAACGAGCATACATCTTTACACCAGACTCAAAATCAGGTTCGAGCTGCTTGGTCTGCACTTGAGCCATTAACAGAGCATCTGTAAATATCTGAACAATGGCATGTCGATATTCTAAATGAATTTGTTGGATAGCTTCTAGATCGAACGTAGAGCTTCTCAGAGCTTTGATAGCTGGATGTTTAGAAACTGGATGCTGACCGATGCGTTCACGAAGGCGATCCAAGAATTCACCGTTTTGCTCCCATCGCTCGTTGGGAACGCTTTCTTTCAAAAGTTCTCTAGCTGACTGTCGAGGATTGTTGAGTTGCATTATCGTTAGTCTCTAATAACTGTTACAAGATACCTACTTCACGGACGCAGGCCTCTCTATATTGAACAGCAATATTTAAAAATATTCAGTCATATTTCATAATAATTACCTAAATGCGTCGAAAGATATATGAGCTAATAATTTTGATATATTAAACAACAGTAGTTTCACTGAACTTCTACCCATAAGCATCTTCTATGTATCCATCTATTTACGTGAATTCTCTATCTATACGCCAGTAATCGGTCTTTTTACCGACTTTCTAATGCAGCTAATTTTACCCGAAAAAGTTCGTTCTTAAACAACCAAATGGTTACTTACTATACTGTTTATTGTCTACCTAGTTGATACATTCAACAGCCTAATCGCTACAGATTGAAAGCTCGTTGCGAGCTTGAGCTATAGATATCTCTTGAATTTTCTATCAACGTATTCTCACCTTCTTTGCTTGACCTTTGGGGTTGAACGTTTTACTCAACTCCCTACTCACGAATTTTAGAAATTTTGGGAAGATACCTCTTGACTTTCTTTGATAGTTTTAGGAAGCCTTTGATACTATTTTATTCCCCGCTAGTCGACAGGACGCTTCATTCTAATTGCTGAAGAGTTAGAAGAATCTTCCTTCGCCACTTGGGAACGACTGTTGATAGTTGTTTCGTGCATTTTTGTATATTGCAACTGGAGAAGATAGCTACTGACAGAAATCAGTAGGATAGCAAGCGCACCGTAGGCTAGATCACTAGCTTGGTTGAGCTCTAGTCCAAGCATTCTTTTGAACAAACTGACGATTAGTGCAACTACAATCACTTGCACCAGCTTACTCTTTAGCTCTTCTAGAGATTCACTTTGTAAAATATTGACTTCATGTTCGAACTTAACATCAATCTCTGAGATGAAAAGTTCGTAGATGCCTAAGGCGAAGATAAGTAGAACAATACCGATTAAGTAGTGATCTACGCCGCCGATAATATACGAGACTATCCGATTCGTGATATCGCCTTCAGGATCGCTCACATCAAATCTTAAACTAAACCCTGCCCAAATATCTAGAGTACCTATGATGAAGAACTTGACAGCGCTTAATAGGCTAAAGATGACGGGTAATAGGACGAAAAATCTGAAGTTCCAAATAATTGTCTCGAAGGTGATCTCTATTTTCTTGGATAGTCTCATAGATTCTCTCGACAGCACTATGTGTGTCTGATGGGGCGCATCTAATCAGGCATGTCTAACTATGGTAAATTAGCTGACGATATACGATTGAACTATACTGTGCCACGGCATGGACTCTGCCTATGTAAGGCTATGTAACTAAACCAACGTAATCAACATAAATATGTCAATCGTTAGATGCACTTGTTCGGTGTTATCTAGCGGTTGAAGGAAATTAGGTATGAGCGGTCTTAAGAAAGCTTGCGTGCTCGCCAAAGGTTAAGCCTTGAAGAATTTATCGCTTTAGACCCAGACTACCGAGTACGATGAGACCCTGACAAAGGGCTAGTAATGCCTAAGCTGATAATGCCTAAACAGTTTCAGACAATTCTTAATCAGAGTCTGGCGCAATAGCTGCTACTAGAGGTCGGGCTGTAGGGGTTATGGCTGTGCTCTCTATCTGTATTGAGCCTTAGGCTCGGCGCTACGCTAGTCAGTGAAAAGTGATGGTGCGAACTGTCACAGCTATCTAGATTGAGTTGCGTACGCAGGCTAGCTTGAAAGGTGAATAGCTACAGAATTGCGAGAGATATGTACAAGTGGTGTATCTTGCGGTTCTGTTTGTTGATAGGCCCGCCTGTCCTACTATGCGTCTTTCTCGATTTCGCTCTTTTCTGGCAACTGTACTCGTCGTGACTTTTCTCGTAGGGCTGTTTGGATATAACGCTCCTGTGAGGGCGAATTATCCTGGCTATTCTATAGAGCATAACTTTAGTGATCGCCCCGGCAGGAACACTGGCCGGGGCGATCACCACAGCAACTACCAATTAACCGAGCGTAGGCAAGGCAGTTTTGTGTTTGGTGTAAAAGGGCGAGATGGACGAGATGGGCGAAGCGGGCGTACGGCTCAAGACGCACCGGATAGGGCTATTGATCTGATAAACACACCGCTGTCGGATACTTTCTACGATTTTTCAGGAGCTGAGGGCGAATCAGGAGAAGATGGAGCGCCAGGTGAGATTGCTCAAAGTTGCCGAGCGCCCTATCGCCCAGCCTATTCACTGATTGGTGCTGATGGCGGTGATGGCGGTGATGGCGGTGATGGCGGTGATGGGGGTAACGGCAGTGACATCTCTATCTACTTTGAAGATGTAGCAGTGTTGAAGCAAGTGGCGATCGCAAACGCTGGGGGAAAGGGCGGTCGTGCGGGTCGAGGGGATGTGGGTGCAGATGGGTGCGAGTGCGTGGAGCCCACTTGGATAGTGAAGTTCTGCGAATGGGAAGTTTGGCGACGGCGAAACCCTACAGAGGATCAAACTGAAGATTCTGAGTGGGAATATGCCGCTAGAAAAGTAGTTCCTTGTACAGGCGTTAGACATCTTGATGTGCGAGAGCATGTACCGTCTATCGACAGCCGCGACTATATTCCTAGAAGATACTCAAGATATGCGGATGACTACCGCTATGATCTTCGCTATCAAGGAGTTTCGCACGTTAGAAGCTTTGGCTGCGAGGATGGCGATCGCGGCAAACCAGGCGCTGATGGGCGCGATGGTGGAGAGGGCCGCTACGGTAGCTTTCGCTTGATTCCTCGCGGTGATATTCCTCAAGAGAGAATTGAATCTAGTGGCACACTGCGCACGCAGCTAGGTCAAACAGTCGAGCTGGTTAAAAATATTTGGGAGCAAAGAACAGGGTTGCGATCGCTTCTGAGTCCGGCCTCTGACACGCCTGATAGCTACGTGTACCTCAAATCAACTGAGCGACCAAAGTATCGCCTGGAGTGGGCAGCAGAGGAGACTCCAGAAAGTTTAGGGGTAGCGGATGTGCGTACGAGCGTTGAGGCTAGTTCCATAGGCGATCAAGCTGTGCTTAATCTTGATATCCCTGGCACACTGGACTATCGCTTGAGTGAAGCTTCGGGAGTGCAGGTTGCTAAGATTACGGGGGGATTTTCGCCCAGTCGAGTGCAGTCCTTTGAGCTAGAAGCGGTGTTTGCCACAGATGGGGAGAGTGAGCTAGTTTTAATCGACAGAGGAGAACTGCGAAATCTGCTCTCTCAGATAGAAATTGAGATCGCGCTACTAACTAAACAATCAGCTAGTGGCCTAACAACGGAGACCTATCAACTGCGGCACGAGGCCACTTTCAATATCAGAAAAGGAACAGAACCCATCGACTTGGGTAATCTTAAGGTGGTGGAAAACACCTACACTTTTGACCTAGGCAACCGATTTAAACCGTGGTTAAAACCAGGCTACGAGGCGCTGTATGAAGTGAAGATTCTACAGACAACGAATAGCGGCACAGTCTATACACAAACCGAAGAGATTCCCTTTCAAGTTGACCTGTGACCGACAGACTAATGCTCTTTAGATACATATTAAGAGACATAACGGTACTTAAGATCGCTGCTCGCTCTAGCGCATCATTGTCGGCATTAGATTAGCAAGAAGATCTTAGAGCGCCAACGCGTTTCTTTTGAGTATGTCGTTTTCCTTTGATGCCGAAGCCACTCAACAGCGGGTCGATAGATTCTGGCAGTTGCCAGCTAGCTTCGGCACTGAGCGCAATGCTTATCACAACTATCTCAATGAGATTGTCAGCGATCGCTATGCGCTAGTTAGGGGGCTACAAATCTTGCGAGATGAGCTACAGTTTGCGGCAAATAGTCCTACAGAAATGAACGTTTGTGGAGCCGACCTGAGCCTGCCAAGCGTAGTGACGACACTTGCCTATACAAACTGTGGCGATCGCATTCACCAGGGCGAAGCCACCAAACGCTATCGAGATGTCGTCGCCTCGCGATTCGCAACTCTCTCAGAAATCGGCGAACTAAAGCTAGAAGCTTTTTTTCCCGCTGGCGGCGGTACAGACAATGGCGCCACGCTCGCCCACGTGACCGTTGCCCACGAGCTTGACGAACAACTCAAGCATCGACTCTATGCAGGCAACCCCCAATCAATCTCTCTAGTCGCCATCGATCTTAAAACGCATGTTGGCCGGTTACGAGAAGGTAATAGGCACGTCGTCTATGGCAAAACCCGTGAGTCTCCGTGGCGAGAGCCTAGAGCAGCCTGTGGTGCAATTGTGGGCGCACTGAACGACTACCACCCACAAAATTTGATCCATCGCCGCATTAGAGGCGATTTAGGAGAAAACAACTTTCAGTATCTATCACAAAATCATATCCTCACTGATGAAGGCGTAGATATCACGATGGCAGTAGCAGCTGTGATTGTTGCCATTCGAGGCATCCGAAATACTGCGATCGCCCTTGGTCAAGAAATGGATGAACGCGGCGTCGCTCATCTAACTGCTAGCACTACCGTCAATCGCCCCTCTAGAGACGATTTGGTGATTTACCTTGCTAGAGCGACTGTATTCAATGGAAGAATCCGTCTTCAGGGCTTAGGGCTAGATGCCAAACGCTACTGCGCTGGTCTAGTGAGTCACGCAGGCGAAAAAAGGCTGCAGCTACGCTATAACAATTGGAATAGTGAGGATTTACCTATTGAGGAAATTAACTACAAAGTACGAGATTCTGGGCTATGAAACGTGTGAGATAGAGAGACCTACTCGCATAACCTATCTACCGTCTCTTGCCGCGCTTCTACTAGATCTACATCCGTTGAGTTGATTAAAAAAAGAGATTGCAGTGCATCCGTAGGCAGCCCTCGCGCGGCAAAATACTCTACCCTCGTCAGTTTTGAGGCTGCTATCCCTGCCACCTTACTCTCTGCAATAGCCAATCCATTCGCCACTAGCTGTTGCTGGGCTCTAGACATCACCTCAAACGAAGCAGAAGCAATCGGTGCCGTTGATTCCCCATCATCATAGACCTGCCAACGATAGAGGCGACCAGATTGTAAAGGCTCCCCTTCGTATTGCACGAATCTCTGCTGTAATTGCGGCTCATACTCCCACATCACAGCGTTGTTCACACTATCTACGACTGCCATCTTTGCGATCGCTCCTCGCCAAACAAAAACAGGACCTTCATGCCACACCAGCATTTCTTGCCCAGCCCAAGCGGGGGCTAACAAACATAGCTCACCTCTAGAAATAGTGGGCGGATCTTGCCATTCATCATCTCGAAAAATTCTCTTAAACAACTGGCGAAACGAGAAATCTCTAGCGGATAGCTCTCTTTCAAGAGTTTGCGCGCTTGCTGCTTCAATTTGAACACTCATACCCGCTGACCATACAGTGGGCACTAGCAACATCGATATACCAACAGACTTTAGTACAGCGAAAAAGGTCATAAGAGACTTGAAGATTGTTTAGCAGCAAAGACAGTAGGTAGAACCATTGGCAGACAAAATACCCAGACGGTAGCAACTGGCAATAGCCAAGGAAGCAACAGTTGGCTAGTAACACCTAGCTGTAGGCTAAGCCCACCATATCCCAAACTAGCTCCTAGCAACGCAAGTTGCCGATGACGGTAGGGAGGCTGCCGGCGCTGGTAAAGCCAAACAGCTCCTGCGCCTACAAATACGCCAATGCCCACTAGCCAAGTATCTGGAATGGGTGTCAGATAATGCCTTCTAAGAAAGTGATGAACGGCGTAGGCGTTGGTTTCGCCGCCTGTAAATCGAGTCATTCCCCGCGATTGGTCACCTGTTTGAGATCTCCAGAAAGCGATCACACCTGGCGCACTAATATAATCTCTAATTGCGCCAGTTCCCGCTTCATCGTAGGCACCTGAAGCGATAATAATAACCTGATTTTGCCAATCGATCTGATTCGCTAGCTGCGCCTCTGGGAAGTGTAAAAGCTGATAAGCACTAAGTTTGCTGTAGATTGCATCAGGCGGTAGTGAGTAATCTAGCAGAGGGTGCAGCCAGCGTTGATTCCACCAGCGTGAGATACTTGCCCACGGAGAAAGTCTTAGCCCATAGAGATCGCTTGGCACTAGATCACTATCTTGTCGTTGTACAGTGGTGAGTAGCGTGCGGCGATAGTCAGTTTGGCTATCGAGATCGGGAGCGATCGCCAATTGCAGTTCGGTCTGGAGATCAGCTTGACGGACAGTTCGTTGGGCTGCCTGGTGAGCTGTTTGGGCGATCGCTAGCAGATATGAGAAAGGACAGCGCTCTACACAACTACTCCCTGCTGGCAGTACCCGCAAGTACCCTCTGGGTGTATTGGTATAGCCCTGCATTGCCCAGTTCAGACTAGCGAGATCTTCTCTAACTCCAACCTCGCCTTCAGGCTGTAGAACCGAACCGAACACTAGTGTGGTTCCTTGAGCTACAGACTCAGAGACTGCTTGAGCAAAGCGCTGATCGTTTTGCTCTTGAGCGCGATCAAGCAGATAATCGATCCCTACTACCTGTGCTTGTAAGGCACTGAGCCGATCGAGAATGCTAGCAAGATAAGCTCGGTCGATCGGATTTGGAATCCCGTTTGGAAAGCCTTCTCGGATTGATAAGTCATCGATCTCTACTAAAGTCACGGGCGACGGCTCTGTGGGAACTTGCCTAGTAATGCTTCTGTAAACAGCTTGAACCTGTAGGCGCCGAGCGGTGAGTGCCTCAGTTGCCGGATTAAACAAACTCAGCCCTGCAATCAGACACAAGGCGGCGGTTTGCCAACGGGTATGCGGCAAAAGCTCGTTGATCCGAGCCCGCCAGCCAACGGGCTGTAGCCGAAATAGAACAGCATCGCTGTGGCGAAAAAGAGAAGGAACGAGATGAGCCGATGGGTAGGTAAGATTACTTTTCGAACGTAGGAACTGACTCGCTTTTTGCAAGGCCGTATGCACATCGTCAAAGCTCGCAAGACTTTGCATGAATTGAATTAAAAAGAGTTGGGCCACACGGTTATGTATCGGCTCGCGCATAACGGCAACCTGGTTTAGACCAATATCGATCAAAGCGTTGGCGATATCGAGTCCTTTGCAAGAATTGAAAAGTGCAAACTTTAGTCCCCGCTGTTTGGCTTTTCGCAAATAAGGATCTAGCTCGCGCAGTGAAAGCGTAGTCTGTGGGGCGATCGCAATTTGTCCACCTACGGCATTAGCCTCATTACTATGACCAAAGAACAACAGCATATCCCAGCCAGAATCTCTCTGAATGGTGTCGCAGATCCTTTGCTTTAACCAGGTAGTATCTACACCTGGCTGCCAACCTATGACCGTAATTTGGGCAAGCCGCTTTAGGGCAACAATCGCCGCTAGCTCTGCTTCAAAATCTAGACCCGTATCGTCACCTAGAATGACTAGCACCCTAGCAGCCGTATGGGACCGGCGAACCTGCGTGAGCGCTTCATGTACGTTCATCGGCAACCGGGCAATGCGTACGAGTCGGTTTGAACCATACTCAGCGTTGATCTCCCACTCTTCCCAAGGCCACCGACCTAGGTCTAATGGATCGCAGGCAACTAACAGATCTAAACCTACTGAGCCTTCTCCAATAGGTTTAGCAGGCGGTGGCTCAGCTATTCTTCGCGCTAGCTCACTGCGAATATCGAATAGCGCCGCATTCCGCAGCCATTGGTGAAATTCATACAGGAGCTTAGCTTCAGCCTGTACAAGTTGTCCATGCCAATCGGTTTTAGCCGTAAGCTGGCCAGAGGTCACAGCTCGCCCTCTTAGGCCCAAGTTCGTGCCTAAATTAAGACCGGAATCAGGGCCAAGGTTTGGATCTAAATTCAAAGCGTCCGGACGCAGCGCCGATTGATAGTAGTTTAGATAGACTCGCTGCCAGCTTTGATAGAGGGCTTCTACCTGAGCGGGATACGGAAGCTTTGCGGTGAGTCGACGACCTCTACCCCAAGTCAGCTCAAAAAAACAGACCTGTTCGACCTGAGTGACTTTTAGGCTATAAACATCTGTCATAAAAAAATTGTAGACCGGATGTAAAGAGGTTTTTCTGGCGGTTTATGAAGTTATTCAGATCATTCCATTGACTTTGTAACTTTATTTTCTACGGTTGAAAATTATCTGAATAGGATGTGTTTACGTAGAAAGATACCTAGGTAACGATAGTTTATTGCAGGATTTAGACCCGAAATATGAAGCGTCGACATTTTTTACAGTTTGCTGGCTCTACCCTAGCTGCAATGGGCCTAAGTCAGGCAAACTTTTTAAAGCAGGCAGAAGGATATAGGCAGGCGATCGCCCAGAGCACTCCCCGTAAGCTAGCGCTGCTGGTTGGTGTAAATGACTACCCCAGCCCAATTCCTGACTTAGGCGGCTGCCTGACCGATGTGGATTTGCAGTATGAGCTACTGGTGAATAAGTTTGGCTTTGCGCCCTCAGACGTGCTCAAAATTTCGGACGGTGAAGATATCGGTCCCACTCGGCAGAATGTGCTAGATGCCTACAACGAGCACCTAGTGAAGCAGGCCAAACCAGGAGATGTCGTGGTATTTCACTATTCGGGTCACGGTGTGCCGGTAAAAGATCCTGATCCAATCTATGAAAATAGTGATGAAAATGGCGCGATTATTCTGAATGATCCGCTGTCTAATGTCGGTGGGGGTACGCCCAAGCTGCCAGTGATTACGGGCCGCACGCTGTTTTTGCTAGCGCGATCGCTTCAAACCAACAACGTCACGACGATTCTTGATAGCTGTCATTCTGGCGGTGGTACGCGGGGTACTGGCCGAGTTCGAGCGATCTCTCGCGATTTGCTTAGAGCTGGCAGTTCTGGCTATGAGGCCATTCCTGCGGAGTTCGAGTTACAGCGCCAATTGCTAGCAGCCCAGGGACTTTCCCCAGAAGACTTTTTAGCAGAGCGAAAAGCGGGCATTTCCAATGGATTGAGCATTGGTTCAGCCCAGTTCAGTGAGTTAGCCTTAGACGCGCCTTTTGACGGCTTCAAAGCAGGCGCATTTAGCTACCTGCTCACTCGCTATCTGTGGCAGCTACCCGGTAGCACCAGAGCAGAATCTATCCGTGTAAACCTAACTCGCAGCACCAAAGCCGCCGCTGCTGCCAAACATCATTCACAGGTGCCTTTGTTCCAGGCCGCACCCGGTAGCGATAGCCTAGATAAGCCGATCTACTTCACATCGCCAGCTAGCGGACCAGCAGAGGCTGTTATTACTAGCATTAGCGGCGACGAAGTTGAGTACTGGCTAGGCGGTCTCTCTGCTCAATCTTTAGCACTCACCAATGAAGCCCTGCGATTCACGGTGCTAGATGCCGCCAGAGAACCGGTCGCAGAGATAGAACAAGCTTCGCGGAACGGGCTACGGGCGATTGGTAAGAAAATATCGGGAGAGGGAGAGCCGAAGCCAGGAATGCTGCTGCGTGAGACGCTAGTGGGATTAGAGAGTAATCCACAGCTGAGAGTTGGCGTACATGAATCGTTAGGAGAAGAGGTTGATCAAGCGATCGCTGCTTTATCTAACGCGCTAGTTTCTGAAGGCAGTGGGCGATCGCAGCTAGAAGTCACTGCTGTCGATGGCACCACTCCATTGGACTATATCTTTGGTCGTATGACGGAAGAGTATAGA
Source organism: Synechococcus sp. PCC 7335 (assembly GCF_000155595.1). Classification (NCBI taxonomy): domain Bacteria; kingdom Bacillati; phylum Cyanobacteriota; class Cyanophyceae; order Synechococcales; family Synechococcaceae; genus Synechococcus; species Synechococcus sp. PCC 7335. The sequence continues at coordinate 3,319,971 of NZ_DS989904.1, read as the reverse complement.
GCTGAGCTGATCGCCGAAGGCTACGAAGATACTCTCCCTCCTGTGAATACACTTTCTCTATTTTCTCCAGCGATGGAGCCCACACCTACTTCCTACGGGCGCATAGACGAAACGGTTACCGCAGCGGTGAACAGACTAAAGCCTCAGCTCAAGCTGCTGTTAGTCAACAAAGTATTAAACGCGCTATCGAATACCGCTTCTTCTTTGGAAGTATCCGGTGAGATCTTTACCGTCGGTGGAGGGCCTTCGCTACCTTTGTCTGGTTCTAGAGCGCTCAATTCTGAAGCGCGATCGCTTGACTTAGAGATTGAGCCTTTCAATGCCGGTAGTCAGCTTAGAATTCGCGTCCAGAACAGTGACCCGAATCAATCCCTGTATCTAAGCTGTTTGGTAATTGATCCTTCTGGCAAAATGACGGTGGTTTATCCCTACGAATGGGACGCGCCAGAAGACGCGGCCCTAATCGCACCTGATTCTGAAGTGGTCATCCCCAAGCCTGAAACGGGCAAAGCTTTTGAAGTTGGTGGTGCTGGCTTTTTAGAAGTAATGACCATCACTAGCACGGGCTCTTTGCGCAACGCTCTGCGCGGACTGCAGGAAATTTCTCGCAGTGCGGATGGCTATGTGCCAGTCGGTGGTGATGACAGTATTGGATTCCTAGGCTCTTTGCTCAGTGACTTTGACAATATCTCTCGGAATGCGACTTTTGGAGTAGCAGATGTGAATAGCACTGCCAGTGTTGTCGATGGCAGCGCGATCGCTATCTCTTCTACCGTGATTGAGGTTGCATAAGGAAATGCATAAGTCAGAGCATCTAGAAAAATAAATGGAAGAGCAAACGTGAGAGGAAGTAGAACTACCGTGGCAAATCGATTTCAACGACTGTCAGTATTGGCGATGTGTGTTCTAGGTATTAGCTGTATGCCAATGATTTCTTTGAGGGCAACTGCGCAAGAGACCACAACTACAGAAGCAGACTTTGAAGCAACACTTGAAACACTGACTCAAGAAGAACAGCTAGAGCTAGCCTATAGAATGAAAGGGGCCTCTCAATGGCTGCATCAAGAGGGCCGCTATGAGGAAGGCATTGCTAATGGCCAAAAGGCGCTAGCTATCTTTGAGCAAATACTAGGACCAAATCATGTAGATGTTGCCTACATGCTAAACGACCTGGCAGTCTATTACCATACCGTAGGGGAGCCAGAGACTGCCCTTTCGCTGTTAGAAAGATCGCTGGCCATTAAAGCAGATAGCCTTGGCACCTTTCATCCAGAGTATGCTGCAAACCTCAGTGATATTGCCATCATGCATTACGAGCTAGGCGATACTGACAAGGCAATTGAATTCTATGAAAGAGCCTCAGACGCACAGAAAACCGCAATCGGCGAGGACCATCCAGACTACGCTAGAACGCTCAACAACTTAGCCGAACTTCATAGAAGTACAGGAGATTATCCAGCAGCGATCGCAACTTACGAGCAGGCGATCACTGTCAAAGAAGCTGCCTTAGGCCCAAACGATCCAAGTCTGGCGATATCGCTAAACAATTTGGCCGGGACTTATCGAGAGGCAGAACAAAATGAAGTAGCATTACCTCTCCATGAAAGGGCGATCGCAATATTAGTCGCAGCCTATGGCGAAGAGAACCCTACGACCTTGACAGCCTACGGGAATCTTGCACCAACGCTCAACAATTTAGCTTTGGACTATCAAGAACAAGGTAACTATGACCAAGCGGTTTCTCTGTTTGAACGCGCTATTGAAATTATCATTAACGTTCATGGAGAAGATTATCCAGGGCTGAGCGTAGTTTCCGAGAATTTGGCAAATCTTCGAGCAGCAGGTAGATAAAGCATGAAACTCCGACAGCGCCTCTTCTTAGCTGTTTGTATGGTTAATCTGAGCGGCTTTCCACTTACGCTTGCGGTCACAGCTCAACCCGAACAAACCACGACCTCATCTCAATCGATAGAAGCTGCAGACGAATTAATTGAACAAATTGCATCGCTCTACACAGCAGGTAACTACGCAGAAGCATTACCGCTCGCTATAGAAGCTCTGGCGATCAGGGAAAGCGCTTTGGGCCTAGAGCATCCAGATACAATCAACAGCTTAAAAGATGTGGGCGAGCTGCACTTTCAGCTAAGTGACTACGACTCTGCCCAGTCGTTCTATGAAAAAGCCTTATCCCGTAGTGAAGCAGCTTTAGGCCAAGATCATTACACCACTGCTGTAGTATTAAACGGTCTCGCAAAAGTGTATGTAGAACAAGGAGACTACAATCGCGCTATTCCTATGTTTGAAAGAACTGTTGCGATTATTGAAAATGCAAATGGCGCTGAACATATCCATGTTGCCTATGCGCTGACTTCACTGGGCAAAGCCTATGTCGACGTCGGCGACTATGAGACGGCATTGCCTGCGTTTGAGCGATCACTTGTGATCAGAGAAAGCACCTTTGGCACAGAAAGTGAAGACTATGCGTCAGGGCTGCATTCTATCGCCAACCTCTACGCTGCGACAGGTGATTTTACAGCGGCTATTCCGGTCTATGAGCGAGCGATCGCCGCATACAAAGCAGATCCACAGAGCGAAGATACTCGCCTAGCGGCTAGCCTAGCGGGTTTAGGTTCGACTTATCAAGGTCTAAACAACTACTCAAAGGCCACACCGTTAGTAGAACAGGCACTTGAGATATTAGAACAAGCCTATGGAAAAGAGCACATCCGTATCGCCAATACGCTGGAAAGTTTGGGCTCGATATACTCTGGACAAGGCGAATATACAAAGGCGCTGCGGCTGTACGAGCGGGCGCTATCGATCAGATCATCTACCTTAGGCAGAAATCATTACTTGGTTGGCGCTAGCCTCAACAATTTAGCGCTACTATACGCGGCAAAAGGCGATCATATTCCAGCTATCTCGCTCTACAAGCAAGCGCTCGTAGTATTAGAAGCTGTCTTTGATGAACCAAATACCATCATCGCCTCGACGCTACACAATCTGGCTCTAGCCTATACAAGTCAGAACAATTTTGACACAGCGCTGCCCTTGTACGAACGCTCAATTGAAATTACGCGATCACTCTACGGAGACAACCATCCAGATACAGCTCGCGCACTAAACAGCCTAGGCGATCTCCAGCATGAGAACAACAATATAGCGCAGGCCATCGATTTATTCTGGCAGGCCAATGCTATCGAAGAATTTAATCTTAATACAGTTCTAGCAAGTGCTTCAGAATCTCGAAGGCAGGAATACATCAAAGGGATTTCGGCTTCGATCAATGCAAACATTTCTATTCATCTGGTCGACTCTCTATCTGATACTGACACGAAGAGAAAGGCAGCGACTCTAGCCGCAACCACTATTTTTCAAAGAAAAGGAAGAATTTTAGAGGCGGTTGCTAACACTTCCCAAGCACTTAGAGCCGATTTATCTGCTGAAGAAAAAGCACTATTTGATGAACTTAATACGGTTCGATCAGAACTAGCAACGCTTAAGTTTGATCGCGACCGTCTCCAAGCTGATACGGACTATAGCGATAAAGTCCAGGATTTAGAAGTTCGCGCGGAAGAACTTGACGAAGCGTTGGCCCGTCGCAGCGCAGCGTTTTCAGCAAGTTCTGAAGAAATCACCATAGAATCCATTAGCAGAAATATTCCTAGAGACGCTGCTCTAGTTGAGTTTGTTCGCTATCACGCGTATAGTCCGCATGTTCGCGAACGGGGATACCGCTATGCGGCCTATGTGCTAACAGATCAAGGGAATATTCAGGCCGTAGATTTAGGGGATGCTGAGCCAATTGAACAGTTAGTTTCTGAGTTTCGGCAAGCGCTCAGCAATCGTTCTGAACGGGCTAATGCGATCGCACAGCAACTGAACGAACAGTTGATTTCCCCCATTCGCCCTTTTCTGTCGGGCAAATCTCATCTGTTAGTTTCTCCTGATAGCCAGCTGAATTTAATTCCGTTTGATGCCTTAGTTGATGAACAAGGTCGATATCTGATTGAAAGTTATCAAATTAGCTATCTCAACACAGGCCGGGATCTGCTAAAGCTTCGAGCAGATGTCCCGAGTCGTCAAGCGTCTGTCGTGATTGCCAATCCCAGCTTCGAAGGCAGTACTAGCGGTGCGGGTGAGGGTCAACGATCGGTAGATGCGAATTCTCTATACTTTAGTGCACTGCCAGGAACAGCATCTGAGGGCAGCACGATTGCCTCGCTACTGCCTGCTGCAACCCTCTTAACCGAACAACAAGCCACCGAAAGCGCTCTAAAGCAAGTCTCTGCGCCCAATATCTTGCATATCGCCACTCACGGCTTCTTCTTACCAGACGTCGCATTTGTTGTTCCTGATGCGAACAGCAGAGCGGCTAGCTTTGATCTAGTCGATGTGGAAACGCCCGCGCAGGTAACACCTAGCAATCTAGAGAATCCTCTATTACGCTCGGGACTAGCTTTTGCGGGCGCTAACAGCCGCAGCAGCGGTAGTGAAGATGGCATTTTTACCGCGCTAGAAGCCTCTGGATTGGATCTATACGGAACTAAACTAGTTGTACTCAGTGCCTGTGAGACTGGCATAGGCGCGGCGAGTAGTGGGGAGGGGGTATATGGATTGAGGCGGGCGTTCGCGATCGCCGGGACCGAGAGTCAGCTCATGAGCCTGTGGCAAGTGGATGATATGGGCACTAGCGAACTAATGCAGCTCTACTACGAGAACCTGATAGAGAGCAAGCAGGGTCGCAGCGAAGCGCTACGGAATGCTCAATTGGAACTGTTGAACACGGGTACATACCAGCATCCATACTACTGGTCCTCGTTTATCTTTTCCGGCGATTGGCGGCCGTTAGAACAGGTGAATCCATAAAGAAAAATAGTACAGAGTATTTGCCTTGACCGTTATGTTCTATCAAAAGCCAGCCCTGCTCTTTTTGCCTATTGCGGCTACCTTCCTGATTAACCCGGCGATTGCTCAGTCAATGGCGGAGGAAACAGCGGCAGACTTACTGACAAGTCAAACGATAGCTCATACGGTTGAGGAAGATAGTACAGCCGCAGATGCTTTGTTCCAGCAAGGAGAAACGGCGTATCGGGCCGGGGATTACGATACGGCAATGTCAAGGTGGGAAGTCGCGATCGCTCACTATCAGCAAACGGGCGATATAGAAGCTGAAGCGATCGCACTCAACAAACTAGGACTAGTCAACAGAACATTGGGCCAGTATGATGACGCGATTGACTACTTTACCCAAAGCTTGAGTGCTGCGCGCAGTAGCAGCAGTGCAGAAGCTGAGGCAATTGCTTTAGATAGTCTTGGTACCGTCTATTTATTGCTAGGAGACTATTCAGAAGCGCTACCGTTATTTGAAGAGAGTTTAGAAATTAATGAAAGTATCGATAATCATATTGGCAGAGCTGACAACATAGACCATATTGGTAGCGTCTATCTATCTCAACAAGATCTAGATCAACAAGATTTACCTAAAGCGCTTAGCTACTATCAGCAAAGCTTAGAAATTAGTCGGGCGGCGAGCTATAGAGTAGGCGAGGCGCGTGCTGCTGTCAATCTTGGCATCGTCCACTTTACGCTAAAAAACTACGAGCAGGCGATCACCGCTTATGAACAAGCAGTCAATCTAAAAGAAAAGGTGGGCGATCGCCTTGGAACTTTGCAAGCCATTAATGGTTTGGCAGGTAGCTATGCTCTTATCGAGCGCTACGATGAGGCGCTTGAGGCTTATCAGCGAGGCATCGTACTTAGCCGTGAGATCGGCGATCGCGCTAGCGAGGCAGATATTCTAGGGCTAATAGGCTATGTTCAACAATCCTCTGAACGCTACGCAGATGCGCTGGCGTCCTATCGACAAAGTCTAGAGCTAGAGAGAGAACTGCAAGACGATGCAGGTGAAACATTGATGCTATCTGCCATTGCTGAGCTAGAAGCAGAAATGGGCCAGTACGCAGAAGATGTCTTCATCGCACAGGAAGCTCTGAGGCTACAAGAAGCAACATTAGGAGAAAACCACATAGACGTTGCCGATAGCGTGGACCGCTTAGCGGCACTATATCGGGCACAAGGGGACTATGCAGCTGCGCAGCCTTTGTATGAGCGGGCCTTATCAATTCGCACAACAGCGCTTGGAGAAAACCATATAGGCGTGGCATACAGCTTGAATGGGCTAGCAGTACTACATCAAGATCAAGACAACTACGAAACCGCACTACCGCTGCATGACCGTGCTTTATTAATCTATGAAACAGCCTTGGGGAAAGATCACCCAGCCGTTGCTAATAGCCTGAATAACTTGGCGCTACTACACTACTATCAAGGCAGCTATTCAGCTGCATTACCGCTGTATGAACGGGCGCTATCGATTCGTGAAACAGCACTAGGAGAAAATCACCCAAAAGTCGCAGTTAGCTTAGTTGGCTTAGCAAACTTATACCAAGATCAGGGCAGCTACACAGCTGCATTACCTCTATATGAACGGGCGCTATCGATTCGTGAAACAGCGTTAGGAGAAAATCATCTAGACGTGGCTCACAGTTTGAATCATATAGCAGCATTTCACTATGAACAGGGTAACTATACGACTGCCCAGCCTTTGTATGAACGGGCGCTATCAATTCACGAAACAGCGCTAGGAGAAAATCATCTAGACGTGGCTACTAGTCTAGGCAACTTGGCATTAGTGCATACAAAGAAAGGAGACTATACAGCCGCGCAATCACTATACGAACGTGCATTGACAATCTACGAGACAGCGCTAGGAGAGAATCACCTGAAAGTGGCTACCAGTCTGAATAGCCTGGCAGGCGTGCATCAATATCAAGATAACTACGCTATCTCGCAATCACTCTATGAACGCGCTTTAGCGATCCGTGAATCAACCCTAGGAGAAGACCATCTAGAGGTCGCCGCTAGCTTGAATGACTTAGCAATGCTGCATGCAGAACAGGCCAACTATACAACTGCGCAATCGCTACACGAACGTGCTTTGACGATTAAAAGAGCAGTATTAGGAGAAAATGACCGATCCATCGCTACGAGCTTGAACAACTTAGCGATGCTGCATGTGGATCAAGGTGACTATACAACTGCGCGATCGCTCTATGAACGTTCCTTAGCAATTCGCGAAACAACAGGAAAGGAGTCTATAGACACCGCCCTTGTGTTAAATAACTTAGCAGAGCTGTATAGAATGCAGGGTATCGGTACGTCTGCACTGCCACTATATGAACGCACTCTATCAATCTATGAAACAGCACTAGGAGAAAGTCATCCAGACGTTGCTACTATCCTAAGTAACATGGCACTTTTGTACACTTCGCAGCGCAACTATGAAACTGCACTAAGGCTACATGATCGCGCTCTATCAATTCGTAGAGAAGCTTTAGGAGAAAACCATACAGCTGTTGCTTCCAGCCTGAGCAACATAGCATCACTGTACTGGTCTCAGAATAACTATGCGGCTGCACTCCCGCTGTATGAGCGGGCTTTATCAATTCGTGAAGCGGCTTTAGGAGAAAATCACCCAGATGTTGCGCTTATCCTAAGTAGCCTAGCGGAGCTGTATAGAGCACAGCGTGACTACACAGCTGCGCTACCACTGCAAGAGCGGGCTTTATCAATTCGCAAAACGATATTTGGAGAGAATCATCCAGAGGTTGCAACTAGCATAAGTAACTTAGCAATGCTGTACTCAAATCAAGGTGACTATACCGCTGCACTCCCTCTACAGAAACGCGCCTTATCAATTAACAGAGCAGTACTAAGGGAAAATCATCCTACTATTGCAGCTAATCTGAACACGCTGGCGGAATTGTACTGGAATGAAGGTGACGTTAGTCAAGCTATCGAACTATTTACAGCAAGCAACAGAATAGAAGAAGAAAACCTGAGTAGTATGCTGCTAGATGCTTCAGAAAAGAGGCGGCAGCTTTATATACAGGGATTAGAAACACGAACAGACATCAGCATCTCTCTCAATATGCGTAGTGCGCCTGAAAACTCTGCTGCGGTTGAGTTGGCCCTATCTACCATTCTACAGAGAAAGGGCAGAGTGCTAGATAGTACTGCCCAGTCATTACAGCGTTTACGTGAACAGTTAACGCCCACGCAACAACAGCTGCTAGACGAGCTTAGTACTACCCGTGCGACCCTAGCTAATTTGCGCTCTGTCGGCATAGGCGATCGCACTCCTCAACAGTATCAAATAGAACTCACTCAGCTAGAGACAAAAGCAGAAGCAATAGAAGAACAGCTATCTAGAGCCAGTGCAGAGTTCAGAGAGGAAACCACACCTATTTCTATCCCAGCTGTACAAGAACAGATTCCTGATAATGCTGCTTTAGTCGAATTTATTCGCTATACCTTATACAACCCCGAGAACGGTGCTCCTGCGTGGGAGGGCGATCGCTACGCAGCTTATATCCTCACTCATCAGGGAGAAGCCAAAGCTATCGACCTAGGACTAGCTGAGCCTATCGACCAGCTAGTCACGCAGCTTCAGAGTGCACTCAGTGCTCGATCTGCTAACACGACTATGATTGCTCGTCAGCTAGACCAAGCGCTAATGGCTCCTATACGTCCGCACATAGCGAATAAAACTCACCTTCTCCTCTCCCCTGATAGCCAGCTAAACTTGATTCCTTTTGATGCTCTTGTCGACGAAGACAACAGCTACCTAATCGAGACTTACCAAACTAGCTATCTTTCCTCTGGTCGTGACTTGTTGAAACTTCAGGAAAATGCTTCTAGCCAACAGCCGCCTATCATCATTGCCAATCCAAACTATTCAGAAGTGGTGCCCGCCGCTGCAACAGAGAGCAACAATAGCAGGTCGGTTGATTTCAACAGCCTAAACTTCGCTCCTCTCCCCGGCACTGCCAAAGAGGCCGCAGCTATTGCCCCGCTTCTCCCAAACGCTACAGTCCTCGTCGAAAATGACGCTAGCGAAAACAATCTTAAGCAAGTGAGCGCGCCTAGTATTCTCCATATTGCCACTCACGGGTTCTTCCTTCCCGACGTGAAGTTCATTCCCCCTACTGATCCCAATAGCCGGGGCGGTCTCGGTGCTAGCTTTAATCTAACTGATACTGAAGAGCCAGCACAAATAACGCCCAGTAATTTAGAAAATTCCTTACTACGTTCTGGTCTTGCCCTGGCGGGTGCGAATAGTCGTAGTAGCGGCACAGAAGACGGCATCTTTACTGCTTTAGAAGCTTCTAGTCTGGACTTGAACGGAACCAAGTTGGTGGTGCTTAGCGCCTGTGAGACGGGAGTAGGTTCTATCCGCAATGGTGAAGGGGTATATGGATTGCGTCGAACCTTTGCCATTGCTGGAGCCGAAAGTCAGCTAATGAGCCTATGGCAAGTAGATGATACGGGCACTAGCGAACTGATGCAGCTCTACTATCGAAACCTGATAGAGAGAAAGCAAGGCCGTAGTGAAGCATTGAGGAATGCACAGCTAGTCTTGTTGAACACAGGCACCTATCAGCATCCTTACTACTGGTCTTCGTTTATCTTTTCGGGTAACTGGCGATCGCTAGAATAAGTAAACGCATCTAGAAAAACCTTTTTCAAACCTATCTCTGTGACTATGCGCTGCCAAAAGCTCACTCTCGTTCTTGCGTCATCAATATCAATCGTTTTTTGGGCGCTGTCGGCTACGGTAGCTTCTCCTATGCAACAGAGCGATCGCAATAGCGCCCTCAATACGCAGAGCGACAGTTCAGTACTCATAGCGAGCGAAAGCAACGCCGGTCTGCTGTTTCAACAGGGTGAAGATGCTTACTGGACAGGCGAATTTGATAAGAGCAGACAGCTTTGGCAACAGGCGCTAGCTGCGTACGAAGAAAGTGGCGATCGCACTCAATCAGCCGCTACGCTGAACAAAATTGCAATTGCGTACCGAGCTGTCAAAGAGTATCCAGAAGCATTGGAATACCATGAGAAAAGTTTGACTATCGCGCGTGATGCTAATGATCAAAAAGGGATTGCGATCGCCCTAGACGGTATTGGCACTGTCTATGCAGTCCAACGTCAGTATCCAGCGGCGCTATCCGCCCTCTCAGAAAGTTTATCTATCAACCGCAGTATTGATTACAAAAAAGGAGAAGTCAACAATCTAAATCATCTAGGTCTACTGGCAGTCCAGCAGCAAGACTTTCCAACAGCGCTTGATTACTATGGGCAGAGCCTAACGCTCGCTCAAGCAACAAACTTTCTAGAAGGCGAGACTAGGGCGCTCATGGGTCATGGATTTGCATATCATAGGCAAGCAGACTATGCTGAATCGCTTAGCTATAATCAACAGGCATTGATGCTGAGCAGGCAGTTAAACAAACCCTTGCTAGTGTTCCTCTCACTCAAGAACACTGCTATTAACTATCTTCGGTTAGAGCAGTACGAGGCGGCTGCAGATGCCTATCGTCAGAGCTGGGAGCTTGTTAAAGCCTTCCATAACGAAAGAGAAAAGGCGCACATATCAGAGCAGCTAGGAACAACCTACCTCAAGCTAGAAAACTATTCTGAAGCGCTGGGCTACTACCAGCAGAGCCTATCTATCAGACAATCTATGCCAGAGCGGATAGCCAACCGCAGCAAAGAAGCTCAGGCACTAAAGAATATAGGCTTTGTTTACAACAAGCTAGAGGCGTACGATCAGGCGATAGAATTCTATAAAAGCAGTCTAGCGATCGCGCAAAGCCTCAATCAGACTGACGATGTGTCTCATACGCTTTTGCTACTGGGTGTCTCATACGGCCATAACGAAGAGTATATCGAAGCCATCGACTACTATCGTCAGAGCGTGGATCTGCTGCCACCTGAAAGGAAAAAGAGCGTACTCTATACGCTGGAAAGAACGCTGACAAGAGCAAAAAGAACCTACATACAAAGAGAAAAGATAGAACCAACAGAGATGCTGGCGATATTAGAGGGCGCGCTAGCTCTCTATGAGGCAACAGGCATAGACGAGACGTTTTCCGATCTGTTTATAGACGATAGCGTAGAGCTAGGCGCAACTACAGTCGGTATTCGCAGTGTTGTTGGTCCACTGGCAAAAATGCACTGGGAGCTAGGAAACTTTGATCAGGCTATCTCATTTCTAGAAAGAGAAAGCTCGATCAGAGAAAAAAATATGATCGAAAATCTAGGATTTTCAGGAACATCTGTAGCGCTGTCAGGGCTTGATATTACTACCTCTAGCTACGAGTTGAACGCATCTGTAACGGCGTTCGTAGACAATTTGACCGATAGCGATACGGTTGCAGAATTGTCTTTGCTTACTATCCTCAGGCGAAAGGGTAGAACGCTAGAAGGACTAGTCGCTCACTCGCAGCGGCATCTATCCGGTGCGGATGAAAGAAGTAAAGAGCTATTAGCCGCACTAAGAGATAAAAGTACGTTACTTTCAAACCTGTATTTCAACGGTGATAGTTTTTCTGACGAAGACTACGAAGCTAGAGAGAAAGAGATAAAAGCAGAGATAACAGAGATAGAAAAAGAGCTAGAAGAGATTGGTGAGGCCGCTGCGCAGCAGAGCAATCAGCAGTTTTCAGAAATTGTATCGACTAAGGCAGTTAGAGAGTTGATTCCGACAGAGGCAGCGCTGATAGAGCTAGTGACCTATCGTCCCTATGAAGTAACAGGTTTTCTCTCTAGGTTTACAGAGCCTCGCTATGCAGCCTATATTTTGACCAGAGAAGGCGAAATCCAGGCGGTTGATCTCGGCGCGTCAGCAGTCATCAATCAACAGGTGGCTCAATATCGTAAGGCACTAAAAAATCGCTCTGCCAACATTGATCAGATTTCTAAGCAGCTTAGTGAATTAGTGATCGCTCCGATTCGTCCTTTGATTGGAGATAAAACGCAGCTCCTAATCGCACCTGACGATCAGCTCAACGTGATTCCTTTTGAGGCGCTAGTTGATGAACAAGGTCGGTACCTAATTGAGGCTTATCAGATTAGCTATCTATCTTCTGGCCGTGATCTAATCGGCTTTCAACGTGCTGATTCTCAAGGCAATACGGAAGGTGTGCGATCGCCAGTCATCATCGCTAATCCCGACTACGCTAGCCCAGCCGAACGCTCAACAGATCTAAGCTCTATAGACACCGAGACTGTTCCGATTAGTAGTAATCCTAACAGCAACTCCAACGTCAATCTCAGAGCTGTAGAAGTAGACAAGCTGACATTTTCGGCACTGCCGGGAACCGCAGTAGAGGCCGATAAAATTTCTACGTTTCTACCAGACGCCACTGTCCTTACTCAACAGCAAGCCACCGAAAGTGCTATTAAGAAAATAGCCTCACCTAGTATTCTTCACATCGCTACTCACGGATTCTTTCTGCCTGATGTCCCTTCAGCGCAGAACGGCGATAGTCGTGGCGGATTAGGCGCTAGCTTTGATATTGTTGATGGTACCTCTACAGGAGACTTGCTCCCTGTTGATATAGCAACCGAGAATGCGTTGCTGCGTTCCGGGCTAGCTTTGGCAGGCGTGAATGTCCGCAGCAGTGGGGGCGATCGCATCACAGAAGACGGCATTTTCACCGCATTAGAAGCCGCAAACCTAAACTTGAACGGTACACAGCTAGTGGTGCTCAGCGCCTGTGAAACGGGTGTGGGCACAATCAGCGACGAAGACGGGGTGTATGGGCTAAGGCGGGCATTTGCTATAGCGGGCGCAGAAAGTCAGCTAATGAGCCTGTGGCAAGTAGATGATATTGGCACTAGTGAACTGATGGCGCTGTACTACGAGAACTTGATAGAGAAAAAACAGGGCCGTAGCGAAGCGCTGAGAAACGCCCAGCTAGAACTGTTGAATACAGGCACCTATCAGCATCCCTACTACTGGTCTTCATTTATCTTTTCTGGCGATTGGGCTCCGTTAGAATAAGTAATTGAGCTGAGAAACTACTATATGGACCTATGCGTTTACGACTATGATTACTCGAAATTTGGTTCTGACAAGTAGAAAGAAAAGACTATTGCAGATCTGCAGCGCAGCGCTTTGCTTTATAGGGGCGCTCTGCCCTACTTATACGGCGTCTGCACAAGTGCGAAGAACGGGTGAAGGAATCGTCAGTTCCAATGGCCGAGACCTAGTCGTCAGCAATATCCAAAGCCTCGAAAGGAAAATAGTAGAGCTATACGAAATGGGCGCTGACTATGAAGCAGAAGGAAAATACAGCGCAGCAAGATCAGTTTACGAAGAGATTTTTGCTCTGTTTAAGACAGAAAACATAGAACATCTCAAGGCTATTGCTGATAGAACACCTGCTTTAGGCGCGGCAGTCATGTCGTTAGTAGAAATTTATTGGGCCGAGAGAATGCCTGAAAAGGCAGCGGCTGTCTACGGCACGCTGATACCATTGCAGGTGAATGGAGAAGGTGTGCTCGGAAATATTGGAACTAGAGAAGAGCACGACAGTTTAGCAGTCTCTTATAGCGAAGAAAGAACAGGCGAACTCATTACCGAGAGCATTCATAGCACTAATGAAGACCATGCTCTGATTCGGCGAGCTTTCTCTACTGCACTAGTCAAAAAAAGCAGAGTTTTAGATGCGATCGGCTTGACTGCTATTTCTACAAGCGAAAACATCAGTCCGCAAATACAAAGCGAACTTAATACGCTATATAGAGAACTAGCAGACTTGCGCCTAGCTACGAGTTCAGCTCAGTCGGTTCGTACAAAGAATCCTTCTGTTACTGCGCTAGAAGACAAGATCACAAAAATCAACCTTGAACTCTTAAGAAGAGATCGCGATGTCTTAGAATGGCTAATCCTACCGCCTGCCAATACGGATATATTGGAGAAAGCACGAAGAAATGTGCCTGCAAACTCAGCGCTCATAGAGATCGTTGAATACATTGATCCTAATTCAAATAATCGCCGCTACGCTGCATATGTTTTGACCGCACAAAGCATCAATGTAGTTGACATAGGTGATGCGGCAAAGATTAACAGTCAAGCCGCAGTCTTTAGACAGGTGCTACAGACTAAATCTGCCAGGGCCAAAACTATTGGCCGACAGCTAGACGAACAGATCATGCAGCCAGTTCGCTCACTGCTAAAAGACCAGATAGGAGAGCGAGACATAGAGCATCTACTCATCTCTCCAGATAGCTATCTTAATACTATTCCCTTTGAGGCATTGGTCGATGAGACAGATAGCTATCTGATTGAATCCTATCAAATGAGCTATGTCGCTTCTGGCAAAGATATAATCCGATTTGCAGACACTCGTGCTAGTATCCAACGTAATGCACACAGGCTACCGTTTGTGGTTATTGCTGATCCTGACTATGATACTTCTAGCCTAAGAGAAGAAGAAAACGCTGAGAGAGCGATCGCAACCGCTGTCACTAACCGCCGCTCGGTTGATTTTGAAACGTTGTCCTTTATAGATCTACCCGGCACGTTACAAGAGGCCAACCTGCTCAAGAATCTAATTCCTAGAGCCATCTTCTTGACTCAAGATGAACCCACTGAAAATATCGTCAAGCAAATACAAAGTCCCTTCATCCTACACTTTGCTACCCACGGATTCTTTCTATCTGACAAGCTCGAAAGAGAGAGCAACACCAACAACCGAAATGCTAGCTTTGATCTTATTTCAACTGAAGGAACTTCCCAAGTAGATCTTAGCGGTGTAGAAAGTCCCTTGCTAAGAGCTGGCCTAGCGCTGACAGGTGCGAACAATCCTGGTGAGGAGGGCGAAGATGGTATCTTGACTGCTTTGGAAGTCTCGGAGATGGATTTGCGCGACACAGAGCTAGTCGTGCTGAGCGCTTGTGAAACTGGCTTAGGAGCTGTCAGTAGTGGCGAAGGCATATACGGAATGAGGCGTGCATTTACGATGGCGGGTGCAGCTAGTCAAGTACTCAGCCTTTGGCAGGTGGACGATACAGGCACTAGCGAGCTGATGTCGCTGTTTTACGAGAATTTGATTCAGAAGCGCCAGGGCCGCAGTGAAGCCCTGCGTAATGCCCAAATAGCGCTGTTGAGTACGGGCACCTATCAGCACCCATACTACTGGTCATCATTTATCCTCTCAGGAAACTGGCGACCTCTGATGATAGAAGACGAATTAGGTCCCGATCTACAGATAGCACCAGATCATAGAGCTAGAATAACCACAGAGAACTTCAATCTTGATCGGCAAATTGAAGAATATAAAGAAGTAAGAGCATGGCGAGATCAGATGCTTGCAGAAATGCTTGAGCTAGAAGATCAGCGACGCTATGAAGAATTAGCAGAGAAAAGAAAAGCATTCAATCAGGTTATGGACAGCCGAACAGATCCAGATCTATTTAGAGTATCTATAACGCTGGTAGAAAATCTAAAAGAACGCAGGGAAGATCTGCATCTGCAACAGCGATATGCCGACGCTATCGAAGTAGCCAAAAAGACGATAGAGATTCTAGAGAGTGGAACAGAAGAGATGGGCCGCTATGACCTATTGATAAGCTGGCAGGCGCTAGCATTTCTCCAACAGGCTCAAGGGGCTGATGATATCACCATGTTGATGACTTATAAGCAGATACTATCTATTGATAGAGATCTCCGTAGATAGCCTAAGGAAAAAATAGCCTGAGGAAAAGCGATCGCACCCTTATTACTCACTGTAGCTCTCTTTGCTAACAACCAAGCTACAGGAAAAACAACTGCCAATCCAATCTGGGCATTATGTGAATATTTAACCTCTTCTATGACTAGCCTTTCCAAGCCTTTGCTGACGCTACTCGCCTCATCAGCTAGCGTTTCTATGCTGACAATACTATGGGCAACGTCATGGACGACAAGTACGATCGCAAGGCCGATCGAAGAAATCCACATTCTACAAAATCAGCCTGAGGCAAGCCATTCTAGCAATAGAGAAAGTGAGGCCGAGCGCCTATTCCAACAGGGTGAAGCTGACTATCAGATTGGAGCATATCAAGACAGTCGTCAGCACTGGACGCAGGCCGCTGCGATTTACTACGAAGTCGGTAACTATGCTCGGCTAGCCACAACGTTTAATAGAATTGCTGCCTCACTTCAGGCATCTGAGCACTATCCAATGGCGCTCGAATATTATCAGCAAGGGTTTGTAACCGCACAGCATGTTGACGATTTACAAGAGAGCGTGACTGCCCTAGACGGAGTTGGGACCATTCACACGCTTCAGCATCAGTATGAAGAAGCTCAAGACGCCTTAGAGCTTAGCCTAGCGATTAGCCGCAGCCTTGGCGCTCAAGAGATGGAAGCGCAAACTCTTTTGATACTGGGTTCGGTCTACAGCGATAGAGGACACTATGACCAGGCAATAGAGCTTTATCAGCAGAGCTTAGATATTGTTCAATCTATAGGTGAAGTAAGTGAATCAAGTGTAGAGCCACAGGCTCTGACCCTACTAGGGGCTGCTTTTGGAGACAAAGGCGACTATGACAAGGCTATGAGCTACTACGAACGTGGTCTGTCGCTGTGGGAGCCTGCACAAAAGAAAAGAGTCCTCTACCCGCTTCAAAGAACACTTGATCAGGCGATTGAGTCAGAGTTTGATGCAGTTCTCGAACGCTCATTAGATAGAGTGTTTGAATCTGCCGATGACTACAGCGGTGAGTTCGATGCGGATGTAGCAAACAGTCTGATTAAGCTCCTCGAACAGGGATTGGCTTTGTATGAGGCGGCTGGCGTAGAAGATACTTTCTCGGAAGTTCGCACCAAGTCAATCAAGCATAATAGAGAAGGTGATGAGGAATCCCAAAGCTTGACTACGACTGTTAGCAAGCTATCTGTGATTGAGCCTTTGTTCAGACTGTATTGGGAGATGGAAGAGTTTGATCAGGCGCTGGCTTTTTTATCTAGAGATAGCGCAATCAGAGAGAATGAGACGGCGACTAACTTTCTACTGCTAGATATGCAGGAGATAGAGATAGCGCAGCTACTTTCCTCTTTTAGCAGCTATGAGCTAAATGCACCTATCACCGCGCTTGTAGAAAAACAGCTAGATGGGAAAGATCTAGAAACAGCAGCAGAACTCTCTCTGCTCAACATTCTTAGGCGTAAAGGCAGAACGCTAGAAGGATTGATTCGCCACTCACAGCAATACTTGTTTCAAGAGAATCTAGAGACTAGAGAACTGGTCGTTGAGCTGGTAGAGAAGAATACGCTGCTGTCAAATCTTTACTTCGATAGTGCCAGCGATCCTGCAAGTGATGACTATGTCGATAGAGAGAAAGCATTAACAGCGAGAATTTCAGAGATTAGAGAAGCGCTGCAAGCAGCCAGCGCGGGCCCGGAGCTAGAAGATTTTCTTTCTGAAAGCGCTGTAGAAGAGTTAGCACTCAATTCTACTGGAGCCGTCGGTCGATTGATTCCTGAAAACGCGGCGCTAATAGAGCTAGTCACCTATTTGCCCTACCGCCCCTTTGAAGCCTTTGATGGGTTGACGGATTCTCGCTACGCGGCCTATGTACTAACAAAAAGCGGCGATATTCAGACTGTGGATCTAGGAGAAACCGAAACTATCAACCAGCTAGTCAGCCGCTATAGAAGTGCTCTAAAGAATCGCGCGGCCAATATCAACGAAATCTCTAGGCAGCTAGATGAAGCGATCATGGCACCGATTCGCCCTTTGATTGGTGATAAGACGCATTTGCTAATTTCTCCAGACGATCAGCTCAACGTCATTCCTTTTGATGCGCTAGTAGACGAGCAGAACAAGTATTTAATTGAGTCTTTTCAGATTAGCTATCTAGCTTCTGGCCGAGACCTGATAACCTTTGAAGCGAACAGTGCGGTGAGTAATTTTCGCCAGCAGCCACCAGTGATTATTGCTAACCCTGACTACAGCGTAGCTGAGGGCGCGGTCGATGCTGTGGCCTCTAGTAGTGATGATAATCGCCGAGCGATCGCAACTAACTCACTGAGATTTTCTGCCTTACCTGGAACCGCAACAGAAGCTGCTGCGATCGCAACCCTTCTACCAGATGCAACGCTGCTGACCGAAGCCGAAGCGACTGAGAGCAGTCTTAAACAAGTTGACTCACCTAGTATTTTGCATATTGCTACTCATGGGTTCTTTTTGCCAGATACGGTCTCCGCGGCTAGTAAGAATAGTCGTGGTGCTAGCTTTAGTTTGATAGACACCGATACCGACGCGGCAGATAGCTTAGAAAGTGATTTGTTGCCAGTAGAGGCAGCTACAGAAGAAGCGCTGTTACGTTCGGGGCTGGCGCTAGCTGGGGTAAACGAAAGGCGCAGCGGCGGTGATCGCATCATAGAAGATGGCATATTTACTGCGTTAGAAGCGGCTAATTTAGATTTGCAGGGAACGCAGCTAGTGGTGCTGAGCGCCTGTGAGACTGGCGTAGGCACTATTAGTGATGAAGATGGGGTGTATGGACTGCGGCGGGCGTTTGCCATTGCGGGCGCCGAAAGTCAGCTAATGAGCCTTTGGCAAGTAGATGATAGGGGTACTAGCGAGCTGATGTCATTGTTCTACGAAAACTTGACGCAAAAGAGACAAGGGCGCAGTGAAGCTCTACGGAATGCTCAAATCGAGATGTTGAATACGGGTACCTATCAGCATCCTTACTATTGGTCTTCGTTCATCCTTTCAGGAAACTGGCAACCCTTAGCCATCGGCGACGAACTAGAACCAAGCCAGTAGCTAGAGCGAGGCCACGAAACGGGCTCAACTACACTAAGATAAGATCTTTACTCTCATTTGGCCTGTTGATTTGAAGATAGCTACGTTAAAACTTTGCGTCTTAGAAGCTCCTATTCCAGGCTTTTAGACTAGCAGACCCAATAGTGTTTGCCAGCAAAAGAAAGTCGCCATCCCTAGAACAATAGTAAGTAAGAGATTTTTGGTGAGTAAGCTCACTAGGATGGCAGTGCTCGCGCCTACCAACCTGGCATTCTCATAGCCCACTGCCAAACTGCCTTCGTTCAACAATACTTCGGGGACAACGATAGCCGTAAGGACAACCGGAGGAACATAGCGCAAGGCATTGAGCAAAGTAGGAGAAAGCACAATACGACTACTCGCACCAAACATGATGTAGCGAATAGCAAAGGTTGCGATCGCCATACCACCGACAATCAAAACTTCGTTCATAGTCATTCTCCTATTATCAAGCTTGTTTAGGGTTAAGCATCTTTTCGCAGAGCATACCTGCGCTAATTCCTGTGATCGCCGCTACCATCAGTCCTAACTTGTGCGGTAGGCCATACCCCAACAGCGCGGTCACACCAGCAATCCCTACCGCTATACTCATCGGCTTATTCTTCACGTACGGTACGATCATGCCAATAAACGTGACAGACATCGCAAAATCTGATCCCCAGTCAGCCGCATTGGGCACTAGCTGACCAACGGTAATGCCTAGCAGCGTACACAGCTGCCAGTTCAAGTACATTGCCAGCGCCGCACCTAGGTAATACCAATGTTTAAAGGTAGATTGAGCACTTGACTCATAGCGGCAGACACCAACTGCAAATGTCTCGTCCGTCAGCCAGAACGCCATGGGAACTTTCCACAGCTGCGGCAGTTTCTTCACATAGGGCAATAAGCTCACGGCATATAGCAAATGTCGTAGATTTACCACGAAAGTAGTCAACACAATTAGCAGCCAGCTAGTTTTAGCTGCAATCAACCCAACCGCAATAAACTGCGAAGAGCCAGCAAATACAAAGAGCGACATCGCTAGCGTGCCGTGCGCAGATAGCCCAGATGCGGTGGCTAACGTACCGAAAATAATGCCAAACGGAATTGCTCCCACAATCAAAGGAATGATGTCTCGCATTCCCGCCCAAAACTCGGATCTGGGCGTAGGGTGGGTGGGGGGATTGTCCTTACCGAAAAAGCCTTTGCCAAACAGGCTAGATAAACGAGACTTTTTCATAAGCTAGAGACCCTCTATGCGCCAAGATCTTTAGCCTACTGGGCTAGTAGCGCTTAGTCTTGTACGTTTTTGCAACCCTGGATATACTGCCCTGGCGTGACGCCAACAATCTTCTTAAAGTGTCGGTGCAGATGACTTTGATCGACAAAACCGGTCTCAACGGCTGTTTCTGCAATCGACCGGCCTGCAACCAGTAGCCGCTTTGCTTGATAGACCCGGACCTGAGTTAAATAGGCATGTGGCGGCAGGCCCACCTCTGCTTTAAACGATCTGAGAAGACGTAGGGGCTTCAGTCCAACTTGTGCTGACAACTCACCTAAAGAGACGTTGTTGGCGTAGCAAGCGCTAAGATAGTCGCGGATTACCTGTACTGCCTGATGCTCTTTGCCAATCGCTTTGACCACAGGGCGATCGCTTGCATATCCTCGAATTAGCTGCGATAGCCCCCACAGGAAGCGGGACTCTCTTTCTAACGCGGAAGGGGAGTCTTCGAGGACGCGGTGCAAAGCTACTAGCTGACGATTAAGTAACCTATCGTGAATGACAGGAGAGGCAAAGTAAGGCAGCGAACTTATCTGGCGTTCTCTAAGTTCCGAGGCAGCTTGCCAAAACCAGTCGACAGCAGGCAGCAGTGTCCGGTAGGTCCATCCCGTTGCTAGGGCAGCCTGTCCGGTATGCATCTCTCCGGGATGAGTGATAACAATACTACCGGCTGGCGCTGTATGGATTGCCCCTCGATATTCAAACGCCATCGCACCTGATTCAACAATTGCAATCCCAAAGCCTTCGTGGGCATGGCGCGAAAAAGAATAGTCGATATAGGTGGCGCGCAGCATCTCTAGATCGCGCAGTACAGGATCCCGCCAAAATTTCACCTGCTCTTTTGGCTTTGCGACGCGACGCATGTATGTTTTCTGACTAGATAGGGTTTTTACAGTTTAGTACGTAGAAAAGCAAAAATATTCAGCCCAGATTAAACATCGCCTAGCGAGAGAAAAACTTGTAAGCGCCAAACCCAGCGGCAATCAGCGTCACCGAAAATAGCGTTGTCAAGGTTCCAAGCGCATATAAAGCTGGAGAGGTCACGTTAGTTGTCATACCAAAGATTTCCAGTGGCAGCGTGTTGTACTGACCGGACACCAAAGAGGTGCGAATAAATTCATCATAGGAAAGCGTAAATCCCAGCAGCGCAATTCCAATCAGGCTTGGAAAGATGAGAGGTAAAACCACCTCACGAAACGTTTGAACATCACCCGCACCCAAATCTCTAGCAGCCTCCTCATAATATGGATTAAAGCGATTGAACACACCGAGCATAATTAAAAAAGCAAACGGTACCGTCCAGGTCAAATGTGCGCCTAGACCGGATGTGAACCAGTTGGTTTGGATACTTAGAACCTGGAAAGTAATGCCGATGCCAAGCGAGATCAATACGCCTGGCACCACCAAACTAGAAATAGTGAGATAAAAAAGTGCCAAAGCGCCTCTAAACCGAGCCCGAAACGCCATACTTGCCATTACACTGACCACAATTGCGATCGCCACGACTAACAGCCCTAACCAAAACGAGCGTTGAAACGACTCTACAAAGCTACCCACTCGCTGCTCTTGAAATACTTGGCCTAGCCAGTAAAAGCCAAAGCTACGCACCGGGAAGGTCAGCGCCCCGTCTGGTCCTTGCAACGACAGCGTGAAGATCGCCAGCATAGGACCATAGAGGAAAAGCACAAAAAGAGCGAAGAAGACGGTAAGAAGTTTTTTGGCCATCGTCTCTAGACTAGAAGGGGACAAAGGAAAGAAGGGAATAGAAAGCAAAGCCTATTACAGCTCTTTGCGAATATCAACGACTCGTAAGATACCGGTTACAAGCACTAGCGTAATCAGTAGTAGGATCACCGCGTTTGCTGCTGCCAGTGGATATTGCAAGCTACCAATCTGCGTGCTAATGAGTTTGCCAACAGAAGCAGACTGACCACCGCCCATCAGTCGCACCGTGACATACTCACCCATCGTTAGCGTCACGACAAAGATAGAACCAATCGCAATGCCCGGAGCAGTCAACGGCAGGATAATTTCTTTTAGAACATCGAAGCTAGAGGCGCCCATATCTCTAGCTGCAGTAATCAGCGTTCGATCGATTCGCATCATACTGTTGAATACAGGCGCAATCATAAAAAAGTTATATAAATGGACCATGCCTAGAACAATCGCAAAGTCGGAATAGAGAAACCACTCCACAGGCGTCTGAACAATGTTTAAATTCAGCAATAGCTGATTGACTAATCCTTCTCGCCCTAGCAGCGGAATCCACGAAATCATGCGAATAATGTTAGAGGTCCAAAAAGGGATTGTGCAGATCAAGAACAGCAGCACCCGTATACTTTCGCACTCAATGCAAAAGGTGAGGTAGTAAGCAATAGGCAGCGCGATCGCCAAGCAGGTTCCCCACACTAATGCGACGTATTTGAACGTATTTATATAGGTAGACAGAGAAACCTGGGAAGTAAAAACGTTGATGTAATTATCGAATGAAAAAGCAGGCGTCATCGCATAACCGTTGAACTGCCAGAAACTGACAACCACGATCATGACGATAGGAAACACCAAAAACATCAAGAATATTATCGCCTGTGGTGTCGCTAGGGCATAGGGCTGTAAGGCTTTCCAGGTTCTATACATAGTTTCACTAAACGATATAGTTCTATAGTTCGGCTATCGATCAATATTAGGTGAGGGGTTCTCTCAAAGTGTCTAGTCTGCTTTTCTAACCAAGGACTGATACTGATATAGCAATGTGCGGATGCATCCTCTGCGAGAAGGCAAAGCCTGCGGGCATTGCGAATCACTTAGCCTAGTGCAATACAAGGGTTGTAGCCAATGACTATGCCATAAGCTAAGTGACCAAAGCGATATATTCAAAAACAGATCAAAGGTAAAAAGACTTTTTTCGCCTATGCCGCAATGAACTCATTCCACTTTTGCACCAGGTAAACCTGTTCATCCATAGTTGAATTCCAAACGACAACGTTACCCATTCGCTCTTCAAACGAGCCTCCGTCTCTTACCGCACCGGCTTTCTCTAAGGTCGTACCGAACGGATCAACCATATCAACCGCAGCTGGTTTCCCTTCGTACCAAAAGTCCCACTCTTCTGGTGACATAAACTTTTTCGCATTCTCAGGCACCGCACTGTAGTAACCCTGGCGACCTAAAAATGCACCCACCCAGCCATCGAGTAGCCAGTCGATATAAGCATAGGCTGCATCTAGCTTAGCCCCTTCCATCGCAGCCGACATACCAATACCACCACCCCAGGCTCGATAGCCCTCCTTCAGTGGCGCATAAATGCATTCTAATCCTTTTGCCTTCACTGCTGTCACCGCTGGAGACCACATTGACTGCAAAACCACTTCCCCTGAAGACATTAGATTCACTGACTCATCAAATGTCTTCCAAAAAGCCCTAAACTGTCCGTTTCGCTTTTGTTCGATCAAAATATCTGTAACCTGATCGATTTCTGCTTTCGTCATGTTTCCTTTGTCGCCAAAGGTCATCAGACCGGCTGCTTCTACTACTAGCGCCGCATCCATAATCCCAATCGAAGGAATATCTAGAATTGAAGTCTTCCCTCGAAATGCCGGGTCGAATAGATCAGCCCAGCTAGTAATCTCTTTATCTACTAGGTCAGGTCTATATCCTAAAGTGTCTGCGTTGTATTGAAATGGGATGAGGGTTGCCCAGTTTGTTGGCGTGTCCGAAAACTCGTTTGAGTCTTTATCCTTCAAGTACATTACCTTGATAGGCGCGGTTCCCTGAGCATCCTCAACGGGTAATCCATTAAACTTGCCAGTTGTAAAGATCGAGACAATCTTGTCAAAGCTTTTTACTCTGCTAACATCAATGGCCTGTAAGTTTCCCGAAGGAATCACTAAGGGCAGGCTAAAATACTCACCATCAAACATGTCATATTGCCCAGGTTGGGTAATGGCAATCTGATTGTTTTCTTCAGTGCTAAGTGCTTTTAGCTCAATGTTAAAGCCCAGATCTTCTTGGGCTTTATCTCGAATATCATTAATTTGGGCAACACCCGTTCCAATGAAGCGGAGTGTGACATCTTTGATATTGTTCGCATTTACTTCAGGGCCAGTCGCTGGATTGTTAGGCGTACCTTCTGGAGCCTCTGCTTGACCGCAGCGAGCAGTTGCCAGTGCTGCGCCGGTAGCTAGTCCAGTTTGCAGTAAACGTCTACGAGTGAATTTGGGCATTGTTTCAAATAGTTTAGACAACTGATATGCAGGCAATAGCGACAAATGCTCTACTAGAATAGAAGTTCATTGAAGTCAACTTCCCTAAAACAAGAACTTAGTAGAATACTAAAGTCTGTTAAAACAGTAGTCTCCTTAAGCAGTCGTTTCCGTAGGGTAAGCCATTTTTACAGAGTGAGAGCTAGTCAGAACCGTTAAAATTCTGTCACAGGCTAAGGGGGGAGATCTAGTAGAGATAGCCTATTAAACAACAGCTTGCGAAAAATAAATACTAGCAACGTTAGTTTCCTTACAAATTTTAGTGCTGGCTCCTTAGTGACCTCTGCCCATAGCTGCTCTGTTAAGTCACTAGCTCTATACTGCCTATCTAGCAAGGCAGGAAAACACAGTCTTTAGCTAGCCAGCGAACAGAAACAGCCTGACCGACAGCAAGACCAGCGCTCATCCAGTCGGTAGTCCTGACCTTATACAATAGAGGCTGTTGGGTTGCTTCTAGCACCAGAGAAACGCGCGTGACGTATCCGGTCATCTCTACATCCGTCACCCGGGCGGCTACCGTATTGATTCGAGACGCACTGCCTGGAGATGAGGATGCGCTGTTAGCTGCGAAAGATCCTGACAAAGGTAAGAGTTCAATCAGATCAGGTCGGACCGAGCAAGCCGCTTCAGATCCTATAGATGTTGGAATTCCCTGACAAAAGATTTCACCAATTCCTTCAACATTCAATCTGATCAGCTCGTGGTTAGTTTTGTTTGAAGACGTATCGACAATCTTTCCAGTAAAGATGTTGTTATCCCCAATAAACTTAGCAACAAATTGAGAGGCGGGCGCGGTAAAGAGTTCAGTAGGTGTAGCGACTTGGTCGATGTGGCCATGATTCATCACCACAACCTGATCGGAGAGTGAGAATGCTTCTTCTACGTGGTGAGTTACTTGAATAAAGGTAAGCCCAAACTGCTGCTGAATGTTGCGTAGCTCGCCGCGCATTCTAACGCGAAGATTCTCATCAAGCGCACTTAGCGGTTCGTCTAGCATCAGCACCTGGGGCCGAGTCACTAAGGCTCTAGCAAGCGCAATTCTCTGCTGCTGGCCACCACTAAGCATATTCGGACGACGGTTGGCGGTATGGCTCAGACCAACTAACTCTAGTATTTCACCTACTCTTCGCTTGCGATCGCCTGCTGAAATACCCTGCATTTTCAGCCCAAAATCTACGTTTTGCCAAATAGTCTTATGGGGAAAAAGCGCATAGTTTTGGAACATCATAGCGGTGTTTCTTTTTGCGGGTGGCAAATGAGTAACTCGCCGATCGCCGATATAGACTTCGCCTTTTGTGACGGCTTCGTGCCCAGCAATCATTCTGAGCGCCGTCGTCTTACCACAGCCGCTAGGTCCTAATAAACAACAATAAGCGCCCTCTAAAATATCTAGAGTGATGTCTTTGATAGCGGTGAAGGTACCATATTTTTTGGTGACTGAGCGCAAGGAGACACCAGCTGTTTCTACCTTGCTGTGAGTGAGTGCCTTTGGGATAGCCGTGGAAACCGGTGACTTAGTCTCTGATAAGGTCATATGCTTTCCTATAGGAATGGATTCAAGAACTTAAGAGCAGTGATAGTGTTGGTCTAGATCTAGCTAGGGTATGGCAAAGTACATTCGTGCTGTGAGCACAATCATTGGGATAAGCATATTCATTCACAGCAGAACCAACCCCTGATTCACTAGGTCCAAAGATATTACCAGCTAGATTAAGTCTTACCCGCATACCGGCTCGACGTATCCATCGTTCTCCTAGAGCGCGGGCGCAGCAATCTACTTGATCACGATCTACTTGATCAAACGCTGTTTGCTGCACACCACTGCTGCTCAGCTTACCGATTGGGGCAACGTCAACGATACTTTGCATTAGGCGATCACGGTTGACTAAAACCATAGAGACAGTTGTGCTCACAAGCCCCCTTTAAGGTTCTTTGGTTCTTTCTATAAAGCGCTCTATAAAGCGCAAGGTTCAATCATAATCTTTGAGTACCAAGGCGGGTTGTATCAGGTTTATCCAAACGAGTTGGTCGTCTGTGTCTGTCTACTCCGCCTCTCCCTTCGGAAGTGCTAGTGCCACCACCAGGTATCCTTAATAGGGACACCGGAACAATTAAACTGGCACTTACGATTGGTCAAAGTATTACCCAAAGTATCGCTAAGTATCATTGGCACCCTTAGAGAGCTGATTTCTGGTAAAAGTTGGCTAGTAATCTTTAAGCTGAAATTACTCAGTCCGGTCAACTTCTTATGTCTAAGATCCCTTCTAAGTTTGTGTTTATCTGTGGCTCAGCCCTAACAGGTCAGCCTGATCACCAAAATCTACAGTCGGCTACGCTGATTCGAGAGGCCAAGACCGCACCCCTCTATCGCCTGCATTCAGTCAAGGACGGTTGGCACCCGGGCATCTATGAAACTGCTGAAAACGGAATCTCTATTCCAGGAGAAGTGTATGAGCTAACGCTAGAACAGTACGAGTATCTGGTCTCGACAGAACCACCGGATATGTATCCAGAAGAGATCACTTTAGAGAACGGAGAAGTTGCGACCGCCATGCTTTATCCCAAAGCGCTGATCGAAGAGAACAACTATCCTGATATCTCTCATATTGGTGGATGGGCTGCCTACAAAAAGCAACAGCAGCAGACCGAACAAAAGCAATCTAAGGAGTAACAATGAGCAAAGTGCTAATCAAAGGGGGCCGTGTAGTTACCGCTGTTGATGACTATGTTGCGGACATACTGATTCAAGCTGGAAAGATTGAAGCGATCGCTCGTTCCTTAGAGATAGAAGATGCCCAAGTCCATGATGCTACAGACCTACTGGTTCTTCCAGGGGGCATCGACGTGCATGTTCATATGGAAACGCCTATGGGGAACGGCGTCTACACCTGCGACACTTTTGAAAGTGGCACAATATCGGCGGCTTTCGGTGGCACAACCACAATTATTGACTTCGCTCAGCAGTTTCAAGGGGAAAGCCCCAAGCTAGCACTTGATCGTAGATTAGCAGACGCTGCCCCGCAGTGCTGCGTGGACTATGGCTTTCACGTTATCTTGACCGATGCCAATGCGGACGCGATCGCCGAACTCCCAGATCTTGTAAACCACGAAGGTGTCTCTAGTTTCAAACTGTATATGGCCTATCCCGGCGTCATGATGGTAGACGATGCGGCTATATACAAAATCATGCGAAAAGTCGGCAGCCATGGCGGCATGGTAAACGTACATGCTGAAAATGGAACTGTTATTCAGGCATTGATAGAAGAAGCCCTGGCCGCTGGTAATACCTCTCCTAAATTTCATCAGCTCACCCGGCCTCGGTTAATGGAAGGAGAAGCTACCCACCGAGCCATCCGCATCGCAGAGCTAGCAGAGGTTCCGGTCTATATCGTTCATCTTTCGGCAAAAGAGGCGTTAGATGCGGTTGTAGAAGCGCGCGATCGCGGTATTCATGCCTTCGCTGAGACATGCCCTCACTATCTTTTTCTCGATGAAGTTCAATACAATCATCCAGGATTTGAGAGCGCTAAGTATGTGATGACCCCTCCCTTGCGCGATCGCCGCTGCCAGCATGAACTTTGGCGTGGTCTTCAATTTGATGATTTGCAAATTGTCTCTACTGACCACTGCCCATTTTGCTTCAACGAAAATCCAATGGGACTTTTAAAGTCTAAGCGTTACGGCCAAGACAACTTCAACAAGATTCCTAACGGCGCCCCTGGCGTAGAGCTGAGACTCGAGCTGCTCTACGACGGCGGTGTCCGAACCAGCAAGATCAATCTCAACCGGTTTGTGCAACTCACTGCTACCGCTCCTGCCAAAATGTTTGGCTTATTCCCCCGAAAAGGAACCATCGCCATTGGTAGCGACGCCGATGTCGTCTTATTTGATCCTAATAAAGAACACACGCTCAGCGCTAGCACTCACCACTCCAACGTCGACTATTCTCTTTTCGAAGGACGGAAGATACAGGGTAAAGTCGAGAAAGTCTTCCTGCGCGGAGAGCTAATTGTAGACGGTGAGCAGTGGCTAGGTAGTCCTGGCATGGGGCAATACATCAATCGAACTGCCTCAGGGCGCATACTGTGAGCCCTTAAGCTTATTGAACCAAGGTTAAAGCTATGGAAAGATAGAGCTTGTGAATAAGCCAAGCGATACCGGAAAAAAGTATGACCTAAAGCATCCAAAACATAGCGAGCTGCGTAATAGCTATGTCCAAAGAGTGTTGTATCAACCATTTGGAACTTCACTATTTAACAAGCAATCTATCAGAAGTAGGAAAACAGAGGTAATAGATGGTCGTCAGAGTAGCTCATAATCAGTCTGCCCAGTCCAGGCTAGATATCACTTGTACAAGCAGACACTATCTATATCTTGTACAAGCGATTATGTCTAACTATGCTCATTCAGGTGTTGTCCCGATATATGTCCTCTGTTAGTCTGCCTACTCCATCACGTGTTGCTTGAATAACAGGACTTACCAATTCGTGTTTACCGCTCTGTAGTTCCAAGTTCCATCTGTCTATTCCTTTGAACAAACACTTTGGCCTAAGGAAAACTTACAACAGGTAGCTCTAGCAAAAGACGACAAACAACTTAACGATCTTTTGTAACAATTTTTCTTGATATATCTACAAACTAAGCCACCTCAGTACCCCAAGGATCTTAGAACGAAAATAGAGGTAACCTTCTTTAGACTGCTTTCTTGGCTGGTTTCTTCTAGCTAGCAGCTATCCTGCGCTAAGTCCATTTTTTAGCTTGGCTTATTGTCTCCTTCACAGAAAGGATAGTTGTTTTTAGCACAGGTGAAATCACTCCGACAGAGCGTAGCGGAAAATCATGTGTGATTCTATAATCTTGTTCTATCAGGTTTTTTTTGTGTGTTTACAAAATTGAATCCGGAAAGGGTTTGAGGAAGGTTGAAGGACTAGATTGTACGAGTTTTTCTCGCATGGTCAATTTCCATCATGGTGACTATAGACTCCGTGTGGCAGCTATAGACAAGGTACACAATTAGGTGATATCAGGAAGGCGTGCTTTCGATGTAGATAGGTTATATCAAGTATTCTGCCGTATCGAATCAAAACTTCTATATTTTTGCCTTGTTCTTAACAGTTTTCCTCAAAGCTTGTTTTGAGATATCTCTTCTCTCGTCACTTTTTTCAATTAATTGAGTTTAATAATAGGAGTTTCTGATGGTTGATTTCAATTTGGATGGATTCGTCAACGAAGGCGTGATCACTAGTGGGTTAGCTGCACCCATTGCCCTTACCTTTCTGCCTGACAACCGCATGCTACTGCTAGAGAAAGGTGGGCAAATCTTCATTGCCGATCCTAACTCTGGGCAGAAGTCTCTTTATCTAGATATCTCTGACATCGTTAATTCTGGAAATGAGCGTGGTCTGCTAGAGATAGCTATTCCTCCAGATTTTGACCCCGACCCGACGAGTGGCAATAATCAAATTTACCTCTTCTACACGCGCTCAGGTAACACTAACAGAGCGGTGATTGCTGAATATCTACACGAGGAACGATCAGGCGACCTAGATAGCAGAGCCAGACGTAATAGCGAAACTATCCTGTGGACCGATGTGGATGGGTATGTCTCTTGCTGTCACTACGGCGGCGGTCTGGACTTTGGACCAGATGGGAAGCTCTGGCTGACTAGCTCAGACAAGTTCAATACCTCTAACGGTGGCGAAGGCGGCCCGGATGATGACTGGCCGCTTGACCTAGAAAGCACCAGCGGTAAGATCATCCGCGTCAACCGCGATGGCTCTATCCTAGACGGTACAGACGGCTGGCCGGCTAACCCTTATGTTGATGGCACGATTGATGGACCTTACCCTAGTCTGGCCGCGGACGGACAGCCATATGATCCAAACAAATATATCTGGGCTTATGGACTACGCAATCCGTTCCGAGCTGATTGGGACGAAGAGTACGGCAAATTCTACATCGGTGAGGTCGGCGGCAACCGCAGACGCTCTACCGATGATATCCACGTCGCTTCACTCGACCAGGCCGGCGCTTTCTATGGTTGGAACTTCTATGAAGGTGTCAACAACGCCGTTCTATACAACCCGGATAAGTCACCGTTCAACCCGGTTGAGTTTCCACAACCCGATACTGACCTAGCCGACCCGAGCACTGGCGACTACTTTTCTGCACCAATCTACGACTTTCCGCATGCGTCTTTGACTGGCGGCTTCGTCTACCGAGGCGATATGTTCCCCGAAGAGTTCGATGGGGTCTACTTCTTCGGCAACTTCGAGGAAAAATACATCAAGTTCTTAGACCTGAACGCTACTGGCGACGAGGTTGAGGGCATCTACGATTTCAAACCTAGCGGTAGTATCTCTGGAGATGCGCCTAATATAGTCTTCCTAGAAGAAGGGATTGACGGGGCGCTGTACTACATCAACTATGAAGCCAACGGCGGCCAGGTGCAGCGTATCACTTTTGGCGCTAACGGCAATATGGCCCCCTTCATTATCTCTTCTAATGTGACTGATGACCAAGGTGACCCAGATGACCAAGCTGGCGACACAGCACCCCTGGGCATTACCTACAACGCAACTGTCGGTGACAATGACACTCAGCTCAGCGATTTGACTTTTAGGATCAACTTTGGTGACGGTACGATCGTCAATGGGTCTCCAGACCCGAACACAGGTGAGATCTCAGTTGACCACCAGTACACAGCCGAAGGAACTTATAATGCTACCCTTCGCGTTAGAGACGGATCGAACACAACGCTAGCTGAGCCGATCACTATCACGGCTGGCAGCTTTAATAGTGCGCCTACATTCCAGTCGGTTAGTTCAGACCTTGCCTTCATCGACCCTGGTGATCAGGTAACATTCACAGCCGTGGTTGCCGATGCGGATGACCCGGTGAATACGCTTACCTATACGATCGACTTCGGCGATGGTACACAGACTTCTGGCACTCCTAACAACGATGGCACCATCGAGGTCACTCACATCTATGCAGATGACGGCATCTACAATGCCTCTTTTACTATCTCGGATGGCGAAGCTGACCCAGTTACCTCTGATAACCTTCCTATTAGAGTGGGGGCTTCGAGCCAGCTACCGGTGACCAACGGTCTGGTCTTTCAGGTAGAAGCCTTTACCAAAATTGGCTTGGATGGCACGACCGTCACTGAGTGGATTGACCAATCTGGCACTGGCAACAATGCGCTAGCAGCGGGCGACCCGCAGTACATCGACGAGGCAACACCATCTGGCCAACCGGCTGTAGCGTTTGATGGCAATGGTGACTATATCTTTCGCGAGGCAACCCTGCAAGGGTTTTCCAGCGGCAACGAACCTCGAACCATGTTCTTTGTAGTGGACTACGAAGACGTCACCAATGGCGAATACGCTGGACTCACCTATGGCAAAGCTGATAAGAATCAAGCCTTCGGTCTGACTCTAGACGGCAACGATGATGACTTCACAGTTCAAGGTTGGGGGAAAAATAACGACCGGCGTACTGACGTTGATGGTGTCATCAATCCCGACAATGGTCAGCAACGTGGTTTTGTCTCTCATGCCGTAGTCTTTGATGGGGCTACTTACAGACACTTCGTAGATGGCGCGGAGATTGACTCTGGTAACAAGACTTACAACACAGTCCTTGAAAAGCTGCTGATTGGTCAGAACCTTGATGGCGGTGAAACGCCGATGACTGTTGCTGCTGCCTATATCTACAATCGCGCTTTGAACGCAAACGAGTTTGGGGCGGTCGAAAACTATATTCAGCAGACCTATCTAACGCCTCTGTCTAGTAATAACCTACCTATGGCAGTGAACGATCCAGATGGTGGGAGGGCAGCTCTATTCGCGACTAATGAGGACACAGCCTTTACTACCGGTAACGTGCTCGACAACGACAGCGATATCGATGGAGATCCGCTGAGCGTAAGCGATGTCGATACTACTATCACCATAGGCGAAGTCACTAACAACGGTGATGGCACCTTCGACTATGACCCGAACGGTCAGTTCGAAGATCTCGACGCCGGCGAAACTGCTACCGATAGCTTCTCCTACACTATCTCAGACGGCAACGGTGGAGAGTCAACCGCAACTGTCACAGTAACTATCAATGGCGCTGATGAAACTGGTGCAAATCCATTACCAGTGACTAATGGCCTGGTAGCTCAGTTCGAATCAAACACTAATGTTATTGAAGGCAATGGCGTTGTTACTGGGTGGCTAGATCGCTCTGGCGCAGGCAACAACCTGCTCGCATCCGGTAACCCACAGCTAGTTGAAGATGCCACACCAACTGGTCAGTCGGCTGTTGTGCTAGATGGCAACGGCGACTATCTTTTCCGCGATACAACGCTACAGGGATTTGCTAGTGGCAACGAACCTCGAACTATGTTCTTTGTAGTGGACTACGAAGACGTCACCAATGATGAATACGCTGGACTCGCCTACGGTAAGGCAGATAAGAACCAAGCCTTCGGTCTGACTCTAAACGGGAACGATGATGACTTCACAGTTCAAGGGTGGGGAAAAAATAACGACCGGCGTACTAGCATAGACGGTGTGATTGACCCTAACACTGGTCAGCAACGCGGCTTTGTTTCTCATGCAGTCGTGTTCGATGGCACGACATTCAGGCACTACGTGAACGGAGAAGAGATTGACTCTGGCAACAAAACCTATGACACAGTCCTTGAAAAGCTGCTGATTGGTCAAAACCTGGAAGATGGTGAAACGCCGATGAGTGTCGCTGCTGCCTATATCTACAATCGCGCTTTGAACACAAACGAGTTCAATACAGTCGAAAACTATATTCAGCAGACCTATCTAGAGTCCTCAAATGGTGGAGGAAATCAGTCAGATGGACGTGTCACCGACGACCTATTAGCACTTTACACGTTTGAGGAAGGAAGCGGTCAGACCGTTAGAGATACCTCTGGAACAGGTAATGCTCTCGATCTAAGTATCGATGATCTAACGGGTGTAACCTGGGGAGACGGCTCGTTGACCCTCAACGACCCTACCTTGATCTCCACAGATGCATCACCAACCAAGTTACTCAATGGCCTAGCTGACGGTAATATCACCATCGAGGCATGGGTAACACCGGAGAATACTAGCCAAACCGGACCAGCTCGAATTGCCACATTCTCTCAAAATACGCGCAGACGCAACTTCACATTGGGTCAAGCGGGTGCGAAGTTTGATGTCCGGCTACGAACAACTGCTACTTCTAGTAACGGTAGACCATCGGTTGCTTCTCCAGCTGGTTCGGTCGATACTGACCTTACCCATGTGATCTATACCCGGACAGCAGGTGGAGATGCATCAATGTATATAGATGGTGGACTAGTGACTACTGGCACAGTAGGCGGTAACGTATCTAACTGGGCTTCAACGCACCAGTTTGCCCTGGGAAATGAGCTTGGGGCTTCTGAGCGGCCTTGGCTAGGCACTCTAGATCTAGTTGCTATCTACAATCAGTCATTCGACGCTAATGAAGTGACACAAAACTTCCTTGTAGGTCCTAATCCGACAATCACATAATCCCACACCTAACGGTCTGGTCTAATCCAATTTGACGTCATCAGCACGGCATTACGCTGTATTGTGAGGACTATGTTCTATGAGCCGCTGTCTATTAAACAGCGGCTTGTCGTTGTTTGGGTTGCCTCTGTGAAAGTTTACTTGCTATCGTCTGCTTTCCCTTCTTGGAAGTTGAAAAAAGTAAGCCGGATTGTGCTAAGTGCTGTAGTGGGTCCTGCCTTCGTATTCAACCTAGGAATTGGTGGTAAGAATCAAGCACTATTTGAGGGGGGTGCGATCGCATCCCAACCCATAGATGCCCTTCAAGCTTCTATCTCTAAGACCGGTGATCCCCATCTGAGCGCTTCCCAAATAGGCACTTCACAACTACCCCAAAGCACTATTGCTGATATCCAGGTTCGCGTCATTGATGAATTAGGTGCAGTTCATTCCATAGATGCTCCGTATGAGTTTGTTCAGGCATTCAACCTACAGCCTGGGGATCCTTACGATCCTCAGGCGATAAAAGTTAGTCTTGCAAAAGTTGAAGACTTAGCTGAACAGATTACTCTAACGACCGAACCGACCGCAGACCCGCATCAAGTTGCATTAGTGGTGACTGTTCGAGAGCCGAACAGTTTCTTTTGGGGCTTTGGTAGATTTTCAAGACCTAGGATTCTTGCACCTAGTGCCCTTATAGGCCCATTTCGACCTGATGTTACCGACACTGTTTCCAATCGCGCGGTTGGATTTTCTGTTGGTGCCTATGCAGGACTTGATAACATCGGTAATAGTGGTCAAGTTTTAGCCGCTGGTGTCGTAGGTGGTGTCAATGCCTTTGGTGTTGAAGTTGACTACGGCTACCGACTAGATGATAGTTCAGGAATCGTGGTTAACTTCGCTAACCAGCGCGGCGTAGAAACTGAATTTGACGAAGGTGAAATCGATATTGATACTCCTAGTGGCGACGATCCTTGGGTCCATCGCATTGGCGGGGGTGCGGCGTATTTTCGCAGGTTTAACCCAGCACTATCAGCCTCAGCGGGTCTTGCCTATCAGCGTGTTACCGTCAGAGATGGTGCTTTCTCGGGTGATACCTTTGCCTTCGATGAAGTCGGTAACCCGCTCACTGTCAGCGATAGCGGCGCAGATGATTTGTTAACTATCAAACTCGTAGGCGCACTGGACTATCGAGACGATCCTATTGATCCTGCTAGTGGATCAAGGCTGTTAGTTGGTATAGACCAATCTATTCCTGTGGGCAATGCTGGTATTTTCTTCAATCGAATCAGTGGTAGCTATACCCACTTTATACCGCTAAATCTATTTGGGTTTGCTCAAGGCAATCGCACCCTTGTTCTCAATGCCCAAGGAGGTACTATCATCGGTGATGCTCCGCCTTACGAAACGTTTAGTCTTGGTGGACCCAATTCTATTCGCGGCTACAGCAGAGGCGAAGTCAGCAGCGGGCGCAGCTTCGTTCAAGCGACGGCCGAATATCGCTTTCCCATTGCTAACTTTAGTACTTTCAATAGGGCCATTAATCTAGGTGGCACACTGTTCACAGACTTTGGCAGCGATTTAGGATCAGGTGATACTGTTATTGGTGTTCCTGCTGAGGCAAGAGATAAACCCGGCAGTGGTTTTGGTGGAGGTATAGGTCTGCGAGCCGTCACTGATTTTGCCACGGGCAGAGCAGAACTAGGTGTTAATGATCAAGGTGATATTAATGTGTTGTTCAGTGTGGGCGATCGCTTCTAGACCGCTTTTTTCGCTCACCTTAGATAGCTAGATAGCTAAGATAGCTGAAACCTTGAATATCTATCATTCAAGATTAAACAATTAGCTCAGCAAGTTCCATCCATCTTTCTGTAGCAGTGTCGATCTCTTCAGAAATCTCAGCAATCTCTTCAGAAAGCTTTTGTAGTTCCGCGTAATCACTAGGTGGGGTTGGATACAGTAGCTTTTCCAAGTCTGCTTTCTTTGCTTCTAATTTAGGAATTTTTGTTTCTAGTGAAGCATATTCTCTTTTCTCTTTGTTTGAGACTTTTTTGCTTGAAGAGTTATCAGCAGACTTAATAGTTTTCTTTTCTGCCGATCGCTTTGAAGTTTGAGCTGACTTTTGTTCTACTTTTTGAGCAGAATCTTCTTTTTTCTTTGTTTCTAGATAAACGCTGTAGCTACCTGGATAGCGTCGGATATTGCCACCAGGCTCTAATGCGAAGATATTTCGCACAGTGCGATCTAGAAAATAGCGATCATGTGAGACGGTGATAACGCAGCCTGTGAAGCTTTCTAGATAGTCTTCTAAGACGGTAAGCGTTTGTACGTCTAGGTCATTAGTAGGCTCGTCTAGGATTAAAACGTTGGGAGCGCTAAGTAGTACGCGCAATAGGAATAGACGGCGTTTTTCTCCTCCAGAAAGTTTGTTGATAGGGGTGTACTGCTGGTTGCTAGTGAACAGAAAGCGCTCTAGCATCTGAGAAACACTGATCTGGCTGCCGTCGGCGGTGGTAACGAAAGAGCCTTCTTCTTTGAGATAGTCCATGACGCGCTGTTCTTGATTCAGCGCTTCGAGCAGCTCTTCGGAATGCTGATTGAAGTAACCGATATGAATGGTCTGGCCAATATCGACGCTACCACTGTCAGGTTCAAGCTTGCCAGTGATGATGTTCATTAGGGTAGATTTGCCAGCGCCGTTACCGCCGATGATGCCAATGCGATCGCTTGCGGTAAATTCATAGGTAAAGTCTTGGATGAGTGTGCGATCGCCAAATGACTTACTGACCCCTTCTAGCTCAATGACTTTCTTCCCGATGCGCCGCCCGGCCGTATCAATCTCAACCTTTCCTTGCGTCTCTTTAAAGGTCTTCTCCTTCATTTCATCAATTCGCTGAATCCGTGCGTTCTGCTTGGTACTACGCGCTTTAGGGCCTTGCCGTAGCCAAGCCAGTTCTCTACGCAGCATCCCCTTAAACTTTTGCTGAGAGCTAGCGGCTGAGGCCTCTTGGTCAGCTTTTTTCTCTAAGTAGTAGGCATAGTTGCCTGCATACGTATACAAATCAGCTCGATCAATTTCGATGATGCGATTAGTGACGTTATCTAGAAAATAGCGATCGTGCGTGATTAGCACCAACGCCCCTCGAAACTGACCAAGGTAGTCTTGCAGCCACTCCACCGATTCAGCATCTAAGTGGTTGGTTGGCTCGTCCATTAGCAGCAAATCAGGATCGCTCATCAGCGCGGTTGCTAGGGCCACCCGCTTGCGATAGCCGCCGGAAAGATCACCCACTCTTGCATCAAAGTCTTCAATGCCCAGCTTGCTTAGGATAATTTTGGCGTTGGTTTCTAGCTCCCATGCACCAGAAGTCTCCATCTTTTCACCAACGATCGCTAGCCGATTCATGAGTTGATCTAGCTCTTTTCCGGTCGCATGAGACATTTTGTGCGACAGTGTCTCGTACTCTCTCACCAACTGCATCTGTTCACCACAGTCAGCAAACACCTGATCTAGAACCGTAAGCTCTTCATCGATATCTGGCTGCTGCGGCAGATATACAAGCCGTGCTCCAGATTTTGTTAGCCGTTGACCGCTGTCGATTGGCTCAATACCGCCCATCATTTTTAGCAGCGTTGATTTACCAGAGCCGTTGACGCCGATAACGCCCACTTTGTCATCAGGCTCAATGCTAAAAGATCCGTCGCGCAGCACTTCTTTGATGCCGAAGTCTTTGCTAACAGATTGAAAAGTGATCAGACTCATAGAAACTTAGTTGAGATATTAGCTAGAGAACTAGGCGAAAAAATGAGCAAGCAGCCGGCAAAAGTTGAGTAGAAAGGGCCGTTATGTAGTGTTTTTATCCTATGGCAAAACCGTAAAAGCGACCGACAAGGGCAGAGCACGCCAGAAAAATATGTTCATGCCCACCGTGCAATCTCGCTAGTGGCCACCCCCTAAAATGGTATAAATGTTAAGGTTTCTGAAGCATTTCTGATTCATGACAACAAACGCTTAACGAAAGAGATGCTTTTCTTCGATTTTTATAGGAGTGTTGACTTTTGACCGCCACGACAGAAAGGTTTGCGACTGCGCGTCCCGTGACTCCAGAAACATCCCTACAGCTCAAAGACATTATCCGTAGCCTCCCTCGGGCTTATTTTGAGAAAGATTCGACTAAAGCCTGGCAGCACGTTCTTATCAGCGTATCGGCCGTTATCTTAGGCTACTGCGCCATTATCTTTCTCCCAGCCTTTTTGCTTCCGTTTAGCTGGTTTTTCACAGGCACTGCGCTCACTGGTTTTTTTGTAATTGGTCACGATGCTGGTCACCGCTCTTTTGCTAAAAAACGTTGGGTTAATGATTTAGTAGGTCATCTCGCCTTTTTGCCGCTGATCTACCCATTTCACTGTTGGCGTTTGCTGCACGATCATCACCACTTGCATACCAACAAGATGGAGGAAGATAATGCCTGGACACCACTACTCATCGAAGACTATCGTAGCTACTCTCCAGTGATGCAGTTTCTTCAGCGCAGCATCCGCAGCTACTTTTGGTGGGTGGGTTCGATTGGTCACTGGGCAATGTATCACTTTGATCTAAGAAACTTTAAAGAACGCGATCGCGCTAAAGCCGCCTTCTCTATTGCTGTCGTTGCCATCTTCGCCGCAGTTGCCTTTCCTACTTTGATCGTAACGACTGGTATCTGGGGTTTCGTGAAGTTCTGGCTATTGCCTTGGATGGTCTATCACTTTTGGATGAGTACGTTCACCATTGTTCATCACACCATCCCCGAAATTCAGTTCCTCCCAGAGACCAAGTGGAATGCAGGCGCAGCTCAACTAGCGGGTACAGTTCACTGCACCTACCCCCGTTGGGTTGAATTTCTCTGCCACGATATCAATGTCCATGTGCCCCACCACGTTTCGACAGGCATTCCCTCATACAACCTACGTGCGGCCCACGCCAACCTTAAGGAAAACTGGGGCGAGCATATTGTCGAACGCAAGTTTTCTTGGAAGCTAATGATGTCTATCGTTAGTCAGTGTCATCTGTATCACCCAGACAAGGCATATCAGTCTTTTCGTGACGCAGGGTTTTAGCATCGAGTCCGCTTAGCCGACGAGTTCAAATTCTCAGAAATGAGAGATAGCTCAAGGGCCGAGCGGAGTCAAAATCCAGCTACATATTAGACAGTAGCTTTATCTTTGCGGCGCTTCTTTTTGAAAGGAGGGCCGCTTCTAGTATTTCGACGACGTTTGGGCTTACCCTCGCGCCAGTTGCCCTCGTCGCGGGTCTTGCCCAAGCTAGTGATATTCATCGGGTGGTCCAGAACTTTCACGCCCCTAAGTAACTCAAAGGTCTCTTTTGGAATACCCACAGGGAGATCAACCGTGCTGTAGTCGTCATACACGCTGATGCGACCAATATATTTATTAGCGAGGCCGGTTTCGTTAGCGATCGCACCCACAATATGTCCTGGCTTCACCCGATGATTTTTGCCAACTTCCACGCGAAAGCGCTCCATACCCACGCTGTGGGTAGCTGCCCCAGAACCACCATCGCGGCGCTTTGGTTTAGTCTTTTCCTCTAGCAGCAGCGGTTCATCACCTTGCAATAGCTTCGCCAAAGCACCCGCAATCTCAATAGCGGGCACATCATGTTCCTGCTCATACTGTTCCAAAATTTGAGTAAAGAAGGCCGAGTCTTCTTGTGCTAGCGCGTTAGTAATCTTCTGTTTGAATCGCTCTATACGCTGGTCGTTAACAACTTCTGTTGAAGGCATCTCCATTCGCTCAATTCTTTGCCTGGTTGAGCGCTCAATAGAGCTAAGCAAGCGCTTTTCACGGGGCGTGACAAATAGAATTGCTTCACCTTCGCGGCCAGCTCGGCCCGTGCGGCCAATCCGGTGAACATAGGCTTCAGGATCGTAGGGCATATCGTAATTGATCACATGACTGATGCGCTCTACGTCCAGCCCTCTAGCGGCTACATCGGTTGCGACTAAAATATCAAGCTTGCCTTGCCTCAGGCGCTCTACTGTACGTTCGCGTTGATTTTGGGGAACATCTCCGCTTAGCGGCGCCGTGTTATAGCCTCTAGCTTCTAACTTTTCAGAAAGCTCTACGGTGGCTACTTTGGTACGCACGAAGACAATCATGCCATCAAAGTCTTCGACTTCTAAAATTCGGGTCAGTGCGTCTAGCTTGTGATAACCGCTAACAGGCCAGAAGCGCTGACGGATCGTATCCGCTGTTTTAGACTGATTTTTGACCGCTAACTCTTGAGGTGAATTGAGATATTTTTGAGCGATCTTGCGAATGGCAGCAGGCATGGTGGCTGAAAAGAGTGCCACCTGACGAGACTGGGGAGTCTGGGAGATAACCCATTCGACATCTTCAATAAAGCCCATTCGTAACATCTCATCGGCTTCATCTAGCACAAGAAATTTTAGATTATCTAGCTTTAGCGTGCCGCGCTTGATATGATCAATGACTCGCCCAGGGGTTCCGACAATCACATGTGCGGCTCTTCGAAGCTGCTTGAGCTGAACATGGTAACTTTGACCTCCATAGATAGGCAATACATGAAAGCCTTTCAAGTGCGAGGCATAGCTCTGAAAGGCTTCGGCTACTTGCAGGGCAAGTTCCCGGGTAGGCGCTAGTACCAACGCCTGGGGATCGCTGTTCGAGATATCGATTTGTGAAAGAATTGGCAGAGCAAATGCGGCCGTTTTTCCAGTGCCCGTCTGTGCCTGACCAATAATATCCCTACCATCTAAAATGGGCGGGATGGTGAGTGCCTGGATAGGCGTTGGTGTCTCATAGCCAGCATCTTCTAGAGCTTTGAGGACAGGAGGAATCAGTGAAAGGGTTTGGAACGAGGTTTCGTTTGCGGACATAAAAACAACCTAGAACCTAGGTGAATAGAATAGCGAGTAAACAGAATAATGAAGAGAATTTGTCAGTTCGAGATCAGCGCATTTAGATCAGCGCACCTAGTTAATGCGTTAGTCAGCTCATATTAGGGCCAGAGACAGCTAGTTGGTTGCAACCCACCGAACCTAAAGCACCAACCGGACCTTAAAGCGCCAATAAGTACGAAAATACGTACGCATGGCTAGGTGAATAGACTTGTATGAAAATCCGCAACTCGCTCTGTTTCAAGAAAAACTTAGCTTCAAGAAAGCTCTGGCAAACTGTCTAGGATTAAGACTAGGCATTGCCGAATCAATTAGGGAAAGTAACTTATGCTATGAACTCGGTAGGATGACAACAGGCATCAATTCAAAGGGCGATAAAGCAGCCTTAGATTGCCTGTCCCTTTTGAAGTGTGAAAGGTAAAAACCGACTCACCGAGGGTGCGTTGCAACGTGGGGCCTATCCCAAAACGGTCAGCACATAAGTCTCTCCTAGACTTATGTAGCCTTCAACCGTGTAATCGCTCTTGCTCATTGTAGATTAATAAGCGTCTTGAGATCTCGTTTGAGAGACGACAAGCAAAATTGCCAAGGCTGATAGTGTATCGTCTTTTGCCGGGTAAGAGCAACCACTATCAGAATTCTTTTGTAACAGCGGTCTCACCCTCAATCCCTACAATCTCGATCATGATGCTTCTAGCTTCAGCAGTGGTACGGCAGCGGCGATCGCTCTTAGCGCAACTGCCACCAGGATCGAGCTACTCGAAGCGGGCAACGACGAGAGGCCTCACCGCTGCGGGCAGACTTATCTGTTGCTCTGTAATGGTTTTAACCAGTGAGTAAGTAGGCTTAGAACATCACAGAAATTTTGTTTAGGTGTTGAACCCCGCCCAATTTATTCGGCTATGCACCTGTGGTAAAAAAATTCCTTTTTCTTTAATATTTATTTACATAAGTTAAAGTGCTTGTTTCGCCTCTGGTGCTGCTTCGTCAATACAGGCTATTGAGTGTACTGACGAACAAGAGCTGAAAAAGCAGCTTGCTTCTTCAGTCCTCTTAATTCTTTAACCTCTCATGCAAGATCCTGTTCCTGCTAACAACAACACGGGTCAGTCACTAGAAAGACAAGTTTTAGAGAAAGCGTTGGGTTTGCCATCAGCATCATTTGCTAGCGCTGAACACTCCTCGTCTATCGAAGCACAGACCCGCCCTATCATTGATGAGCTATTAAGAACAACATCGGCAGCTATAATGCAACTCTATGAAGAGCGTTTAGGCAAGCCACCTCGGCTGGTGAGCTGTAACTTAATCTCTGATCGTTTAGTCGTATGGATAGAAGACAGCATCACCCCAGTGGAGAAGTTTCTTTTTTCGGAGGGGAATCAGGAAGCGCAACGGCTATGCTCTACAGTAGATAGGCTAATGTATCAACGCTTAGCTGCGCTGGTTGAGCGGCATTTGAAAGTAAGCGTTATTACTATGACTGCTGATACCTGTTACGAAAACGGCTGTACAGGTCTTATCGCCAAGCTATCAATGCTCTCTTCTACATAGCTTATGGCTATAGCAAACATAGTATGGCTATAGCAAAGTGAGGATGTATATCTTACCGCTCGCTTAGTAGGCGTTCCCTAGCGCCGTACAACGACGTGGGTTCTTACTGCTCGCTCGGTAAAGTCACCCTTGTCCAGTACCCGTCTTAGCCGATGAGCATGTCTTGAGCAACTTTACGAGAGCTATACGTAGCCTTGAACTATGCGGTTCTTACAAATATGATTGAGACCAGTTAGGCTACTTCGATCCTGCTAGGTAAGAGAGTTTTGCTGGCTGGCGATCGATCAAAACGAACAAGCCAAAATTCCGAGGGGTGGCTGGTTCCAATAAGGATATCTCAACCACCCCCAAATCGAACTCGCGTATGAGTGATAGTGCTAGCTTTCCCTTTAGAGTCTGGTTAATTGTTAGTCCTATATCGTAGGCAAGTTCTGGCTGACATTGTTGAAGCAAAAAACTCTCTGTTGCCGAGTATCTTCTCTCTACATTAATAACGATGTCAAAGCTCTCT
Source organism: Synechococcus sp. PCC 7335 (assembly GCF_000155595.1). Classification (NCBI taxonomy): domain Bacteria; kingdom Bacillati; phylum Cyanobacteriota; class Cyanophyceae; order Synechococcales; family Synechococcaceae; genus Synechococcus; species Synechococcus sp. PCC 7335. Next base: position 3,277,250 of record NZ_DS989904.1, on the reverse strand, counting down.
AGTACCCGGCATTCAACTTGGCAAAGTTCGTAACCCAAAGCGATCTTGAATAGCCTTCTAACTTCGTTTTCTATAGGGGCTTTTAAAGGATGTAGATTATACAGCTGCTTTTCCATTGGATTATCAGAGTGTTTTCCATAGAAGGCTTAAGAAGGCTTAGATTCTAAAGACTCAAGGTGAGCTAAAGCATTGGTGCATAGGTTTCTATAACCCAAAAGATGCTGAGTGCTATTAACAGACACCTTGTGTATATACGCTCGATCTAGATTGACACCTATGAACTATGTTTTGAGTGAACTACTCCTTGATGGTAGAAGCTTTCTACAACGAGACCCTGCAGCGGAAGGCTTAAAGTACGGCAGGAAAACCGAGTATTTTATCCTCATATAGGCATAATTACTTATTGTTTGAGATATTTCCCGATGATTATGCATCTGCTAGCTGGTCACCTTGCGACCTTGTAGCAAGGAAGTTCTCTTTCTACCTTCAAGGAGCGTATAGAAAGAAGGATTGTCAGGGTTATATAGAGATAAGAAAGAGAGCATGGGTTTAGCTAGTTACTCCTTCATAATATCCATCGAGTCTTAAGACTTTATGATAGTTTTAGAAATAGTTGATAGTAGTTCAATGATGTACAGAGTGTACCTTACAACAAAGTAAAAAGACCTTAAATACAGTTGAAGAATGTACCATAAGAGAGATGTCTACTGTTGCAAAGTATGAACGAAAGTGACGTCGGCATGAATGATGAAAAGAAAGTACCTATTCCACCGATTGTTTTGACTGCTTGGTGTCTACATCAAGATGTATGACTTGCATGGTCCTTAGTTGATAGGGCCAAACTGTTCGTACCATTGATTGTAGCTACACTAAATATAGCTACAATCAATGGTACGAACCTACGGGGCAAGCCCTGGCAATTATTTGCCCCAATGGGCGGGGATTGAACTTAAAGCGATTCAAGATAGCTACATCCAATTTTAATCGGGACACAGCCTTGGCTGAATCTACTCAAAAATTAGGGAGAGACCTAAGCACTGCTCTACGTTGTAAAGCTGATGAGATTATAGAAGCCTGGGTAGGCGAAGTTCAGCGAAGCACCGTTGGCAGCTACGAGGCTGGGTTGACATACGAAGGTATACGTAGTAGAATTCCGCAGATTCTTGAAGCGATCGCAGAACGTTTGCCCTTAGCTTTTGATGACGATCAGAACACTGCGCAGAGTTGCTGTGAGAAAGATTGTCTTCTATCAAATGTCCAGACAGATATTCCTATTCGCGTAGAGCTTGGATTTGATATAGACGAAATGCTCCGAGAGCTTAGCATACTACGTACACTAGTCGTAACAGCCCTTAGCGTTGACTTGAGTACAGCAAGCCAATCAAGTACGCTCCTCACTTTGACAAACGTAGATGCGGTACTTAATCGTATAATCTCTCGATCGACCAGACGATATGCTCAATATCAGCTTGAGCGGGTAGAGCTAACATACACTGAACTGCTCTCGAGTAATCAGGAGTTAATCCGATTGGTGCAGATGCAGAAAGACAATGCTGCTCACTTAGCCCATGAGCTGAAGAATCCAATTCACGCCGTAGTTACACTTTCTTCTTTGCTACTAAGAAATAAGCGGAGGGTATCATCCGAGTTACCTGCAAGTGCGAGAGAGATTAAGCAGATTGAGCGGATCTATGATAATGGGAATCGGCTCTCCGCGCTAGTAAGCAACATGCTTGAAGTTTCTCGAAAAGAATCTTACGAGTTGGCACTCAAAATAGAATCAGTTTGTGTGAATGAGCTAGTTAGTAAGGTGGTTGATTCCTTGACTTCCGAAGCTTTAAAGAAAGGAATAACGCTAGTGAAAGACTGCACTCAGGCACCCCCTCAAATCAATATTGACCGTTTGCGCCTACAGCAGATTCTGATAAATCTAGTCAGTAATGCGATTCGGTATACGGATAAAGGAAGCGTGAAAGTTCGCTGCTATAGTATTGATGAAGAGCGTTGGACGCTATCTGTGTGTGATACAGGCAGAGGTATCCACATCAGTCAGCAAAAGAGAATCTTTTCACCCTACGTGAGAGTAGGAGAGGCGTCAGCTCACTCAGCAGAGAGTAGTGGCTTAGGACTAACGATCGTGAGTAAATTAATAGAGCTTCTACAAGGTGAAATCAATCTAGTTTCTGAGCTTGGAAAAGGATCCACCTTTTCTGTAACGCTACCTATTGATGCTCAACAACTCAACACTGTATAACTTGAACCCTCAACAACTCAATAGGTAGGAATATAGCTGCGCCACAAGTCCGAATAGATTACTTGTTTGCTTTGCCAAGGCTTATGATGTCCGCCACTCCAGTGGATAGCTTTCATATTTTCGGGGTTCTTCCACAAAAGCTTTGCTACCCAGTGAGCCTGACCGTAACCACAGCAGTTCCATTGCTTCGTCAATGGGATGTAAGTATCTTTAAACATCAAATTGAAGACAGTTTCATCACCTAAGTGATATAGACGATAGTTATTCTTTTCATCTAGTTCTAGGTAGTGCTTGAGTAGTTTGTAAGTTTGATCTGTCCAAAAAGAGAGATCGGTGAGTAATACTCCGCTATTAAACGTACTTTTGAACTTACGAAGATCAGAGAACACTTTGAGTGGATTACTAAAGTAGAAGATTGCTGGGAAAAATTGAGGTACAGCAGCGAGATAGTTTTGTGAGGTGAGGATGTTGCCTTGAGTGAAAAGCGATCGCACATTGCCTAGCACAATAATATCCGCATCAAAATAAATCATCCGGGCTATATCTGGAAACACGTCTTTAAAAAATAATCTTGCGTACTGCATGTAACGAGAAAGTCGTCTTTCCTGTTTCTTTTCTCTGAATTTATTGTCTAGATACTGTTTTAGATAAGAAGGCGGTGTGAACTCTTTAACTCGAAACTCTACCCGCTCGCAATCATATTTAGCCGAGAAAGCTTGCTTTAGCTCTTCTTCAAAGAAAGCGCTTTCGCCAATTGGTACCACGATATTAAACCGCAGCGGAACCTCTTCTGTCCTATGGGTTGTATTAGTTAAGATAGAATTAATCACTACCAGCAGAGGCACTTGCAGGGTGCGGTTAACGGAAAGCGCAATATCAACAGGCATAAGTTAGGCCAAAAAAGCATTTGAAAAAGACCAGCTAAAGCATTGTAGCCTCTGGTCTTAGTGTTGTAGAGAAGATTAGGAATCAAGGGGTATTTCTTCTGTGCGAAGTGTTGCCACCTTGAGCAGACATCGCATAAAGCGCAGCTAATAGTCCCCAAGCTGCAATATTGAGCCGGGCGTCAAACAGTACTACATCAAAGAGGGAAAACGACAGACAAGCGAAGAATGCCAGCAAATAGCTAAACAAAATTGCGCGATCGCCCTCGGGCAGTCCAGTCTTTCTCGCGAAATAGGTTCGAAGCGCCCGGTAGAATATCGCGCCACAGATCACACTAAACCCAATCATTACCGGTACACCTGATTCACTTGCCAAAAAGAGCCAAATGTTGTGAGCATGATAAATGCTGTCATTATTAGGAATGCTACCTGGCGTATAAAGCTCCCTTAATCCAGAAAATCCCCAGCCTGTCCAGGGGCGCTGGTAGATCATGTCGATAGCCAAATGCCAAATCCTAACTCGTGGATCGTTTATGAAGATATCCCCTGAGAGCGATCGCCCACCAATTCCAAATGCATTGATTGCACCTGCTAGAACCCCAACACCGATCACACTAGAGATCCAGACTTGCTTGTATCTACGAGCCATGTAAAGTGCGATCATCACTAGCACCAAGGCGATCAATAGCCCATTGCGCGAGCCCGTACAGAAAATCGCGCCTAGACAGAGTAATACAGAAAGTCCTAAAGCCAGTCGATACCGAGCTACTGCGCTGGGGTTCGCTGCGACTCTATTAGAAGTAGTTGATACTCTATTGACCGTCTCCTTTAGCACCAATCCTAAGCCTAGACCCAGCACTAAAACGAGATAAGCGCTGAGTACATTAGGATGATCAAACAAGCTGCGCGCCCGGTGACCAAAGTAAGGTTCTTCGTAGAGCCACTCTATCAGCCACATCGGTAGCCAAGATGCTTTTATCCGTGGAATGAGCCCTTCAAACTTCAAAGCGTATTCTATCAGCGCGATCGCACATAGTGGCACCGCGCTTAGAACCAGCCACCGAGCCAACCGCTCTAGCACAGCAAAGGGACTAGTGATCATCGCTGGAGAGGTAACCCATACTCCCCACAGCACAAAGAACGGGAGAAAATTTGTGAGCTGTAAGAAGGACTCCCCCCGATTGATGCCAAAGCTTGCGCTCAAAAGAAGCCCTATTGTCAGCCAGCCAAACCCTGTCCCGATGCATTTTTGCCAAACCTGATGACCTCGCTGCATCATCGCTGTCACTATCAAGTAAGCTATTACCAGCATGACGCCATACATTACGTAGGGAAGGCACACCATGCTAGCAAACCACAGCTGATTGCGCGTCAACCCACTGCTCAACGTTCTAATACGCGCCATCGCCTGCTAAAACTACCTTCATAGTCCGAGCTAGAATATAAATATCTAGCCATACTGACCAGTTTCTAACGTAATAAGTATCCAGGTTGATTCGCTCAGCGTAGGTAAGGTTATTTCTACCCGATACTTGCCACAACCCTGTAATTCCAGGGAGTACCTGTGAGTAATAATCAAACTTATCCCCATAGCGCCATACTTCGTCTTTGACGATTGGCCTAGGCCCTACCATACTCATCTCACCTCTAAGCACATTCCATAGCTGCGGCAACTCATCTAAGCTAGTTCGCCGTAGGAACTTACCTATTTGAGTAATACGAGGGTCGTCCTTAAGCTTTTGATCTTGATCCCATGCCTTTCGTAGCTGTGGGTGACACTCAAAATACTGAGCTAGAACCTGATCGGCATTTGTTACCATCGATCGAAACTTCCATATCCTGAATAGTTTTCCTCCTCGACCAATTCTTGTTTGCTGATAGAAGATCGGCCCTGAAGAACCACAAAAAACTAACAGGCTGATAAGAGCAATTAGCGGCAGACAAGCTAGCCCTATTAGGACAACTAGTGCCTTATCAAGTGCTGCTTTGAGCAACTTAGGACCTAGAAAGAATAGCTGCTGATGAACCTCTAAGCCTAGTACGCCGCCAAGGTCTTTGGCAGCTATCCCTAATGCCGCCATACCAAACAGATCAGGAATGATAATTAGATGCGGAAATGTCTTACCATAGCGATCTATCAATGGCAAAAGCTGCTGATAAGACACCCCTGGCATGGCAACAATAGCGTAAGGAATTTTGAAGTCACTCGCAATAATAGGTGCGATTTTCAATGGACCCACTACTGGTATGCCCGCTAAGTAGCCTTGTTTCTTGGGGTCGTCATCTAGAACAGCTACCGGCTCTAATCCCAAAGACGGATGCTGTTGCAGCATGTGGATTACCACCTCCCCCGATCTACCTGCTCCCATGATGACTACCGGAAATCTCCACCAAGACCGAGAGGCGCAAAGTGATCGCGCTCCATAGCGTCCGCTGATCACTAGCAGTAAAGATAGCAGCCACGCACTTAGAAAGATATTCCAGCCGTAAAGCTCAACCCCTTGAGACAAAAAGATAGATGTCCCCAACAGCAGATACATCAAAGTCGTTGTCAGCGACAGTCGCCGTAGTTCTTCAACTGGATTAATGGCAATACCAGGGTATAGACCCGCCAATGCATAAGCAAGAACAAAAAGCCCAATTACAGGCCAAAGGCGCCAGTATAGTAAAGGGTCAAATTGACTGTTGAGCAGTTGAATCCAAACACTGACAAAACCAGCTAGACCATGACAAAGCACATCAATGCCAACCATGATAGCTAGAGTAAACCTGTAGAAGTGAGGTACAGGCGCAATAGCACGGCGAATGTGAGCGGTATAATCTTCTTTAGACTTGACAGAAAGATAACTCATCATGCGTCATTTCTCATGTGTTATTTTCGACTCCTGCCAATATCTAGTAGTAAAAGACCACAGACTTGAGCTACGGACACTCGAACCAAGGCGCACCTAACACAGGTAACTTTTGGACGTTCTTGGCATCATAGCAACAACTACCTACCTAGCTATCAACAATATCAGCTGTTTGGAACCGCGCCCAAGCTTGCTCCACAAAAGCCTCAAAACGAGCTCTAAAGCGGACTACTGCGAACTTTTCAGCATGGGCTCTTAATATCTCTGGATCAAACAGTGCTTCACTGTTGTCCAGTTGTCTGACAGACTCTATCAAACTTTCTACCGTCTGATCTACAAAAAGTAAGCCAGTCTTGCCATGAACGACTGTCTCCGCTTGGCCTCCTTTTGCATAAGCAATAACAGGTGCACCTGCAGCTTGAGCTTCTACAGGTGTAATTCCAAAATCCTCTTCTGGAGGAAAAATAAAACCTCGACAGCGCTGCATATAATTTTCAACAACATCATCAGGCTGCCAACCCAAAAACTGGATGTTACGCTTGGCTGTTTGTTCTAAAGCTAAGCGACTATCACCATCTCCAATGACAACGAGGGGCAAACCTAACTGATTGAACGCCTCAATGGTTAATTCTACGCGCTTATAAGGAACAAACCGTGACACTGTCAAATAAAAATTTTCTCGCTTTGCATCTGCTACGAATCGCTGCGTATCTACAGGGGGATAGATAACACAAGCGCTACGACGATAGGTTTTCTCTACTCGCCTAGCAACATAGCGCGAGTTAGCAACGTAGCAATCAACTCTATTCGCGCTCATCACATCCCACAGGCGCAAGTAGTGCAAAACCACCCGAACGAACCAGCTTTTTGGTCCTTTGTCCAAACTAGCGTGCTTTAAGTACTGGTGTTGAAATTCCCACCCATAGCGTAAAGGCGTATGTACATAGCAAATATGCAATTGATCGGGGCGGGTAATTACCCCTTTAGCTACCGCATGATGGCTAGAAATAATAAGGTCATAGGCAGATAAATCAAACTGCTCTACCGCTAAAGGCATAAGCGGTAAGTAACTGCGAAAAGCACGTTTCGCAAAAGGAAGCTGCTGAATAAACGATGTCGTAACTGGCTTATCTTGAATAAACGCACGTTGATGCGCCGGCAAAAAATCGACCAGGCTATAAAGATGTGCCTGAGGATAGATATCTAGAATCTGTTGGACAACTTTCTCTGAACCAGCGCAACTTGCGAACCACTCGTGAATCACAGCAACTTTTCTCACAGGCTCTTTCGCAAAATCGCTACCAACCATGACCTTGATGAGCTAGGCCCTTACACAGCTTACAGCGTTATCAACGACCTTATTAACGACCTTTGTTGTATAGCTGCTCTTCTGCACGCTCGTATTTCTCGCTCGTATCTCTATGGAAGAAGTCTAGAGAGGACCGCTAGAGTCAATAAGTGAGAGGTAACAGGATTGATTTAGCATTGATTCAGCATTTAAAGTGTCGTCAAAGCGCAACGTTATCAGCAGTCTTATCATCGGGGCTACCTGAAATCTTCACCTGAGTTTACTGAACGAGATTCCAGGCAGTCATATTCTCTTCTAAGTGAGCAATTGAGGTAGTACCAGGGATGACAATGATGTTGGGCGATCGCATCAATAGCCAAGCCAAGGCTGCTTGTGCAGGTAAGGTTGCTCCTTGCTTCATCGGATTAGCCCCTAACGGGCCATAGGGAATAAACGCAATACCTCTTTGAGCTGTATAGTCTACAAGTGAGTTCTGCTCTTGCTCGGCTTGGTTGAATCGATTTTGAATGGAGGCGATTGGCGCTACAGACAGTGCTTGGTCTAGCTGCACTCGGTTCACATTCGAAAGCCCAATCAACCGGATTTTCCCCGCTGTCTGTGCTGCTCTTAATGCTTCTACCGACTCTTCGATCGGCGTTTTTGGATCGATCCGGTGCAGTTGAAAAAGATCTATTCTATCTACCTTTAAATTCTTTAATGCATCGTCAATCTGTCGGGTGAGTGTTGCTGCTGAACCATCCACCTGAATATTGCCAGGCGCGGGCTTGTCTATACCGCCTTTGGTCGCAACGACCGTTGGCGAATGTTTTAGGTTGATTGCTTCTCCGATGAGCCTATCTACATATTCGGGTCCATATGAACGCGCTGAATCGAAGAAGTTCACGCCCAATTCTACAGCCCTTTGCAAAAGCGCTTTTCCATTCTCCCACTGTGGGTATGGGCCAAAATTTCCTGGTTGTCCAGTCAAGCGCATCGCACCATAGCCTATGCGGTTGACGGCTAATTCGTTACCGAGCTGGAAGGTTTTGTTGGTTGCTATCACTTAGTGTGTCCTCTTTCGGGGGTCTCTCAATCCAATATGGCAGCTGGGAAAAATATCTGGTAGACGAGTAACAAAAATAGCTGTTATTCTTTTTGCGTATAACCAAACCTATTGCTGACAGTCTGTGAGTAAGTCACTAGATCGACTAACCCTTCTACAAACATTTGTGCGTATTGCCGATGCAGGCAGCATCAGCGCTGCCGCTCGCGATTTAGGCTTGTCTCAACCGTCGGTCAGCCGTCAGCTAGCTGAGCTGGAGTCTCGATTTCAGACTCAGCTGATGCGACGGACCACGCATTCTCTTTCGTTGACAGAAGCAGGCGCGGAGCTGTTAGCAGATAGTCGGCAACTGCTAAATGACTGGGAGGCCTTAGAAGAAAAGCATATAGAGACTGGTGAAATGCTGCGAGGCGGGCTGAAAGTTGTAGCACCTGTTGCACTTGGACAGCTTCATTTGATAGACATAGCCCTTCGGTTTCAGCAGCAGCATCCGCTGATTTCCCTCTCTTGGCAATTAGAAGATGGCAACATTCGATTTTCAGAAGTGGGATGCGACTGCTGGATCAAAATCGGGCCTATTCAAGATAATTCACTCCAAGTAGAACCATTGGGTGAAGTAGAGCGGTTGGTAGTTGGTGCTCCTGAAGCAATCACGCACTTTGGCTCTCTAGAAACACCTAGAGCAGTAGCTAAATTCCCCTTTATTGCGCTTAGCCCTTTCGAGGGTGGGCAAATCCCATTAACCAACTTACTTGGGAAGACAATTTCAATCGCGCCCCCAGTGCGAATGAGTACGAACAATATCTTTGCCCTACGCCGTGCAACCCTAGCTGGACTAGGACTATCGGTAATGCCCCGCTGGCTAATTCAAACAGAGTTAGAGAGTGGGCAATTGATAGATCTTCTACCGGAATGGAGAGCGCCGAAATTGACTATACATTTGGCCTATCTACCCAGGCGACATCAGCTCAGGCGATTACGCGGTTTCATAGAAGTGATGAGGGCATCAGTACTGGATATTTCCGGCGTAGAAGAGAGCTTCATTGCCAGAAAAGCCGGGTGAAGAACTCTTTCTAGAATGTTCCTGCTCACAAGGCTTAGAGTTATTCCAAAGACGACTAGCTATCGACTTGCCTTTCTAACAACGGTCGCATGTCAGTAGTCTTTTCTAAGCGGTAGTGGTCGGTTTGCCGGAGTCGCTGACTCAAAAAGCGACAGATTTCTAAAATCATGTGAGGCCGCTGAGTGATCAAACTCAAGAACTGATTTTTCTCTAGCTTTAGCAGGGTGCAGTCTGTCTGTGCGATCGCGCCGTCCCACAGCGGTGCATCGTCAAACAAAGCAACCTCACCAAAATAGTCGCCCTTCCCTATCTGTCGCAGCGATCGCTTCGCTCCATCAATCTCTTTAACAAGCTGCACTTGCCCTTCAGCAATGATGTATAAGTGAGCTGCAAGGTCACCCTCGGTGAAGATCGTCGCGCCCGCAAGCACTTGGGTTTGATCTAGATTCTCATCAATCAGCATCAGCTCGTCTAGCGAGAGATTCTTAAATAGTGAAACGCTCTTCAATAGCAGCAATCGGTTCATAACGGTTTTAGCAGGCAAAGTAGTTTCAAAGATTTGACTCGCTACCTGTTTTACAAACGGATCTGGATCATTCACTAGCGTAGCTGGAACCATTGCCAAAGCAATGAGTGCGCCTGACTTAATCCAACGGTCATTTGATTCTAAAGCCTCTAACAGCAGCCGGTAGCCTTTTGTCTTCAACCAGATTGGCGTAACTCTACTAATTTCCTCCCCTACAGACTCTGTGGTCGATGGTGATACTAAGGCTTCTAGTAGTGGCATCAGCGGCACCACAAATCGCCGATGGTTAAGTGAAGCAAGTACTTCGATAGCGTTTTCTAATTCTACTTGAGCATTAGTCGCTAGCAGCCGGTTCACAGCGTTCACCGTACGAGCATGCCCTAGTGCTGAGAGGATATAGAGTACTTTCTGAATCAGACGACTATGATAGTCGACAATCGCTACGCTCAGCGCCTGCCAACTAGGCGCCTGAGTAGGTATCTGTGCTTGCCAGCGACAAGTATCAGAAAGTAGTGCATAGCTTGGTGCCAAGTAGTCAAACAACACATTGCTTGCGTAGCGCGATCGCACTAGACCAATCGCTGTAATGGCCGCATTCACTACCTCAACCTGGGTATTGTTTAAGCTAGCTTTGGCTAGATCAACCCCCGCCCGACCGTATGCAGCTAGAGCTCTAGCCGCCTGTGCTCGTACACGCGGATCGTCATCGCCTAAGCAGTCACCGATGGCAGGTAGTGCCTGGTCACAGCAATTAATCCGCAGCAGGTTTAGAGCCGCAATTTTGACCGTAGGATCGTAGTGATTCAGCTTACTTTGAGCCATATAAGCGGTGGCATCATCACCTCGATAGGTAAGCGGCTGTAGCGCCTCTAGTCCAGTGCGAACAATATCAGGGCTAGTTTGTGTCAAGACGACGTTAGGAATAAGCGGTGCTAGACGCGGCTCTTTGCTGTAGGCAACGACTCGTGTGATGATGCGCGCAGCCTTAGGCGTAAGCGGATTAGGCCAAAAGGCAGCGTCGGCTTCCTCTATACCCTCTACGGCACCATGTGGGACGAAGTCTGCTGAGGCTTGAGCTGAGTCAGAAGAATTTGCGATTAGGTAGGCAATCTTGGCCAGTATTCTCATATCTTCATGAGGGTCAGCTAGCCACTTCTTAATGTCTTTCGCCGCTGGAATATCGTGATTGATTAGTAGTATTTCTAAAGCAAAAGCTCTTAGCTCAGGAGCCTGTAGCTTAGAGCTAAATGTTGCTTGAAGCTCGGGCGAACTATGACTAAACAGCGCAATAACGTGTTCGTAGACTTGGCTATCAGGTGGGCTATGAGAGGCATGTGAACTCACCACAATCGATTCTACTTCTAGAAGAAACCGATCTGGATGACCCATGCGCGCTGCCAGTTCGAGTCCTTTGATCTGGCTATAGCGATCGCCGTCAGTTAGCAGATCTTTAACGGCTGTGGTGGACTGGGGCGTTAGCTGAATGGGATATAGATCAAACTCATCGAGATCTAGACTGTCTGAGCGAATCATCGCCTCTAGACCGCTCGCGTAAAATCGTCCCATTGGTAGACGCACTAGCAGCAGCAGTACTGTCAGACCCGTTACAAGCCAAGCAACCTGAACCAGGCTTAACCTGGTTTCACTGATCCAAAGTAGCGTTCCAGCCAAGGTCAGCCCTACCGCGTAGATAAGTCCATCACTCAACGAACGAATCCGCCCAACGAACTCTCGCGGAATTGCGTTGTAGTTAAGCTGATGGACAGGTAGGTTGATCCCCTTATACAGAGCATCGCCGTTAACATGCAGTCCTATCGCCGCAGGCAAACCAAAGTGGAAGAGTAGCCCGGCAAAGCTGGCTAGGGTGGTGAGTGGATACACCGGATTCATCTGTGCTACACCCAACGTTTTTAGTAGGGGCCGCGTCGCTCCATAGATGACCGCCACTTGTACCAGACTAATAACAATTCGCATTCCGCCCAAAAAGCCGGTCAGCGCTTGTTCACTAAAGTGGCTACCGTAGATGCTGAACCATAAAAATTCAGAGCTGGTGTAGATAATGACTAGTAAGAAGCTGCTACTAGCTAGAAATAGCGCTAGTGGATAGCGTCTTACTAGCTCTGGGAAAGTGCGTAGCGATTCGATAATACCTGTAGAATGATTGGCCTCGCCTACGTTTACCCGCCGCTGCGATCGCTCTAGATAGATCAGCTGCGCCACCCCAATCAAGAACACCACCGGCATGAACAACAGTAGATCTCGGGTTCTAAAATAGTGCGAAAGCAGTGCGGTTAGACCCCCTCCTAACAGCGTACCTACGGCTTGAGCAATGCCAATATAGGGGGCGTAGCGCTTATACTCAAGCGTCGTAAAATAGTCCGTCAACAGGCTGGGATAGAGCACATTGTTGTGAAAGTCCCATTGAAAGAAAATCGCAATTAGCAAAATGTAGTAGGCATAGGCAGACTCTTGAAGTAGCAACAGTCGCAGTCCTAAGATGACACCCACAGATATCAGCAGCACATAGCGAAAAAGCTGCGGTCGACTGTAGCGATCTACGATCTGCGAGAACACTGCGTAGGCGGGCATTGAGCACAGCCCAATCAAAATGAATGCCTGGGGCAAATGCTTAGCCCCTACATGACTAACAAATAGTGAGTTGGCGATCGCCATTCCTAACACGCTGTATATCAGCACTGTTACTGCTAGCAGCAAGAGCTGAGACAACCGGTCTAACTTAACTAATTTGGGAAAGGTATCGGTTGTCATGAGGTTGCAGGCTCTCCCAAACGGCTGTCGTCAGCGGAATCTACAGCTCTGGGACAATCGTCTAATTGATCGCTCTTCTCAGTTGCACTATCTGCCGATTGCTCCGATGTGTGTCCTGATATTTCTACTGGCCTGCGCGCGGAGACTGGTTCCGGTAGCGGTTCTGATAGTTGCTGTACCTGTACAAACGGCATAATTACTGCCGCCACCAGCAAAAAGAAACCGCCTATCACCACTGCCATCAGCCGATTGTCATGCAGCCAGTGTTCCATGACCCAGCCAAATCCTAAGGCAATGCCGATCTCTGGCAGCACAATAAAAAAGTTGAAAATGCCCTGATAGATACCTCGCTGCTGATTGGGAATGGCATAAGTCAAAATTGCGTAGGGGATCGATTGAGCACTTGCCCAAGTCAATCCGAACCCCACCATCGGCAGCAACAGCATCCAAGGCTGATGCACTAGCAGCAGTGAAACCAAACTAACCCCACCGCAGGCTAAGCAAATACTGTGAACCGCCTTGCGACTAATACGACGGGTTAACCGTGGCAGCAGTAGAGAAAAGGGAATGCAAACTGCGTTGAACATAGCAAAACACAGGCCAGCCCATTCAATTCCTGCATTGTACAAAGCTGCATCGTTCTGGGCTGCGCCGAACAAGTTGCGAGCCACCGCTGGCGGAAAATATAGAAAAAAGCAGAAAATTCCTAGCCAGGTAAATATCTGTACCAAGGCTAGCTGCTGCATCGTCTTCGGCATCTGCCGCAGTACCTGCAACGTTTCTTGCAGGCTATTAAAGATGCCACCGTGTTCTGCCTGCCGCCGTTCAAATTGAGCTAGATCTTTGGGTGGTGACTCTGGAGTGGTGACTGCCGTCCAAACCGTTGTTCCTAAAAATAGCGCTGCGCCTATATAAAAAGAGAACTCTACTGTTAGTGGAATGCGTTGGCTAGGACTCGTTGAGGCATCCACTCCAAACAAATGGCTGAGCAGCCAAGGCATGCTAGAAGCTGTAATTGCCCCTAGTCCAACCATCACACTTTGCATAGCAAACCCCTGCGTGCGCTGCTTTTTAGGCAATAGGTCGCCGACGAATGCCCGAAACGGCACCATACTCACATTGGCACTCGTGTCTAACAGCCACAGCAGCCCTGCCGCCATCCATAAGGTGGATGAACTTGGCATAAGTACTAACGCAATTGCCGCCGCGATCGCCCCACCTAATAAATAAGGCCGTCTGCGTCCCAAAGCACTCCACGTGTGGTCACTAAGATTGCCAATAATCGGCTGCACAATCAGTCCTGTCAATGGCGCTGCTAACCATAAGATCGGCAAGTTATGAGCGCTAGCTCCAAGGTATTCAAAGATGGAACTCATATTGGCCATTTGCAGCCCCCAGCCAAACTGAATGCCTAGAAAACCAAGGTTCATATTCCACAGTTGGAATAGGCTGAACCGAGTATCGTCTAGAGGTAACTTGTCTAGCGGGGGCTCATCTGGCTGCACTTCACCTGGCTGCGTCCCGTCGCCCGCGGCTGTTTCCTGTAGATCAGGGGGTCTTTCTCGAGCGGCGGACATAAGGGGTGTCTCCGATTGGCTAACTGGCTAAAGCGACTGGCTAGAGTGACTGCGAGCTGGAAATCTACATCAGTCAGCTTTCCCACTATAGCTTTGGCTACTTCGGCTTTGGTCACTTCGCTTGGCACTTTTCAATCGGGCTTCTGACACTGTATCCTTTCAAACCTCACTCTTCGGAAAAGATGACTTGAGGTGTGTAGCAAATATTACACGCAAGTTTGAGTCGAGATACTTTTAATGATTGCAACGGCACCTAGTCAAAACCAGCGCAGTGACGTCGATATTGGTACTAGCAAGAACTGGGCAATTACTTTCTCTCAAAATACAAAACGGTGGCATCAGTTTGCTAAAGAGATTGATTTTTCGACGCTACGACTCGACTCTCAGCTAGTTGATTCAATCAAAGTCTTTCAGCTAGGAGAATGCTCAGAAGGCAGAACGCTAAAAACACTTGCTATCCTTCATGCCCAGCAAGCTGAGGATCCAGACTATCTAATCGCGATACAGCAATTTATCAAAGAAGAACAACGCCATGCTCACTACATGGCAAAGGCGCTGCGCTCGAATGACATAGAGCCGATTGAGAAGCAGTGGAGCGATGGACTCTTTCGTCAGGTGCGGCAGCTATGTGGATGGGAGATGATGATTTCGGTACTGTTGAGCGCGGAAGTAATTGCGATCGCCTACTATTCTACGCTCGCCAAAGCTAGCAGTGATTTTCAAGCAAGGCGGCTATTCGAGAGAATCTTACAAGACGAAGCCGTGCATTTACAGTTTCATGGTGAGCATTTGCGGTATGCTCGTCGGGGTAAATTGTCAGTTCGTTGGGCGTTACATAGGCTGTTCCATCAGCTAGTCATCACACTAGTCTGGCTAGAGCATAGGCATGTGCTCATCTATCAGTTTCCTTCGTTCTCCCGCTTCTCTAGGCGATGCAATGAGCTACTTATGGCTCTAATGCGGACACCCAGTACACGCACACCCAGTACATCAACACAGTCCTAACCGTTATGTATGTAACAGAACAATCGGAACCCTTCCGTCAGGATCAGCCCTAAGATCAATGCAGTATGGAGTCCTTGAAAATGACAGTTGCGAATTCTTTGGCTGCGCCGAAAAAGCCCAACAGCCTAGGTCACAGCGCTAAGAAGCGCTATCCCAAGAACTGCACTTTCTCTGAGACGGATTGGGATGCGATCGCACCTTTCTGGTACCCTATCGCCTTTAGCAAAGACGTCACAACTGAGCCGGTTGGCACCACGCTGCTCGATCAGCGGCTGGTGATTTGGCGACCCCCAGCCTCATCGGGTTCGCAGCTTTGCGTAGCTAACGATATCTGTATTCACCGTGGCGTGCCACTAAGTATGGGCCACATTGAAAATGAACAACTCATCTGTAAATATCACGGGTTTCACTACAGCGCTAGCGGTCAGTGCACTAAGATACCGGCTAATCCAGAGGCCAAAATTCCAGCTCGGCTCTGTCTAAAGACCTATCCGGTCAAAGAAGCCTACGGTCTAGTTTGGACAACGCTGAGTGGGGATGAAAACACGCCGCTGCCTGCTTTTCCTGAGTGGGAAAACGATGACTATCAGCCTATCTTGCCAAATTCAGTAGATGTCAGTGCGGCGGCGGGACGGCAGATGGAGGGCTTTCTAGATGTAGCGCATTTTGCCTGGGTGCATTCGGAGTCTTTTGGCGATCGCAACAATCCTGTCGTACCTAGCTATAGCGTTACGCCCACGGCTCACGGACTCAAGGCCGACTACATCAGCACCGTTAGTAATTTTCCCAAAGGATTTCAGCACCACGCTCCGAAGAACTTCCAATGGCTCCGCGCTTTCGAGGTTTTCCTTCCCTTTACTGCTTTGCTTCGCGTCCATTTTCCCAATGAGGGCCGCCTGTGCATTCTGAATGCGGCCTCTCCGATATCCGCTCGCCAAACCCGCGTCTTTTGTCCGATCGCCCGTAACTTTGACAAAGATCAGCCACTCGAACCGGTCTACGACTTCAACTATCAAATTTTCAATGAAGACAAGGAGATTGTCGAAGCTCAATACCCAGAAGATCTCCCTCTCGATCTAAGCGTAGAAACGCACATTGAAGCTGACCAAACTTCTATCGCCTATCGTAAAGGCCTAGCTGCGTTAGGCCTTAGTAAGCTGTATACGGCGTAGTTTGATTCTCCTTTTGACTTAAGGCCGTAGTGAAAGGTCTGGGTGAGTTGCGTGCTTGGTTCGACTGCGGATAAATAGTTTCTCTAGCTCTAGCCAGACGAACAACAGCGAGCTAAAGCCAACACAAACTAGCAACTCCGTTATTGATAGATAGTGCGTACCAAAAAAGTTACGTAAGGGGGCAGCGTAAATCAGCAGTAGCTGCAAGAGAGTAGTGACGACAACCGCTAGCAGCACGTAGGGATTAGAGAACTGAGACATCTCTAGTGCCAATCGCTTGCTAGAACGAACGGCGATCGCGTGGCCCATTTGAGACAAACACAGCATAGTAAATACCATTGTCTTCCATCGCTCTGGGCTGCCGATCGCTAGTCCTGTCTCGCTGTGAGTATAGCCATACGCCCATAGCATTAGTGATATTGCCAAAATCGCAAATATTATCCCTACTCGCACCATATACGCGCCGAGCCCTCTAGCAAAAATGCTCTCTTCTGGATCGTGCGGCGGCCTGTCCATAATGTTTGGCTCCGATGGCTCTAGTGCTAGAGCTAAAGCCGGAAAACCATCGGTCACTAAGTTCATCCACAAGATCTGTAGCGGCGTCAGTGGAACAGCAACAATCGGTAGCAACAAAGGAGAAAGCGCGATCGTAATCACTTCTCCAATGTTGGAACCCAAAATATACTTGACGAACTTTCGAATATTACCGTAAACAACTCTTCCTTCTTCTGTAGCAGCCACAATTGAAGCAAAATTGTCATCTAGCAGAACCATATCGCTAGCTTCTTTACTGACGTCGGTACCGGTAATGCCCATGGCAATACCGATGTCGGCCTGCTTTAGTGCCGGTGCATCGTTCACACCGTCCCCTGTCATTGCCACCACTTGTTTTTGAGCCTGCAGCGCCTGCACGATTCGCAGTTTATGTTCAGGCGAGACTCTGGCATAAACGCTAGTCGAGGAAACAACAGACTCCAATTCTGTTGTACTCATCTTTTCTATTTCTTGCCCAGCCAAAGCGCTCGCCCTGTGTTCGTTCACCAGTCCAAGGTCCGCAGCGAGCGCTTTGGCTGTAAGCGGATGATCGCCAGTAATCATAATTGGACGAATACCTGCCTGCTGACAGCGTTTGACAGCTTCTCTTACTTCTGGGCGGAGAGCATCGATCATAGAGACTGAGCCTAGCCAAATCAAATCTTTCTCTACGTCGGCTTCCGTCAGTTGCTGAGCGCTGTTAGAGCCTTCTGCTAGCACTTTCTCCATTATCGGGCGATAGGCAAAGCCTAATACTCGACCGCCTGCGGATGCAAAGGAGTCTACCTTTTCTAAGATCTGTTTTCTATCTGCTTCGGTGAGCGATCGCGCTCCTTTCCCAACTTGACTACAGCATGCTAGCAGCAGCTCTGCTGACCCTTTCGCAAAAACTGCATATGGCGCGTTAATTCCCAACCGATTACTCTTTGGCACAGAGACAACAACACTCATTCGCTTCCGCTCAGAAGAAAATGGGAATTCCGCTAGTCGCTCAAACTCGTACTCTAACGTTTTCTTTTCTAGGCCTGCCTTCGCCGCTAGCGTCACTAAAGCACCTTCAGTTGGATCTCCAACAATTACCCACTTATGGCTACCTTGGTCATCGACTTCGGTTTGCAATGCTGCGTCGTTGCAAAGCGCACAGTCCAACAGAAGAAGAGCGAGCGCTGGTTTTTCTAGGGGCTCAATTTTTTTTCCACTCAATCGAAATTCACCCTCTGGCACATAGCCCTGTCCGCTGACTTCAAAATCCTGCTCAAACGGTAATCCTGATACATGTATGTGCTGTACAACCATCTTGTTCTGCGTCAGCGTGCCGGTTTTATCAGAACAGATGGTTGTCACCGATCCTAGCGTTTCTACTGCAGGCAACCGTCGAATCAGCGCCTGTCGCTTGACCATTCGCTGCGTACCCAGTGCCAAAGTCACAGTGATCACAGCCGGGAGGCCTTCTGGCACCACAGCTACCGCCATGCTTAGCGATACCGTTAGCAGCTCTTCGAAAGCAGACCATCCCATTGCTAATGAGCCACCAATGACAACTAATGCCACTAGGGAAAGCGATCCGACAACCAGCGTTCTACCTAGCTGATCTAGCCGCTGCTGCAAGGGGGTTCTTAGCTCAGACACAGACTGAATCATAGTGGCAATTTTGCCAAGTTCAGTTTTCATGCCAGTTCTAGTCACTAGCATCTTGCCCCGGCCATGAACAATTTCTGTTCCTTGAAAAACCAGATTCTTCTGTTCAGCCAGGTTAGTATCAGCCGCAAGAACCATGTTTGCCTGCTTCTCTACTGCCTTTGCCTCACCCGTCAAAGCAGATTCTCTCGCATGTAGTGTGACAGACTCCAACAACCGCCCATCTGCCGCAATCTGATTCCCTGCTTCTATCAGAACAAGATCACCTGGTACTAGCTGCTTGGCAGAGACTTCTCTAGTCTGGCTAGATCGCACAACGGTTACGTTTGGAGAAGATAATCCTTTAAGCGCAGCTAACGCATCTTCTGCTTTACTTTCTTGAAAGTAACCTAGAACTGCATTTAAAAGAACAATCGCGCCAATGGCGATCGCATCTTTAGGAAAGTTCCCAGCCCGTAGATCCAATACCGCTGCTACAACCGCCACTGCGATTAGCATTAGCAGCATAATGTCGGAAAACTGATCGAGCAAGATCCTCAGACGGCTGCGTCTTCCGGTTTCTACTAGCTCATTAGGACCATATTCATTCAGTCGATTTTTAGCTTCTTCTGCCGAGAGTCCGTTGCTAGTGTCTGTGTCAAGTGCTGCTGTTACGTCGTCAATGCTGAGCGTATGCCACTGCTGAACTGTCGTCATGAAGATAGCTCCGCCGAATTAGAGCCACTTAGTGTAGTGCTCAAAGTGTATAGCAACATCCGTGTAAAGAGGGATCTTCTAGACGCTAACTTTCTAGTCTCTGGCCTTTAGCCTCTAACATAGATGTGGACATAGCCATGGCGATTGCGTGTAATCGTGCCTGATAGTTCCTGCGTAGTAAAGTCATAGTGATCGCGCTCTCGATCAATCACCGCATTGAGTCCTGTTTCAATCTCCACCGTAGATTTTCCTTCTAGTGTCGAGAGTAAGGTTGCCCGGATTTGATAGCGATCAACAGCAGGTGAAAAGGTGACTTCTGACTGCCGCACTTTCTTCGAGTTAGGATCAAACACATACGCTAGCCTGACCCGATTTGGCATCAAGCTATAAACGCTTGTGGGAAAGCCATTCACAGTCGAAGACTGAGTTGGGCTACCTAATCGCCCTTCTACTCTACTTTGAGAGCTACCGGGTGGCAGACCAGGAATCGGCACAATCTCATTAGAGGTTCCCGGCTGAAGATTATCTGGATTACCGCTATCGCCTAGCAGTAAAGGGGGCGTTTGCTCACTGGCCTCAGTCGGTTGTTCTGGTTCAGGCGGCAGTGGAACTACCTCGGTAGGTTCTTCTAAGGTCTCGCTTAGGGTTTCCGACTCTTCATCTACCTGCTCTTGAGCATCTTCCAACTCATCTTCTTCTGGGACGACTTCGATCGGTTCTTCTAGAATCGGTTCTGGAATTTCAATCTCTGTTGAATCAAGTATTGAAGGATCTGTCTCTCTACCCAGAATCTGTTGCACTGTCCAAAAACCACCGGCTGCAGCTAGCCCAATTAGCAGCAAGGAGATTGTCAACAAACCACAGCCACTTCCTCGCTTTTGAGCGCTACTGTCATCTGAGCGACTAATCGGTCGATTGACTGGCTGATTAACAGGTCCTACTCTTGTTTGGTGGGTTCCAGGCGCTGGAACTGCGACCGTCTTTGCAGAAGTGTTGACTGGTAGCACTGGGTAGTCTGACTGGTAGGCTGGCGCGACGACTTTAGTGGGAAACTGTGAGGGAGAAGCGGGCGGTAGCGGGACGGATGGCTTGCGCTTAGAAGCCGACGATTGTGGGCGGTTGAGAAATCCAGTCTGCTGTTTTGTTTTCTGGGGCGTGGACAGTAGCGATAGCCATCTAGCAACAGATTGAGGCCGATCTTTTAGCTCAATCTGCATGCCCTGCGTGATCGCATCTACTACCACCTGGCTAATTTCTGGGCGTAGCTGCTGAATGGGAATTATTGGCGTGCGATCGCGTAACACGGCTGCTACTGGCACCTCTGCTGTCAGTAGCAGATACAAGGTTGCTGCAAGTCCATACACATCTGTCGCTGCCGAGCGCTGCGCTTTGGGCAAGTACTGTTCAATGGGAGCATAGCCTTCTGAGACAATGCTGGTGTGCGTTTGCGACGGGTTGGGAGTCAGCTCACGAGCAATGCCAAAGTCAATTAGAATAGCTTCTCCGGTGAGGTCGTGAACCATGATGTTTTGCGGTTTGACATCTCGATGCAGCAGTCCCTTGGTATGAATAGCCTGTAAGGCGTTGCCAATCTGCTGGATGTATCTAAGCGCAATGGTCTCGCTCAGCGGCTGCGGTCCATTCGAAGGATCAAAAACAATATCGTAGAGCGATCGCCCCGGGATATAGTCCATCACCATATAGGGCAAAAAATCTTCTACAAAAAAGTCAGTCACCCGTACCACGTTAGGGTGCTGGCACAGCGCTAGTCGCCTAGCCTCATCTTGAAACTGCCGCTGTAAATCATCCAGGTTCGGCGCTGTCCAAAAAGACTCATTGAGCGTCTTGATGACGACTACTTGTTCTAGATATACCTGACGGGCTCTAAACGTGAGTCCAAACCCTCCACGGCCTAGCACCGACTCAAGTTTGTATTTACCCCCCTGCAAGCGTTTTCCAATTAAACTACTCATAACCTATCCCAGTGATCGAACCCACCATCGTCATTATTCTGTCTTGTTCCCTACTTCACTGACAACGTGGCCTATTACGCTTTTCGCTCTGACCGCTATCATCGACTGCGTTAGCTAGGTGTTAGCTAAAAAGAGTTGCTAGCATTTCGCCTTCCTCATAGGATTTGTTTTCTGACCTTTGCTTTCTCTCCAAAGCAGCGATTTCTTACCCTCTCTACTTTCCCTATGCAAACCCTAAACCGCCTAGCCACCGCCTACCCCACAACCTGGAACAACGCTCGCTTTTTCTCTAGTACTGCTGACCCGCTGATTGCAACTACCGTCGATCAGCTACGGCAAGATATCGATGCGATCGCCACCGCTTGCCAACCTTTCACCGCCAAAGTCGTTACGGCTGAAGCGATTGAGCCCAGCGACTACGCTGCCCTAATTGAGCAAATTCGACCGATTCATTTACAGCGCAACGATGTTCACAAGCGACTGGGCAACGTGAGTACTTATATTTACACCGCCCTTAGCATCGACACGCAAGATGCCAACGCCAATAGCTGGATGCCCATCCTCCAAAAGCTTAGCGCCGACCTCTTAGAAGGCATGACGCCATTTAATGTCTTTCTCCAGCGCGCTAGCGAAGATTTCATTACTGCCCTTCTCGCAGACCCAGCGCTGAGCGAAATAGATTTTCTACTTCATCACAGTCGCAAAGAAAAAGATTTCCTGCTCGGCGTTGCTCAAGAGCAGCTAATAACTGCGCTAGCTACTAATGGACTCCATACCTGGGGCAATCTCTACACCGAGCTAGCCGGTACGCTCAAGTGCGAGGTGCAAGCTGAAAAGATGGGACTAGCCCAGGCCGCAAACTTACTAAGCCATCCTGATGCGGAAACTCGTAAGGCCGCCTGGGACGCTATTCGTAGTATCTGGGCTACCCAGCAGGCGCCTGTTGCAGCGGGCCTCAATGCAATCAACGGTTGGCGTCTAGAAGAAGCTAAGAAACGATCACACCGGCGTCAGCTCCACTACTTAGACAAAAGCTGTCACCAGAGCCGAATCGATCGAGCGACGCTTGATGCGTTGATGGAAACAACCTATCGAAATCGGGAAATCGGACAGAGGGCCCTAAACGCAATGGCTAAGGCATTAGGTCAATCTCGACTGCATCCCTGGGATGTGATGGCGCCTGCTCCAGTCTCTAAAGAGGACTATGGGCAGAAAATTGAGTTTGAAGAGGCGATCGCTCTCATTGCGAATGCCTTTAATCAGCTCACCCCAGAGATGGGAGACTTTGCCATCATGATGGCCCAAAAAGGCTGGATAGATAGTCAACCAACGCCCAACCGGGCTACTGGTGCCTACTGTACCAAATTCTCTAATCCTAGAGAGCCGCGTATCTTCATGACGTACGAAGGCACCATGACCAATGTACTCACGCTGGCTCACGAGCTTGGTCATGCCTGGCACAACTGGGTAATGCGCGATCTGCCAGCGATGAAATGTCGCTACCCAATGACCTTAGCAGAAACGGCCAGTATTTTCGCTGAAACCCTCGTTCGCGAAGCTTTGATGGCGCAGGCCGATACGCCTGCTCAAAAGCTAGAGATTGCCTGGCAAGATGCCCAAAGTGCCGGTATCTTTTTACTCAATATTCCAGCTAGGTTTGAGTTTGAAAAGCGTTTGGTAGAAGCGCGTAAGATTGGTCCACTTCGCCCTGATCAGCTGTGTGAGATGATGGATCAAAGCTGGCAGCTTTGGTTTGAAGAAAGTCTTAGCCAGTATGACAATCTTTTCTGGGCTAGCAAACTACACTTCTCTATATCTAGCTTAGGCTTCTACAACTATCCCTATCTATTTGGCTATCTCTTTAGTCTAGGTATCTACGCGCAACAGCCTGCCCCCGACCATAGTCCCCATGCCCAGGAGACGTTCAACCAGCGCTACACCCGCCTACTGCGTGATACGGGCACGATGAGTGCTGAAGCCGTTGTCCAACACCATCTTCAAAAGGACCTCAGCCAGCCGCAGTTTTGGCAAGATAGTTTATCTATCGTTGAAAGGTCTGTTGCTAACTTTGAGCAGCTTGTCAGTGAAGTCTCTTGTCACTAGAACATTGGCTCGATTCTAATGTCAAAGATATTAATTTGTTGATTGAGATCTCATAGTCCTGTGCTTGTGTCTAAAATCTTTATCTAAGACTTTCTAGGATCCAAAAGAAAAAGCTAGCAGCTATGCAAGTCTTAAAAGTCCTGCTTGATTGCTATTTTTCTTTGAGCCAAAGTCTCTTCAAATAAGGGAGTAGATAGCGCTTGTTCTACCGACCAAACGCCAGGCTTGTTTAGTCTTCCTGAAAGAATTAGCTGAGCGATCGCGCCTGTTCCACATCCCGCACAATAAGCGGTATCCTCGTGGTCTAGTGTCGATAGATAAGTAAGAGGTTCTCCGTCTTTCTTCCCCTCGATCTCAACTCGCATAGCAATACCGACACCCGTTCGTGAATCGGTGACCTGCGTCATCTGATAGCTGATTTTAGAAAGCGCTTCGATTACAGTCTTGTTCTTTAAGATGCCACTAGGCAATCTAGCCATCAGCCAAGTCAGCCGGTTATAGTAATCCGGCACAGAGCCAAACTTAGTCACAATGGTTTTGAGTTCTGGAAAGGTATCAGCTATGGTCAGCGCCTCGACGGTATTGAACCAGTACACGCCGCCTTTGCCATAGCGCGGAAAGGTTAGGACTTCTCTTTGGCTATAGGGTGCGATCGCTTGCCAACGTCCATTCACCTTCGACATAAACGGCGTCTGCAGTTCTATGAACGTCGTTCGCATGACGGTAAGACCAGCGCCCCCCGACCCAGCGACTAGGTAACTAAGATGTACCTTCTCAGCAGTGTCTAGCTGTTCTATACCCTGACGCACCATACTGCCAGAAATGCCAGGGAAGACGCCGGTGCTGATAATCGCAGTTACGCCAGCTGCCTGGGCCTCCTCGCCATAGGTCAGTGCCTGATTTACATAGTCTGGACTATCTGCCACATCTAGATATGGCTTGCTTTGATTAATGCAGCTAGTGAGTATGTGATGATTGCGGCTACGAAAAGGACCAGCGCAGTGAACAATCAGATCATGCTGAGCGATCACCGCTTCTATTGCTGCTTCATCATCCAAGCTCAAAGAGCAATAGGTTTGAGAGTCTAGCAGCGTGAAAGTCGGTGTTAGACGACGACCTGTCAGCGTTACCTGGGCGCCTGCGTATTTGGCAATATCGGCAGCAACGCTGCGGCCAATTCGCCCACCACCGCCGATTACCAATACCTTTTTGGCCGATAGAATCATGTCGCCATTTGAACCAGCTATCGTCATAAAACACCGCTGACGATAGCTAAATCATACAACTATCGTCAGCGGCGTTCTATGGGGTGTTCTATGCTAGCTGCTTGAGCGCATACTTGCTGTTCGTCAATAGGAGCTTGCCAATGGGAAAGAACGAGAGAGTGTTATTCTCGCAGAAAGCTAAAAGTAACTGCTTTAAGTGACTGCTATAGAGGTAGCCGTAGTTGGATAGCTGTAGTTATACGATTGCCAGTTCGGCTAGTGAGCCGATAAACCCAGTGATTTCGACTATACTATCTGCTTTTTCTTGGAACCCTGCAGTACCGTCATTGAACGCAAGGAATGTGCGAACGCTATTCCCGCTTCCCAGCGTGAAGGCTACTGCAGTCTCGGCGCCAAAGGCTGACTCATCTAGCAAAGCACTAATGCTGGCTTCGTCAAGAGTAGCCACGCTTCCTACCTGCGCAATATCCCCAGCCGCAATAGCAGGGAAAAACCCTATAGCAATCTGATCAATTCCGGCTTCTAAGTCGGTGATATGGTCGTAGCCAGACAAACGTGAATCTTTGAGATGACGTAGATAAAAGGTATCTCTGCCGCCACCACCCAAAATCATATCAGCCCCTGCGCCACCCCGTAAGAGGTCGTTGCCTGCACCACCATCGAGCGAATCACTGCCCCAACCACCGCGCAGCACATCGTTTCCAGCAAGGCCAGCTAGGATATCATCGCCACCATTACCGCGTAGTTCTTCGTCTTCGTCTGTGCCACTGATTACATCATTCAGGTTAGAACCAAAGAGCCGCTCAATGCTAGTGAGGGTATCACCTTCAGCTTCACCACCAGTTCCAACACCGCTATCTAGATCAACGTTAATACCTGTTGCTGAAGTACGATAGTCAGCTGTATCTATACCGCTGCCACCTTTTAGCATGTCGGCACCGAGACCACCAATCAGGAAATCTTTCCCATCACCGCCCTCTATCGTATCGTTACCTGCACCACCGCTTAGCCAGTCATTGCCATCACCGCCAATGATCGTGTTAGCGCCATCTGTACCCACAATCTGATCGCGATCGCTAGTACCTTCAATGAGGTTGACACCGCTACCTGCATTCAGCGTTCCAAATTCGTAGGTGTATGTGAAGTTGAATACTCCATCGGCATCAGAATCGATTGAAGCGCTAGTTTGGTTTCCCAGCACATCATATGTATAAGCATAGATGCGGTTTGGCCTACCGTCAGCGTTGCTATCTAAAGTCTCCCTAATCTGGTTACCCGCTCTGTCGTAAGCAAAAGTAGTAATGCGTTCGGCAGTACCGTCGGCGTTGGTATCTTCTCGTTTGCTTGTTCGATTACCAGCTCTACTGTAGGTAAAAGTAGTGATACGCTCAGCGACGTCGTCGGCGTCAAAGTCATCAACAACTCTAACTAGTTGGCCTTTGCCATTGTAGGTAGAAGTGCTAATGAAAGTCGGTTTACCAGCAGCAGTCGGGTCAAAAAAGACACCAGTCTGGTTACCACCAGCGTCGTATGTATAGTTAGTGATACTATTAGGAGCGCCATTAGCGTCAGTATCATCTAACTTCCGGATTAGGTTGTTGTCGTCGTTATAAACATAAGTGGTTTGACGATCAGTCTCCCCGTCGCCATTACCATCGTAAGATTGGCTAGTCCTGTTACCTTTCTCGTCGTAGGTGTAGAGATAGCCATAGTTAGGAGAACCGTCTGCGTCAGTGTCATAAGACTCGCTGAGCAGATTCCCATCATCATCGTAAGTAAAAGTTGTTTTTCGATCGGCGAAGTTGTCGAGGTCAGTGTCTTCGATGCGATCAATTAAGTTACCGTCCGCATCGTAATTAGAGTTGGTAATAGAGTTAGGCATGCCGTCCGCATTAGTATCCGTAGAAGTTCTGATTCTGTTCCCGACCATATCATAAGTGTACGTGGTAATGCGGTCGTAGATGCCATCTGCGTTACCGTCGTATAGACTTTTTAACAAGAAAAGTGAACTGTTCATGAAAAATTTATTCGGATAGCTTGAGGGATTTGTAATACTAGAAACAACTACACTTTTTTTCTTGGCCAGCGAAATTTCTGATCGGTCTCCAAGTAAGATCAAAAGTGTGATGAGTCAGCGCCTTCAGATAGTGCGACGCAAAGGTATTAATAGGCATGCAGGAGAAAGAATTCAACTTCTACTCATCTACTGAGCAGTTCTTTTGAAAGATTCTTTAGAAGTAGAGAGACAGCAAAATGAAGTAATAACGGATGTTGCTATCGATGCCATAAAATGCCGAAGATACTTGCCGTCTCTACTCCTAACAAAGGTGCCGATATAAAAAACACTAGACTAGCTTGTGGAAGGGGACTCGGTAGCTTTTCAGAAGATATGAATGAATTATTCGAGGTGATATTAAGGACTGCTAGTAAGGTCTGCTTTTAGTGTCTGTAGTCCCTAGCTTTCCCACTTATTCCCACCTTTAGCTGCTTTTCCCACTTTTATCACCTTTGAGTGTGTAGAGAACAATCGCATAAAGTAGAAGTGTGTAAAGTGCTTGATTGAATCTTCTTAAGGTATATCAGTTCGCTAGCTGGCATGGGTTCACAAAATTTATCCAGGGGCATGCATTCCGCATCTCTATGTCTGCTCAGATTCTAAAGTTGTTCAAGTAAGTTGTCAGTTTTTCTACAGTTGATTGAGAAATGAATCACGTAATTCATGTATACAATGGCACGCTCATCTATAGTCAAAAAGGGAAGAAACACGCAGGTTGACGACAATGTTCATTGGTTTCTTCTTATACTCAGTAATCTTTACGATGGCATAACTGTACTTTAGGCTTAGTAGTTGAGGATAATACTTCTGCTTTAATGTTTTCTCGAGGAGAATTAAGTTGCGTTGGAGAGGGGCTCAGGTGGGCATAGCAGGCTATGCCCACAAGGTAGTTGTGTGCAGCTATGTAGCTAAACCAGCAAGCACATCGTTGGCATGAGTTTCGGTATTGATACTGTCGTAGACTTTGGTAATGGTGCCTTCACCATCGATAATGAATGTCACTCGCTTTGCATAGCCACCGCCTTCGACGTCAAAAGCTTTGGCAATCTTGCCATCGCTATCAACGATAAGCGGAAAAGGTAGGTCAAACTTCTCTTTGAATGCTTTGTGAGAAGTTTCATCGTCCATACTGATACCAAGAACAACAATGTCTTTGTCTTCGTATTCGCTGTATGAGTCGCGGAAGCTTTGAGCCTGCTTTGTGCAGCCAGGCGTATCATCTTTAGGATAGAAGTACATCACAACTGTCTTACCCGAAAAGTCGGATAGAGAAACGCTGTTACCAGCATCGTCGGTAGAGGTAAAGCTGGGAGCTTTTGTGCCTTCTGAGAGTGCCATTGGAATATCCTTTCTATGGTTTCATCGCGTTATGACAACTGTAGTTATCACGCCTCAGTGATTCTAACAATGATCGCGTGACTGAATCAGCCTTGATTGCTCTAGCAGAATGAAAACACACCTCAATTCACTATCAGCCGCGACGAGATTAAAGCGGTCTACGTAGCAGGCAAAGCGGCAGTGATAGAGCTAGTTGAAGGGTTAACTGCTCAGCACTTAGTGTCAGTCAGGACCAATCGAGTGCGATACGATGGTGGCGTGAAAGGCCTGATGGTATATCTGTGAACGCCCAGGTGTGGCCGTCGGATAGAACCCGTGAAGTGCTCTAGGAGGTGTTTCGTACTGAGGCTGGCAACAATGACTTTTTGAAGCCATAGAGTAAAATAACGTTTAGGTAAAGCTGAATGTAGAAGCTATTACTTACCTAACCGTTCTATCATAAGTAGCGCTATCAGTTATTCATACTACTGATGCTAGCGTTTACATTGACGGTTTTTGGGCGCTAGGTCATGGAAGTAGGTTGAAGGTAGGGTCATTATCAGCATAGCTATGAGGCAACTATCTAATCGCTGATACGTTTCTTCCAATGTTTTCTTTCAATATCGTGGAGAAAGTTGCAGAAGTTTTCATTCCAGTGGTGATAGCTGATTAATCCTGCATTTTTCATGAGAGGACACATGGGTAAAGTCTCCGCCCCTAAAAATGTGCTTCAGCGTATGTATACATCTAGCGATCGCCCTGAGTCACTATTAGATCTAGTCCAGCAGACATGCCAACATCCTATTGGCAGCCGTCAAAGACAGAAAGGATTAACTAAGCTGATTCAAGTCCTCACCGAGCAACTTTGGCACACCTATGATACCTACTACCCAGATGCGCTGCAGCAAACTTGGATATACTTTTGCCGGAACCTCTGCGAGGCGACAACAGCAAGAGCCTATGATCCTACCCGGGCTAAACTAACTACTTGGCTAAATGCTTATTTAAAGCGTCGCCTTCAAGACTTTCAGATTGATGAAAACTATCGGCGCGCCAATATTCAAAGTCAGTCTAGTGGCGTGGCTTGCAAGGAAGATGGCACAGTTTTAGATCCTATCGATAGGCTTCCCGCTCCTCCTGATATTCCCCCTCTACTAGAGCAGGTTCGTACCTGGGCACAATCTGATGCGGACAATACGCTTAAATCTATCTACATCAGCCAGTATCCTAATGTCACCGCTCAGCTCTTAATTCTTAAGCGCTTGCCGCCAGAGACCCCCTGGAAGCAACTCTCTCAAGACTACGGACTGTCTATCGGTACGCTAAGTAGCTTTTACAATCGCCGATGCTTTCCCTTACTTAGAGAGTTTGGCAAGTCGCAAGGATACCTTCAATAACCTTTCAACATAATTATAAGAAGCCGTTTTTGGCGGTTTATAAAACTACTTACTCACTATTGTCACCCCATAAAGGCGGGGATTAGAACATGGTTACTACCACCTATTCTCAACAGTCCGGTATTGTTATACCTATTACCACTGAGTCTATGCAGATTGCAGGGCGATTTGCTCAGCAGTGCTCTATTCCCGAGAAGGCTGAACAAATTAGACAAAACACGTTGGCTGTCTGTGCAGTCAATACCTACTTACAGCTACTGGCTATTCCAACTGACTTAGCCGATAGCGATAGCTGGAATCCAATCATGCAGTTAGTAGCTAATGTTGCTGATATCAAACTGCCTGATATTGGTACCTTCTCTTGCCGACTAATTAATTCAAGTAGTGAGACCTGTCAGATTCCGCCCGAGGATTGGTATGGCCATGCGGGCTATATAGCGGTCCGTCTAGATGAAGGTACTCGTCGGGCTACATTAGCTGGTTTTAGTGTGGACGTCCCTCAGATGGAGTACGTTCCTACAGATAGGTTTGGTCCGATTGAAACGCTCATCGATCAGGTTCACCAGCTACAAACGTCTCAGTCTTCAGCAGTATCGAGTCAGCTAAGCACTGCTCCGAGTGTTCTTAATCAAATTGGCAAATGGGTAGATGGCATTATTGCCGAAGGTTGGCAAACAGCGGCGGCGTTGATGAATCCGACTGAGCTCGATTTAGCATTTCGCACCTCTGCAGATTTGGTCTCACCTACTCTAGATACACCGACAACTGTAACTGATATTAGCCGTGCCAAGCTAGTTGACTTAGGGACTCACCTTAGTCAATCAGTTCGAGTTGCTCTAGTCGTTCACATTACTCAAACTGCCGACAGACGGACTAGCTTTATTCTACAGGTGCGTCCTCTAGGAGAATCGCTCTATCTACCAGAGGGTATTGAACTTACTGTACTCGATGGAAACGACGCTGATTACCTAAAGGCAACCTCTAGAGCGATTGATAACTACATCCAGCTTCGATTTAGTGGCCAAGCCGGAGAGCAGTTTGGTGTTCGTATCAAGCTAGGTCAACGTACGCTTAGAGAGCAATTTATTATTTAGCCATTACAGTCCTATACAGTCGGATACTGTAATAGACATAGTAATTCTGTAATTCCGCTGAATGCGTACTCATAAATGCATACTCATGAAGGAGGCTACGCCTACAGCAGATTGCTATATCCAAAAAGACAAGAGACAATCAAAAGTTAGTCAGAGTTCCTGGAAGCTTCATTCTCCTGTTATCACATACTTTGAGATGCTATTTTCCTGGGTGATCTCAAACAAATCTTGCCTTTACTAAGATCACTATGGTATATTCAATGGCCACTGTAATCAATCCATAAGGACGTATAGCTCAGTTGGTTAGAGCGCATCGTTGACATCGATGAGGTCCGCCGTTCGAGTCGGCGTACGTCCATTATTGTACAGTGACACATTGTTTGTCATCGGTGACAAATTAGTGTCGTCGAGGACAAATTGATGTCACCAAGACAAATTGATGTCGTCCAGTTGGTGGTGACAAATTAAATGTCATCCAGCGACCTTCAGGAATCATTTGTTGCCAAAATGGAGGGCACTAGGACATACAAAAGACTTCCTTTTGTTGCTAGATAGAAATATAAGGAAGCTTTTTGTACGGAAAGACAATATGCCAGCTACTTGATGATAGCCAAGTAAATGCACTACATAAACTTAACCTACATCGTTGATTAGGATGTCAACGATGCGCTCTCTTTCAACCCGCCATTCAGCTTGCTCTTAGCAGTTTCATCAGTAACCACATATTCATAGACTTTCAACCCACCCTGTCCATGATGGGTGATTCCAACAAAGCAGCACGTGATGAGAACAACGCACTATTTGCTTTCAACCCACCCCGTCCAAGATGGGTGATTGCGACTTGATTGAATTTAAAGCTTGCACCTAGTCCATAAACTTTCAACCCACCCCGTCCAAGATGGGTGATTGCGACTTAGGCCGTGTCCTGCGCAAAACTGGCTCTCTCACTTTCAACCCACCCCGTCCGAGATGGGTGATTGCGACTGCTGGTTATATGCATACCAAGTATTGAAACTTTTCTTTCAACCCACCCCGTCCAAGATGGGTGATTGCGACGGCGGCCTTCTAAACCCCTTGTAAATTAGGGGTTTTAGCGTAGGTTTGCGCGGATCGGAACATCTATCCCGGATTAAAGACTTGCCCTTGTTAAGAGAGGGAATTTCAATCCCCTGTATTCCTTGCATGGAAAAGGATACAGGGTTTGCGCGAACCTCTTCCATATTGTCAGATTATTGCATCGTAGTGGGGCACGAATTTCAGAAGTTTTGGCACTTGACCTTGAGCAAGTCAATCTCGAACAACAGAAGTTCCAAGTCATCGGCAAAGGCAACAAACAGCGCTGGTGGTTTTACAGCGATGATGCAGCCTAGCTGCTCAATACTTCCCTCAAGCACTATCGGCATCATCGTTTTCCGGCTCTCTTCACCGCACAGCAGCCGATAGCGGGCAGTATCAGTCGCCTCAGCTACCGCACGGTGCATCAAAACTGGCGGCGATTGATTGTAGATGTGCCCGAGTTAGAAGGTGCGAGACTGCACGATCTGCGTCATACTTTTGCGACTGAACGTGTTGGCCTAATGGGGATTGAGGAGCTTAGGGCGTTGATGGGTCATGAATCCATTCTGACCACGCTGAGATATCAAAAGGTCACCTCAGCTAGAGCTGAAACCGTGGCTCAAAGTGCTCTCAAAAAGCTAGCAAATTAGCCTGCTTTATTATCGAGCCTTACTTTCTACTTTTCAAAGCATGCGGAGTATCAAGGGTACTCTGCCTCAGCAAACTATGGCTAAGACCATATGTACTATTTGCCTGGCTCAAAGCGTCCGTTAGTTAATACTTTTCTATTAAGTCAATTTTTCGATGGCTGTAACTCAACTATCGCAGCGCTTCTAGCCTATGGCCTATTTTTGCAATAGTCGGGACCATACCCCACATAGCCACACTCCATCGCAAACGCCAGCCACGTCTGCCATAGAAGCCACACCTATCACCGCCTCATTCAGCTTGTTCAAAAACGTCTCATAGCAGCAGCGCCCCTGCCAAGCCTCTGCCAGATCAGCGCATACCCGCCGAGACGTTTCTACAATCTTTTGACCCAACAAATCCTCTTCTTCTACCTGCATCAGCAGCATCAGCCAGTACAGCTGCATCGCTTCCTCAAAAGCCAGTTGATACAAATCTCATTCCCGATACAGCCCACTCAGTAACTGTTTCATCTCTTTCACATAGCCTCATCGCGTTGACGGCCCTATCCTGCCAACCCCGTACCTGAGGCCATACCTGAGTTGTTCTATGCCATGCCTGAGTTCGCACCTGAGTTACAAGGTATTAGGGTTAGCTCGCTGGTGATGCCTATCAGCGTCCCAGATTGGATCTAGCGTTAACTCTAAGCAAGAATCAGAGTAGCCTTCTACAGCACAAACCTGGGTGTTGGTATCGAGATAGATACGATCACGAAAGCACTTGAACGCCAATATCTTTGCGAACATCCGAAGATATGCTAGTGGCAGTGGAAAGGACCGGACTTATGCAGGGCGGTAAGCAAAGCCATGCCGTAGGCTTATCACTGAAGGCGATTGACAACAACCAACCTATGCGCTCCCATAGACTGTCGTGCAGGAAATCGCCTTGAGAGTGTTAACCCGTCGCTGAATCAAGCCTCAATAACTGATTGGGCGTTTATTTTTGCCTATTCTTCTAGTGGCCCAATGTCAGGAACAACAGGCTCTGGTGGTGCTACCGATTCCGGTGGCGGCAGAGGCGGTTCCATGGGTTGTGGGGCTGGTGCTAAGGGTTCCGGTAGAGCAATATCAGGTACGTCAGGCGCTGGCGCTGGCGCTTCTTGTTCCGGTAGAGAAGTGTCGGGCACGTCAGGCGCTGCGGCAGGTGCTGGCGCTTCTGACTCAGGCTCTGGAGACTCTTCACTCGCAGTCGGCTCAGGTGTTAAGGGTTCGGGTGCAGTTGGTTCGGGTGTAGTTGGTTCGGGTGTAGTTGGTTCGGGTGCAGTCGGTTCGGGTGCAGTTGGTTCGGGTGTAGTTGGTTCGGTGGCGGGTTCGGTGGCGGATGCTGGTGGGGCTGCGGTAGGTTCTGGACTTTGAACAACTTCGCTTTCTGGTTCGGGTGGGAGAGCAGGTGTGCTGACAGATTCTCTTTCGCCTCTTCTTTGAGCGGCGCGTGATCGCTCTGATCCTTCTATGCCAAAGTCAATCTCAACAGATACCGTCCCACTGCGGCCGCCGCTGTCCATTTCGTAGTTGCGGGCAGCTTCTAGGGCAGCTCTGTCTAGCGCAGCATTACCGCTCGACTGCTCTAGCACCGCACCGATAACATTTCCATCTTCATCATATTCTAGGTTTACGGAGGGAGAGCCTTCGACACCCTCTTCTAAGGCTTCTTCTGGATATTCTGGGCGATCGCATTGACGACAGCTCACTGTGGTTGAACCACTACTATCCCCATCCCCTTCGGCGGTCCCTGATCCCGATCCTTCAGAGGGACCGTCTCTGCGAGCGGTTTCTATATCTTCTCCCGTAGCAGCGGGCGTAGCGTCACTATCTTCTCTCGTACCTTCACGCGCCTGAGCCCGTTGTAATCTATCTCGCAAAGCGGTCAGGTCAGGCGCATCAGAATCATCTTCTGTGCTGTTCGCTGCCGTTTCAATTGAATCGCTCTCTTCTTCTGACTCTGCGACTTCAGGCTCTAATTCTGTTGGCTCGTCAGCGTCTGACTCAGCAGAAGGCTCTTCAGAGTCTGCGACCTCTGGATCTGAGGTAGCGGACTCTTCAATGTGTTCTTCAATAGGCTCGGGCTCAGACACTCCCGGATCTACTACTTCTGGTTCTACAGGCTCAGAGACGTCTAGCGGTCCGACTTCCGGCTGAGGCGGTGCCGGCTGAAAAGAAGAGATAGGCGCGGAGTAGCCGCCTGAGACTTGGGAAGCCGCCGCTAATTCGGCCTGAGCAATAGCTTCTGTTAATGCTTCAACGGTTTCTTCAGGCGGAATTTCTTCTAGAGGACCGTTTTCAACGACTGCTTCTAGTGGCTCGGTCGGACTAGTCACGACCAGTTCAATCCGCTCGGGTGGTGCAGCAACGTCTGCCGGGATAAAGGCCATGAGTGGAAAGAGCCCTAGGTGCGTCCCAGCTGCGACTAAAAATCCGCGCAATAACCACTTTTTAGTCATCGCGTTCTCTTTGTCATGCTGTTCCAGACAAGATTTAGAAAGACTCATAGTCGCCAAGCTCAGTAGCAGAAGGTTTAGAGAAAATACATATATAGAGACTGGTTCTCAATAATATTACAGTAAAGGCACATTATTGAAGCCAAATGCTTTTGATTTCTTTGACATCTTTTCATAGATAATGAAAGGCATTGAATGATTCAAATTATTGAAGCGCATCAATTTTTCCCAATGCGGTAACGAGATCTAATCTCACTAATAATATTGCAAATCAACTCTTTCGCGAGTACATCTTCGTCAAGATGTTTGGACTAGATAGCTGGATGGATATTAGAGCCTAGACCTGCCGGAACTCAATCGTGGATTAGATAAGATGACTTCTGCTTCTATCTAGTCGACCAGCTTTCATGACAATGATTTGATTAGCAAAATCTAGAACTGACTGTCGATGAGAAACTGCTAAGCAAGTGAACGATTGATTGTTACTGCTTGGCCTCAGAAAGTGGTTCCATAGCTGTTCTTCTGTCTTTATATCCAACGCACTAGAAAGATCATCAAAGACTAAAAGTTGAGGTTTTCTTAGGATCATGCGAGCAGCAGCAACACGCTGTTTCTGTCCACCGGAAAGTTGGAAGCCTTGAGTGCCCACAGGGGTATCAAGGCCGTTCGGCATTGTTGAGATATCTCTATCAAGAGCAGCTGTTGCGATCGCACTATCTATTGCCATCGCCATATTGGGCTCCTTCCATCCTATTTGGATATTCTCTTGCACAGAGGCGCTAAATAGATGAGGAATCTGAGGTGTGTAGGCAGCCTGGGGTGGTACGAAAAAACTAGCCGGATCGAGAATCTTTTGCCCATTCCAGAAAAGGCGACCGCGCTGCGCACTAAGCAGCCCTAACAATGCACGGAGTAATGTTGTTTTTCCAGAGCCGACGTCCCCTGTAATGACAGTTAGACTCCCTCGCTTTATACTGAAACTGATATCTTCGATACCGTTGACGCTATTGGGATAGCGATAGGTAAGATTTTCAACCCGTAGTTCTATCAGAGCATTGGCTGGGGCCGTTTGCTCCAGTGGTGGTAACAGCGGCGGCTGTTTGAATAATGGCTTGAGGTAGAGTGGGTAAGGATGTACAAGTGCTCGTACTGGGCTGGTTTTCTTTTTTTTCAAGGTGCTCTCTTCGATTAGCGCTGCCATTCTCTCAAACGACACTTCACTGTGTTTGGTAACGGCGATAAAGCTGCCAAAGAAGGCTAGAAAAAAGGTAATAAAGGAGAGATAGTAGACAAACAAAGCAAAGTCGCCCACGCTGAGACTGTTTTGAGCGGACGTTGACTGTGAGCTCTGAGCGGCTAGCAGCAGTAAAAGAGCAGTTCCAAGACTGACGATGCCTTCAAACCCCGCATCAAGAGAGGTGGTGAATATGCGATCGCGTATGGTCAGCTTTTGGCGGCGATCGCCTTTTTTCTTCAGTTCGCGCAGTATATCCGCTTCGGCCCCAGCGACTTTAATCGCCTGCAGCGCGCTAAAGGTTTCCGTAATCAGACCAGTCACCTGCGCAGTGGCTTGACGGCTAGCACGGCGATAGCGTTTCAATCGATGTTCGGCTTTGTGAACGAGAAGGGCGATGACACAGAGCGGGACAAACACAAACGCTGTTATTCTGGCATTGACGCTGAGCAGAAGACTGATAGAGGCGATCGCGAAGACAGCCTCTGCAAAGACCTCGTTGACGCTAGCAACTGTATCTTCTATCTGCTGAGCATCATCACGAAAATAGTTGAGAATTTCGCCGGGAGAGATCTGCTGACGGGCTGCGAGTTCTGCACCCGGTCGCTTGAACAGTTCTAATAGTAAATTATGGCGGATAAGCGCACTCATCAGAAATCGATGCTGCGTCTTGGTA
Organism: Synechococcus sp. PCC 7335; assembly: GCF_000155595.1. Lineage (NCBI taxonomy): Bacteria > Bacillati > Cyanobacteriota > Cyanophyceae > Synechococcales > Synechococcaceae > Synechococcus > Synechococcus sp. PCC 7335. The sequence continues at coordinate 3,240,673 of NZ_DS989904.1, read as the reverse complement.
ATTCGTCCGGTAAAGATGGCGATAACTCTAGCTAGACCAACGGCAAGCAGGAGCGCGATCCAGAGCCATGGGGAGGCAGCGAAAGGGAGCAATTGAGTCTGGCTAGACGGCTGGGTCAAACTATTAAAAAATTCGCGAATGATCACGCCTGGAACAATGGGCAAGCCCGCAATGCATAGCCATAAAAGAGTGTCTGTGCAATACAGCTTTGGCGCATAGCGAATGAGCCGACCCAATACTTGCCAGATAGAAATAGAGGCCATCGCGAATCATGGCAAACGAATGCACACTGCTTGACAGCTTATCTCAGCAGATTGCATAAAAGGAGCCGCGAAGGGATCTTTTTGACCGTTCGACGGAGTATTTGCGGTGGGTTTTGACCCAACACCAAACCTCCCTGTTAGCTTGACGAATCCGTATTTATAGATAAGAATTATTCTCAACAGCTACTTTCGCTTCCTGTAGGGATATCCGTAGTCAATATGACGATTTCGCTAATACAAGAAGACTACTGGCATTTGGTCTATGAATCTGAGCACAAAACCTGCAACCGACAAAATGAAGCGTTTGAAACAGTTTGGCAGTATCCCGTGCAGTTAGGGCAGGGCAGCTATTGTTCTATAGAGCTTCGTGATGGGCTGGAGCTAGGCATCGAACAGCGTCAGCTACACGATGAGTTGGTAATTTGTTTGCCTGAGCGAACTCACCCGATTGAATATGTGTTCTGTGTGGAGGGAAAAGGAGAGTGCATTAGTTCAATCTCGTCGGGTCAGTATGCTTTATACGGTAGTGGGATAGCACCTAAAGAAACCTTGGTATACCTGGCTGATGAACCCTCTCTAGAAATCAATGTCCATATTGAACCCTCTGTGTTGAGAAGTTTCTTAGGAAGCTCTTTCGATCCAACAGAGACGCCTTTGCAGTATTTGTTTAGAGATCAAACGCAGATCTATACCGAGCGCATTGGTGTGACCACAGCAGCTATGCAGACGGCACTACACCAGCTGTTGAACTGTCCTTTTACTGGCGTGATTAAAAAGGCTTACCTAGAAAGTAAAGTGTGGGAGCTGATGACGCTGTTAATAGACCAAGAGCTACGTCAACATGACGTGAAACAACAGGCCAACCGATTAAAAACTGATGATATTGAGCGGATTCACCACGCTAAGAAGATTCTTTTGCAGCAAGTTAGCGATCCTCCTTCGCTGCTGAATTTAGCGCGGCAAGTAGGTCTGAATGACTGCACATTGAAGCGAGGGTTTCGTCAAGTATTTGGCGAGACGGCGTTTGGCTACTTGCACAATCACCGCATGGAAACCGCCCGTCAGCTGCTGATAGAGGGAGAGATGAATGTCTCTGAAGCTGCTCGCAGCGTCGGTTTCTCTAGCCGTAGCTATTTTGCCGCTGCGTTCCGCAGAAAGTACGGTTCTTCTCCAAGAGAGTATCTACGTCAGCACTAAAATCCACATCGCAAAATCCGCACAGCGTTCAAACTATTCCGTGTAGCACTTACTACTCACTATCTTAAGTCATCTCGCCTTTGATAAGCTCCTAATCAGGAATCGATTTCAATAAGGCGCTAAGCGCTGTGTGTGAGGAGAAATGCTACATAGAATACGGCAATTGCTAATGACGACTGTGTTATCCCTGTTTGCATTGACGGCAACTGGAGCTAAAGCCGAAATAGCTGACTCTCGAATAGGAGAAGCTAGTTATACAGTAACCGCCAATTGGATGGCTCAAACTGAAACAGCGCCAGTGCAGATTGTGGGCATACAGGTTGAAGAATCTGAAACGGGCTTGCAAATTACATTAGAGACTATCGAGACAGCGCTAAATATGCGGGTAACAACAGCATCGGGCAATGCGTTGATTGCAGAATTCTCCAATGCGGTGTTGGTAGATAACCCGTTAGAACAGTTTGAACCGGCAGAAGGCATTGCGTTAGTTCAGGTGTCGGCGTTGCCGGATGAGCGTGTAAGGGTCGTTGTGACAGGCTCCAATGCGCCGCCTATAGCTGATTTTGAAAGTACAGCTAGCGGATTAGCGATAAGCATTGCACCAGGTGCTGCCCAAGCTGACGATACGAGCGATACGATCAGGCTGGTTGTGACTGGCGAAGACGATGAAGGCTACAATCCGTCAAGTGCCAGCACTGCGATTGGGACAGATACACCGATACGCGATACTCCTTTCTCGATTCAGGTCATTCCCGAAGCAGTGTTAGAAGACCGCAATGTGACTGAGCTGGGCGATGCGTTAGAAACGGCTGGAGGTATTGTGGAAAATGGTGCGAGAGGAACCAGTGCGTTTGGCCCGAACCTCCTCATTCGCGGATTTCGACTCAATGACACTATCTTTCGCGACGGTATTTCAGCGTTTTCATTAGCGCCCCTAAGCACTAACGATGTAGAAAGAATCGAGGTATTACGTGGCCCTGCATCAGTCTTGTTTGGGCAAGGTAACCCTGGGGGTGTCGTTAATTTAGTGACCAAGCAGCCGCTAAGTAAGCCTTTTCATGAAGTTTCTGGCAGTGCTGGCAGTTTTGAATCATACGACGGAGCGCTTGATTTATCTGGGCCGCTGACCGGGGCGGGCGATGTCCGGTATCGACTGAATCTATCCTATGAGAACTATGGTAGCTTTCGCGACTTTGTAGATGGAGAGCGACTGCAAGTATCTCCTACCCTCGCCTGGGACATTAACGAGAATACGTCGCTAGATGTGTTTGGGCAATATACCTATGACCGCGAGACCACAGATGAGGGCATTCCCTTCGACAGTAATGGCGAGCCGATTGACGTTCCTCGAAGTCGCTTTCTGAATGAAGATTTTGGAGAGTTTACCCAGGACCAGTTTAGTCTTGGCTACCGGCTCAACCACGACTTCAATGATAACTTGTCTTTAAGGCATAGCTCACAATACTTTCAATACGAACCCGAGAGATATTACCCGTTTGTGAACTCTTTTGACGAAGTCACGGGTGAAGCAGAGCGAGTCGAGTACTTCGCAGAGGGCACATATCAGAGATTTTTTACTAATGCGGAACTCGTTGGCCAATTCAACACAGGCAGTGTTGAGCACGAGCTTTTGTTTGGACTCGAATATCGCCACGATGCGGAAGATCCGGCCTTTCAGTTCGATAATGAATTTCCACCGATCAACGCGTTTAATCCTGTTTATACGAACGAGCCGTTTGAGAAATCTCCCACATTTTTTCGTGACGATAATGTGGATACGATTAGCGCCTACATTCAAGACCAAATTACGATTATTCCTGAGCTGATACTCCTAGCAGGACTTCGATTTGACTACGTAGATGAATTTCGAACAGAACGGAATTCGGGTGAACCCAGACAAGAATTTGAAGATCAAAGCGAAGCCTTTACGCCCAGACTGGGGATTGTATATAAGCCCATCGAACCCATTACGCTTTATGCATCCTATACCACCTCATTTTTGCCGAACGGTGCGGGCTTCTTAAATGGAAATGGTTCTACGTTTGAGCCAGAAGAAGGCAGACAGTTTGAAGTGGGCATAAAAACAGACGTCACCGATAGGCTTAGCCTCACGCTAGCCGCCTTTGACATTCGTCGACAAAATATTGTTGTTTCCGATCCTGACGATCCTTTGTTGTCGATACAGACTGGAGAAGTGGCCAGTCGAGGCATCGATCTCAACCTCAATGGCGAGATTTTACCCGGATGGAATGTTACTGCTGCCTACAACTATCTTGACGCCTTTGTCAGCGAAGATACGACCGACATTCAAGGTAACCAGCTAGAAGGTGTGCCGGATAATCAGTTTAGCCTGTGGACAACCTATGAAATTCAGCAAGGTAATTTAGCCGGACTCGGTGCAGGCTTGGGGCTGCTATATGTCGGTGATCGTCCAGGAGATATAGATAATTCCTTCACGCTGCCAGACTATTTCCGTACCGATGCCGCGCTGTTTTACAAGCGAGATAACTGGCGAGCACAGCTCAACGTCGAAAACTTGTTTGACATTGATTACTTCCCATCAACTAGCTATGGTTCGTCATTATATGTCAACCCTGGGGCGCCCTTCGGTATCTCAGCATCTTTCGCGGTTGAATTTTAAGCTATGGTCTCTTTCCGCTTTAGATTATCTCGCACAATTTTATTTTTCTTGGTCGGATTGCTTTGGGCTTATCTCCTAATTGCCTGCCAACCAGAAAATAACCTAAAGGTCGCTCAATCCGTCACTGCCTGCTACCCAGTGGAGCATGTCGCGGGTGAGACCTGCATGCCTGAGCGAGTCGAGCGACTGGCGACCTTAGATGCCGTTTCTCTGGAAAATGCGATCGCGCTAGGCATACAGCCCGTTGCCAGTACTGACATTCAGTGGATCGGTAACGACTACCCGCTAGAGAAACTAGAAGACATCGTTGACCTGGGTGAATCAAAGCGTCCAAGTTTAGAACGAATGCTGCCACTAAAGCCAGATTTGATATTGGGCTCCGATTTTCCAGTTAGCTTGTACAGACAAACCTCTCAAATTGCGCCTACCGTATTCTTTGAGTTTGAGCATAGCGGTTTGTGGAAGGATGTTTTTCAAAAGTATGCTGAGACGCTCAATAGAGAGGAGTCCGCACAGCAGGTTATGGACAACTATTATCTGCGGCTAGAGAACTTTAAGCAGCAGTTCGAGGCAAAGTATGGCGCAGATAAGCTGTCTTCGTTCACAGTTTCTGTTGTGCGTGTCTATCCAGATTCGGTCTATCAATATTTTCGAGAGTCTTTTATTGGCACAATATTACAAGATGCAGGCGTCGCTCGCCCTGAAGGTCAAGACATTAGCGCTGATCAAGCATTGCAGCGTTTTCAAAACCAAATTCAGGCACCTATTAGCTTTGAAGCGCTCGACCAAATAGATGGAGATGTCATATTTGTCTGGACGGCAGAAGATGATGCAACTGCTCAAGAAGCTCAACAAAAACTAGAAGAGCTGCAGGCTAATCCCCTATGGCAGCAGCTAAAGGCCGTGCAAAATAATCAGGTCTATGTGGTTCCTCGCTACTGGATTGGTAGCGGTCCTATCGCTGCGGACGCAGTTATTGATGACCTGTTCAAGTACCTGATAGAGAAAAACTAAGTGAACACTTAACTCAAAGGAATGAGGGCGAGAGGATGATAGCTATCATTCAGCCTACTTTAAGGGGCAAAGCATTTTGAGAAGCTCGCAAAGAATAATGATTACAGTGTGAATCGTCAAGCTGGTTCCTAAATTGGTTCGATGATGTCTATCTGATAAAGCTGGCGTTAGCTTCGGTAGTAAGCACAGACTCAAACAACATTACCAGGCCACATTGGAGTAGAAATTTCTTATCTCTTTATCGGAGGTCACAAGCGAAGCCTGATAGCTATGAGCTAGCGTAACCACAACCCGATCTGCTGGGTCTCGATGCGACCACTCTAGTCTCACGCTCTCTATCCAAGTCTTTTCATCAACTGGAACGATCCGAACAACATCAGACTTTTTAAGCGCGGCCAAATAGATATCGAGATCTACACCTAAATCTAACTTTTTGTTCTTTATTTTGATTGCAATTTCCCAGAGCGAAATAGATGAAACCAGACCGCACTTGTCTTTCTCCATCTGCTCGCAGGATTGCTTCGCGTTATCTGAGAGCTTAACCGGATCCAGACTCCACCAAATGAGCGCGCAGGTGTCGAGTACGATACTCATAGCTCTTCCCATTCATCGCTAGTTGGCGCTGTCAGGTCTTCAAAATATTGGACTTTCCCTCTCATGTCACCAAAGAGCGCTTCTGTTGAAGGCGACTCGGCGTACTTCACAATCTTGACGACGGGGTTGCCTCTGTCGGTCACCACGAGTTCTTCGCCTTCCGATTCTACGAAGCGTAAAAACTCTAACAGCTTACTTTTGAGTTTGCTTTTGGAGATAGCTTTCATTGCGAACTTTTCAAGTATTTTAGCTTGCATCAAAGTGACCGTAGTCATGACTATAGCCATAGGATTAAATGATATCACGCCAATATCAATTTTCAATCGCTTTTATCTTGAGAAAGATAAGTTCATTTGTAACTACTCAGGCTATCTACGCTTGAGAATCGCCCCACGATTGGAAATCGAGGCTATCGAAATAAAGCCCAATAAAGGGGCTAGGAGTGACGTTCGCGCTTCGCTTTGATTTGGCTATGCTAAGCCAAGCTTACCTAGTTGCATGCCATCCTATGTTGATTCCCAAATTAAGCCGGTGATGTCTAGTCTGACTACCTTATACTTTTGCCTGCAAAGCCACACAGTCAATTCAGGCTCGATAGCTGATCGAGATAGTTTTCAAGGATTGCATTGGCAGCAAGCGGACCGCGAAGGGTAGAGAGTCGGGCATCTATAAAGTAAACGCGCCCTGCCTCAGATGCGGACATTCGCTGTAAGAGAGGCGATTGCTCCCACTCCCGCTGACGGGCTTTAAGGCCTTCTATATCACTGCTGACCTCATCATCCCAGCCTACGACCATTACGATGTCAGTCTCAACGCTAGGGAGCGCTTCAATAGAGATGACAGAATCGTCACTCAGCTTGTTTTCTGCTACCTGAACCACTTCAAAACCCAAATCTTCTAACAGCCTCGAAAATTCGCTGTTGTTATAAGTGAAGATCGCGCCTGATAACTCACCAGAACTAATGACTAAAACCCGAGAATGATCTTTTACAACAGATGCTAGCTGCTGACGAACGTCTTCGATTCGGGTATCGTATTCAGCATTGATTTGTTCTATCTGCTGTTCTACGTTTAATGCCTTGGCCAAAAAGGGAAGGGTTCTTTGCCAGCCACCTTTTTTATCATCGACAAGTACAGTCGGCGCGATATGAGAAAATAGCTCATATTTACCCAGCTCGCCCTGCCAAGCTTCACCCAAAATGAGATCTGGATTTAGCTGGGCTAAGGCTTCTAAGGAAGGGTTGTGGCGATCGCCCAAATTAACGGGCGTACCAATCATCAGCTCGCCCACGTATGGAATCTGTTGACTGGGTTGGTCAAACTTAGGCTGGCCTAGCATGGCCGGATCTAAGTCTGCCGCACTGTAGCCAGCAGGTTCTTCGCCTAGTGAGAGCATTATGTCGAGAATGTAAGGGCTAAGGGCTACAACCACTTCAGGATCTCCGCAGACTTCTGTTTCGCCTGCGTCATGATCAACGAGGCGACAATCTGATGAAGTGAGTGTGATCACAGACGAATCAGACGTACGATAGTTTCCACAGCCCCAACAAAGTAAAACAACAAGGCTAAATAACCCTATAAATCTTAGAGCGCGACGAATCGACATCGTGACACTTACCATGTGAATTTGTAGGAAAGACTTAGGCTAGTGCCTGAACCCGCATAGTTTCCAGGGTCGAAAAAGGGAGCGACTGCCTGAGCCTCCACTGGAAAATAAAGCGCATTAAAGAGGTTGCGAACGCCAAGGCTCACTTCTCCATTGCCCACATCTAGCGTACTCAGCAAATCTACCGTCAGATATGCGTCAATGGGTGCGCCATCGTTACCATCGTCAAAGCCGCGACTGCGATTGCCAGAATACAAAAGCTGAAGGCGATTTCGCCAGTTTGTTGTGGTCTGATTTTCAATATAGGCAGTTGCTTTTATCGGTGAAATTGTGAAACTATCAAACGCTAAAAACTCGCTGTCATTGTCTTCATCTAGTTCACCTTCTTGCCACGACAGCGTGCTACCTAAACGCCAATTTGAAGCTGGCTGCCAGTCTACCGTGCCTTCTACCCCATACACCCGGCGAGGCGCACGCACATTCCGTAGCGTACCGTCCTCATTGAACAACAGATCAAACCCTGAATCAGAATAGTTAAAAAAGCCTGCTAGCGAAGTTTGAACAGTGTTCCAGTTTCCTCTGATACCTAGCTCGTAATTATCTACTCTAACCGGCGAGTTGAGATCAATCGTGTCGGCAAAGCTATCAATTTCACCTGGAGGTCGCCTGAGCACACGACCTAAATCAGGAAAAGAAAAACCTTGTCCGAAGCTGGCAAATGCACTCACGTTATCCGCAAAGTCGTATACGGTACCGACATTAAAAACAAATCCGTCAGCATTGACACTGCCCCCTTCAATATCTCTCGGGGGGTCTTCGCTAAAGAGACTAATCGCCTGATAGTCATCGACGCTAGCCTGAAGATTCACATAGCGAGTGCCGCCGTTGAGAGTCCACCGATCCGTCGGCTCCCATTGCATCTGAGCAAATAGCCCCAAGTCACTAAAGTCGTATGGTGGAATAAAGGCGGCTTCTTCAGTCTGCCGAAAAATTAGGCCACCGCTGTTGTCAAATTCCTCTGTGTCAAAGAATACTGAGTTTTGAAAAATCCTGTCCTGGCTATAGTCTAAGCCCCACAGTAAGCTCAAAGTTTCTTCCTCATTAAAAGGCGTATCGACCTGTAGGCGTGTGCCAAACTGCTCTGTTTCGCCTCGCTGAAATGAGATAGTGGTCCCCCCAAACAACCGATTGTCGGACGGGAATCCACCATCTGTTGAATAGGAGCGGTAATACAGCTGTCCTAAAAACTCACTACCAAAGAGATTTTCATCACTGTAGCTGAGTGATATGTTCGTATTATCAAATCGGGTGTCGTCTTCCGCGCCAATAATTTGTGTTCCATCCGGGCGGCGAATCAGTCGCGCCTTTTGTATTCCTGGAATGTCAGCAATACTTTCGTCAGAAACAAAGTCGGATACTCGTCTGGACTGGGTGTAGTTTGCTCTAAGCTGTAGGCGCTCTTGCTCGCTAAGGTTGACCCCTATATTCAACAATCCATTCAGGCTGCGGGTGTTGTCAAAGCTGAAAGCATCACCAACGCGATCGCCCTCTGCATCATACGACTGTCCCACAAAGTCAAAGGTAACACCGCCCGTGAAATCAACGGCTCCACTTCTACCTGAAATCTGTTGAGATACGGTGTACCCCTGGCCTTCATTGGCATTCGTCAGCGCTGAGCTAATGCCGAGTTCTGTGGTATGAACAAGCTCATCTTCAGCAGGCTGACGGGTGATGATATTCACCACGCCGCCAATAGCCTGCCCGCCAAAGATAGCATTAGGACCACGCACCACTTCAATCCGCTCGATGGTAGAAGGATCAAGTCCTGCTAAGGGAGCAGAGAACGTTGCATTACTATTAGTATCCTGCGGGATGCCATCAATCAGAATGCTAACCTCTTGCCCTCGCAGATTGAACGTTCCTAACGTTCTCCCAGAAGGTGGGCTAGCCCCTGGAATGAGCCGAGACAAAATATCTTCAACATTGCGGCGGCTGAGTGCCGTTTGTGCTTCGAGGTCTTCTCGGGTGATAATGGTAACCGATCTTGGGATATCGTCTAGTGTTTCTTCTCGGCGGGTCGCCGTAACCGTTAATTGGATTTCATCTTCTGAAGACTCTTCCAAAGTGTTATCTGTGATTGCAACACCCGGAAACACGCTGACTGAGAAGCCTTGAGGCCCAGAGCTAGACTCTACAACAGGCGGCGCATCTGTGCCTGTGATGGCAATTTCAACACCACCCACTGTGTTCGACACTTGCACCAGCGCAACCCCTTCTGCGGGGCTAAACTCCTCAAAGCGATCGCCCTCTGACAATGCCAGCACAGCATCCGCAATCTCCAGCACAACAGCATTACCAACTGTAGAAACAGACGCTGCAGGCAAGCTTCCTTCAGTCACTAAAACAATCTCAAAGCCAGCGTCTGTCTCAAGAATCTGCAGACCAGTAATTTCTTGCGATGTTGGCTCGCTGATCTGTGCAAACCAGTCCCCCGGGTTTTGTTCGCTTGCCCAGGCAGACCGAATGCTTATAGCTTCAACGCCGATGCATAACATTGCCCCGAGCAGTGATCTCGTCACTAGATCTATTAATCTGCGAGCCGTTAAACGCTCTTTTCCTATTGTCAACTTCATTTCTCTTGCTCCACACACCTACGCTCAAAAGCGGAAAAGTGCCGCTATTGAGAATGCTTGCTAATAGGTTACAGACAAATGAAATATATCCAGTGCGTAAAATTCTACTCAACCGGATCGTTTTTCGCCCCAACCGGATCGGCGGCTAAGGAAATAAGCCTTAGGATTGATTCCAAACTCTCTGCGAAAAGCAACCGCAAATCGGCTTTGATTTGCATATCCTACGGCCCTAGAAACTTCTTTCACATTCATTCGCTGCTGGTCTAGCAACTGGCGAGCTTTTTCCATACGGTACCGGTGTAAGTAGCCAAATACGGTTGTGTCGAACACCTGCCGAAAGCCGACTTTGAGCTTATGCTCATTGAGTTTCACTCTTTTGGCGAGTAAGACTAGCGAAGGTGGATTTTCTATCTCTTGAGTGAGAATATTTTCGGCGAGATAAATACGTTCAATGTCATCTGGTCCTAGAACAGCGGCATTGCTTTGTGTGTGAATCCCTTGAATCTGTTCTAACTTGAGCGCAATCAGCTCCAGACACTTGCTCTCCAAATAAAGCTGCTTAGTTTTACCCTGAAAGGGACAGCAAAAAATCTGCTCTAAAGCCACTCGCATCGCGGGTGTGATTCTGTTGATTTCCTCAGTGTAGCTTCCTGTTGTAACTTTTTGAGAGATAGCCCTGGGTAATCGGTTTAATGTGTCCGAAACTGTCTGTGTTAAGGATTCGGACGAGTTTAAGTGAATGTCTACCTTTCGAATCTCGTCATTGGCATAGGTAACAGACGTCCATTCTGTATCGCTGTCATACTCATTGTGTCCCCACTCAATAAAGCTTTCACCTGTGTGTTTTCCGCAGCGATTACCGGATAGGTTGAACCCAATCTCGCGGCACGGATCGCTCGTGTGGTGCGCTTTTGTTTTTACAAACAAATCATCGTGGAGACGGTAATTAAAAATCATCAGCTCGATGCCGGACCACTGAATCTTTTGGATGTAGCCCTGACCTATCTGTTCGGGAGCAAGCGATCGCACCTCGAAAAAATCATTCTCTTCAGACATTTTGAGTGATGGATTTGCCTGTTGCCAAAGTAAATCGTAATCTGCACGGGAGATTTTAATGGCCATACGATTGCTAGCTTAGGTGAAGACAGGGTTGACTAGGGAGCTTCTATTGAGAATAGTTCCTGACTACAGCTGCCGTCAAGCAAATTGGTTTGGCAATGAGGCTGAATTAGCCTTGAGTAGCTGTGAGAAGCGCGAGTAAGGATTTTGCATGAGGACGATGCGATCACCATACTCAACCACCTGTCCCTGCTCTAGAATCAATATCTGGTCTGCTCGCATAATTGTTTTCAGTCGGTGCGCAATAATGATGCCAGTACGACGATGCGTCGCTGTAGTGGCTCCGCTAGTACACAAAAGTCTGTCCACAGCTTGCTCCACTAAAACTTCCGTTGTCGGATCTAACCTGGAAGATGCCTCATCTAATATCACCAGCCCGACATCTTCTAAGACATCTTTCAAGAAGACCCGCGCCAACGCCAACAGCTGAGCTTGTCCTGCCGATAGTCCACTGCTATCAGCTCCCAGCTCTGTATATAATCCTTGCGGTAGACTCTCTAACCATGGCGTTAAGCCCAGATAATCTAGCGTTTCTAATATTTGTTCATCTGAAACATGAGAATTGAAAAAGGTGAGATTGTTACGGACCGTCGTTTGAAAAAGCTGTACGTCTTGAGTGACTAGAACTACATAGCGAGAAAGTGAGTTTGGCGCAATCTCAGCGATATTGACGTCACTCAAACAAATCGCACCTTGCTGGATATCATATAGCCGTAATAACAGCCGAGCAATTGTACTTTTACCGCTGCCCGTACGTCCTAATATGCCTAGCGTCTGACTTGCCGGAAGTTCAAACGTTATGTTTTTTAGCGTTGGCTCTGTTCTGTATCCAAACTGAACGGCCTCAAACTTTACTGACAATGGGCCTTTCGGTAATACAGCCTGCTTGTCTAAACGTGAATAGGCCAAGCGCAAACGACTTCGTTGCTGAAACAAGTCTTGAATGCGTTCAAAGCTAGCTGCTGCTTGTTGAAACTGTTCTAGTTCTTCTCGAATGCTTTCTATGGGTTCTTCTAGCAACGTTGCGTAATAATACAACAGATAAACGGTGCCAATCGTAATGGCGCCGCGACTCCACAAATAGGCACCTAACGCGAGTGTGATCGCTGTCCCCATAGAGAACAAGCCCACCGTTGTCCCCCACAGTAGGGTACTTGTAAACCTAGCCCCGTGAAAAGCCTTCAGCCAAACTCTCAACATGCGATAGCAGCGCTGCATCACATAGCCCACTGCACCATTCGCGCGAATATCTTCCAATCCGCTCAGATACTCTCCTACAAAACCATAAAATTCAGCGCTGACCTGCCGATACTTACGCCAGGGCTCAACAGCTAGCGTTTGTAACCAGCTCAAAACACCTAATGCAACGGCAGCAAATACGCTAAGGCTCATACCTGCTCGCCAATCTTCTCGCCACAGCATCACTAAGACGCCGACGACCAACAGCAGGTTACCCACTATCTGCAGTACAAACTGAGAGAAAAAATGGGAGAGTGCATCTACATCACCATCTACTCGCTCAGTAAGTTCGCCGGGAGTGTGTGCGTGATTAAAGGCTAAATCAAGCTGAAGACAGTGCTGCACTAGATCGATGCGAAGTCGGTTGGTCGCGCTCCAGGCAATCGTTTCACTAAGAGCAGTCGCGACGATTTTCAAGCTTTGTTGGATAAGTGCGATCGCCATGAATCCCAACGCCGCTATGATCAAGCGTGATTGAGCGCCTCCACCAACCGCTGTATCGATGAAGTAGCGCAAGATTTGAGGATTGACGAGCTGTAGAGCAATGTTACTGAGCAGCGCGATCGCCAACCCAACCACCCGACCCCGCTGCGGCAACAGATAGGTAATCAAAAATTTTCGATAGCTCTGTTTTGTTGCAGCCACAAGGAGCATTGACTCACCCGAACCGCAGTGTAAATCAATGCTGTCACCCTGAAGGAATCATCGCCGGAGTATTTTGGCTCCTATACGGAAAAAGCTTGAATGTAGTAACAAGGTATCTGCATTGTAGAGAGGTTTCTTTTTACGAATTGCGGTTGAATGATGGCCTTGATAGAAAAGCGTGATCGTCATATCATTAGCGAGAATACTTATCATTAGTGAGAGTGAGCGCTTAGTGTCAGCTCAGACTATTTGGCGAAATTCGTCTCAGGCGCTGCTATCGGTGGGACTGCTCTTAGGAATCGTTCTTCTTTTAGGCTGCTTAGTCGCGAGCATTGCTCTGGGCGTTGCAGATATTGGCCCTGGGGAGGTCTATCGGGCGCTGATCGCACCGGATGGATCGACTGAGCACTTGATTATTCGCACGGTGCGAATTCCTCGGTCACTGACGGCGCTGCTTGTGGGTTCAGCGATCGCAGTAGCCGGCGCTCTTATGCAAGGACTCACTCGCAATCCACTCGCTGAACCGGGGATCTTAGGCATCAATTCAGGTGCTGCGTTTGCAGTGGTGCTAAGCGTTTTCTGGCTCAACACGAGTTCGCTCAGCTTGTATGCGGTGTTCGCCCTAGTCGGCGCGGCGGTGGCTGCTGTTACGGTCTATGTATTGGGATCTCTAGGGAGAGGTGGATTAACGCCACTGAATTTAACGATTGCAGGTGCGGCTTTAACGGCGCTCGTTTCTTCACTCACGACGGCGATGCTAATTCTCTCTCAGCGGACGTTGGAAGAGATTCGCTTTTGGCTAGCAGGGTCAGTGGCTGGGCGAGATATGGATCTCGTTGTACAGGTTTTGCCTTACTTAGCCGTAGGTCTCTGTTTGGGGTTAGTGATGGGAAAGCAGCTGACGACGCTAAGCCTGGGAGAAGAGACAGCGCAAGGATTAGGGCAGAATACGCTCTGGATAAAGGGGCTTGCGGCAGTGAGTATTGTGCTGCTGGCAGGTGGGTCGGTGGCGATCGCAGGGCCGATCGGCTTTCTAGGGTTGATTGTGCCGCACGTTGTGAGATTTTGGACGGGGGCAGACTATCGCTGGACGCTGCCCTATTCTGCCGTGGCAGGGGCGAGCTTGTTGTTGTTGGCAGATGTTGTTGCAAGGTTAGTTATTCAGCCGCAGGAGCTACCAGTGGGAATTGTGATGCCGATTTTAGGTGCACCGTTTTTTGTTTATTTGGTGCGTTCTCAGGTGAGGCGTTGATATGAATTCTGTAAAGCCTCAGGTTGAATACACTTCTTTGGACACTGCTGGAAAGAATAAGCAGTGGTTGGTTTTTCGCACTAATCAGCTCTCCTTACGATTAGACAAGCGGGTTCCCGGCATTTTGCTGGGGCTGATTGTTGTCACGCTGGCGGCGATGGTTTGGAGTGTTGGGCAAGGAGAGTATCCGGTGCCACCGCTGGATGTGGTCCGGACGGTGTTTGGATTGCCAACTGACAATGCTGACTATGCCTTCATTGTGAATACGTTGCGGCTACCTCGGACACTGGTGGCTTGGGGGGTCGGTGTCGGGTTGGCAATTGCCGGTACGCTCACTCAGGCGATCTCTCGCAATCCGCTGGCATCACCTGACATCATCGGCTTTAATTCGGGCGCGGCTTTGGCTGCGGTCAGCCTGATTGTTGTTTTTCCTGCTGTGCCGATTAGTCTGCTGCCGCTAGCTGCGATGGGCGGCGCGTTGAGCGTTGCCATTTTGATTTATCTGGTGGCTTGGCAAGGAGGGAGTTCTCCCGTCCGGCTTGTTTTAGTCGGGATTGGGTTGAGCTTTGTGGCGATCGCGCTGACAGATCTGATGGTGACTTTTGGCAATATCTACGATGTGAGTCAGGCTCTGGTGTGGCTGGCGGGTAGTGTGTACGGGCGCAGCTGGGCGCAAGTGATTGCGTTTGCACCCTGGCTAATTGTTTTTGGTCTGTTTTCTTTGGTGCAAAGCCGGGAGCTAAATGCTTTGCAGATGGGTGACGAGGTAGCCAAGTCGCTCGGTAGCCGGATTGAATGGCAACGAGGCTGGCTGTTGCTCAGTGCGGTTGCACTCTCTGGTGCGGCGGTGGCCACAGCCGGGACCATTGGATTTGTTGGACTGATGTCTCCTCATATTGCAAGGCAGCTGGTTGGCCCTTCTCATGAGGGACTGTTGCCTGTCGCAGCATTGACAGGTGGTCTGGTTGTGGTTATTGCAGATCTGATTGGCAGACTGTTGTTTGCGCCGATTGAGCTGCCTTGTGGCATTGTCACAGCGGTGATTGGTGCGCCTTATTTCTTGTATTTACTCATTCGCGATCGCCCATGACAACCTCTGCACTCACAACTCAGAAGCTCACCTTGGGCTACGACGGTAAAACCATTATCGACACGCTAGATATCGCGATTCCCTCTGGCAAGATTACGGCGCTTGTCGGACCCAATGGCTGCGGTAAATCCACGTTGTTAAAAGGACTCGGCAGACTGCTCAAGCCTGCACACGGGTTTGTTTATCTCGATAACACTTCTATTGCCAAGCTCTCGACAAAAGCGGTTGCAAGACAAATGGGACTCTTGCCCCAAGGCCCCTCTGCGCCTGAAGGATTAACCGTACGAGAACTCGTCGCACAAGGACGCTATCCACATCAGAGTTGGCTAAAACAATGGAGCCGGGAAGACGAACAACAGGTAGAAGCCGCGCTAGCGACTACTGAACTGCAAGATTTATCGAACCGGCCTGTAGATAGCTTGTCTGGCGGGCAAAGACAGCGAGCTTGGATTGCTATGATACTGGCTCAAAACACGCAAATTCTGCTGCTAGATGAGCCGACGACGTTTCTTGATCTCGCTCATCAAATCGAAGTATTGGATTTGTTATACGAACTCAATCAGCGAGAAGAACGCACGATTGTAATGGTGCTGCACGAGCTTAACCAAGCCTGTCGCTACGCGGATCATCTGGTGGCAATGAAAGCGGGTGGGATCTTCGCGCAGGGAGATCCTTACACGGTGATGACATCAACCCTCGTGAAGGAAGTATTCAATTTAGACTGTAAAATCATTGCGGACCCGGTCGCTGGAACGCCGCTGTGTATTCCGATTGGGAGAAAGGTCGCAGTGGGTGTAGGCGTATGATGAATGCCGAACAAAGCTGGTGGATTTTTGCGTTGTTGTCTGCGGTGTTTGCAGCGCTGACTACAATCTTTGCCAAGGCTGGCGTGGAGTCAGTCAATTCTAATTTGGCGACAGCTATTCGGACGGTGGTAATTTTAGCGGTGGCCTGGGGAATTGTTTGGCATAGAGGCGAGTGGCGAGGGTGGATGAATATTTCTCGTAAGTCAATGCTGTTTTTGGTGCTGTCAGGGGCTGCTACGGGACTTTCCTGGCTTTGTTATTTCAGAGCTTTGCAGCTCGGCCCAGCATCATTAGTTGCACCTATCGATAAGTCAGGGTTGGTTTTGATTTTAATTTTTTCGGCGGTGTTTTTCGGCGAGCCTCTAACGACGAAGTCTATTCTAGGTACAGGTTTGATGCTGGCTGGAACGCTGGTTGTATTACAGAAGTAGACACATAAAACATTACGTCTGAGATGCTCAATACGATCACCTCGCTCAAAGGCATCTCAATATCAGTGAATTTTCTATGTGGGCATGCAAGATACACAACATCATGCTCTATCCTGATGACAATGAATATCATTAGAGCTGCTTTCCATGACGTTGTCGATTTCTGTGCCTGAATTTTTGAGCCAGCATCCTGATGTTGATATCCAGACAGAAGCGATGCGATCGCCCTGGACAATTCCGCTGCAAGATCAAAGCGATCGCAGCTGTGGATATCGCCAAGAGGTCAACCTGCGCCCTGGCCTAAGCGTTCTTATAGACAACTACACCCTTCAAGATGACCTCTTGGTAGAAGTTGGCAGTGGCCAAGCCTGCGAACCTTCTTTAAGCATGGAACTCAGCTTCATGCTCATTGGCCACAACCGCAGCGAAGAAACCCCGGCCTACCACAACTTTTTGGAGGTTGACTGGGATAGTACAACGGGTGGCAAGTTCTTCTGGCAGGCGGGGGAGCGCGTGCTCAAGTTCGACATTCACATCAGTGCTCATCTCTTCGAGACGCTGATTGCGCCACAACAGTCCTCTCTCCCTCAGCCACTGGTCCAGCTTCTCCAGAGCACCCGACCCGGTTCACCGCGATTTTATCAGATGCAGCCTACCTCAGCAGCTACCGACACGGTGATTCAGCAGCTCTTAAACTGTCCTTACCAAGGCCCAACGCGGTGGCTGTTTTGGGAAAGCAAAGTGCTAGAAATCCTGGTTCTACAGCTAGAGCAGCTTAGCCACTGTCGGCCGTCTAATCCAGCCACATTCTCTGCCACTGATATTGACCGTATTTACTACGCCTGTGAGATTTTACAGAAACGCCTAGTCAATCCACCCTCGCTCTTGGAGTTAGCTCACCTCGTTGGACTAAACGACTGCACCCTCAAACGGGGATTTCGACAAGTGCTAGATACTACTGTGTTTGGCTATCTCACTGAGCAGCGCATGAAAAAAGCGCGGCGGCTGCTTGCTCAACGGCAATCTGTCGCGACCGTTGCCACAGCAGTCGGGTATGCCAGCCCAACTGCCTTTAGCGGCGCGTTTAAAAAGTGCGTTGGTCTCTCTCCCAAACGCTACCAGACCAGTGGTTGCAGGCTGCCGATTAATGCTTGAGAGCAGACCACACCGAAAAATTCCGCTCCAAAGAGCAAAAATTCCGTTCTGAAGAGAAATGTGATTCCAAAGCAGCGTAACTTATTGGACATGCACAGTTGAGAATAATTCCTGTCTGAATCGACGACAAGGCTGTTGAAGTTTCACGGCTGATAGTTGTCTGTGAGAAGAGTTTACGGTGTGAGAAATGGCGATTGCAAAAATAATGTGGTTGGGCCTTGTGTCCATGAGTTGGTTATCTGTGACGATGCCTGTGCTGGCCAGTGGGCAAGTAGATGGAATAAGTCAATCAGAAGCTATCAGTGACTTATCTGAGCGTGAGACTTGGCTTGTTCAGACTGATTTGCCGACCGACTCAGCCGCCTCAACCGACTCAATTGAGGCGCCGACTGAGGTGTCAGAAATTACAGATATCCAGATTAGTGCAGCAGAAACAGGGATTACGCTCACAGTTGTGTCATTAAATCCGCTTTCAGTAGAAAACACCCAGGTCAGCGGTAACGCACTCATCATTACCCTGCCTGAGGCAACGCTTAACCTATCAGACGCTGCAGCAGCAGACCAGTTTGCCCCAGCCGAGGGCATTGCGCTAGTGCAGACCACGGCTAGAGCAGATAACAGCATACAAATTGCCATCACTGGAACAGACGCTCCGCCCGATGTGCAAGTCGGCGTGGTTGGAGAGAATTTAGTCCTCAGTGTGGTGCCTGGGATGGCGCCGTCCGCCAACGCTGAAGACGCTATTCAACTAACGGTCATTGGAGATCAGGATGAAGGCTACAGCCCAAATAGTGCTTCAGTTGGCACTAGAACAGATACCCTGCTGCTGGATGTGCCTGCTTCGATTCAGGTCATTCCCGAAGCGGTGATTGCTGATCAAGGCGCCCTCGATTTACTCGACGTGCTCAGAAATACCCCTGGCATCAATACCAATTCTTCTCCGAGAGATATCTTTTCTGATTTTACGATTCGTGGATTTAATACTGGCAACACGTTTCTGCGCAATGGCGTTGCCGATAATGATCTTGGCCGCACTGGGTTAGATCTGTCCAATGTAGAGCGTGTTGAGGTGCTAAGAGGACCCGCCTCAGTGCTGTATGGCCAGATAGCACCAGGGGGCGCGGTCAATGTTGTTACTAAAAAGCCGCTTTCTGTGCCCTTTTACGATGTCGAAGTTACCTATGGCAGCTTCGACACCTATCAGGGTGCGGTCGATCTATCTGGCCCGCTGACTGAAGATGGTTCAGTCGCCTATAGATTGAACGCATCTGCATACAGCACTGACACCTTCATTGATGAAATTGGTCTTGAACGCTACTTTGTTGCACCTGTTCTCTCCTGGGATATTAGCGACGATACTAACCTGATCTTTGAGGCGGAGTATATAGATGCCCGCTATCCGAATGAGCGCGGGTTGCCAATCGAAGGAACAATCCTGCCGAATCCAAATGGTGAACTGCCTCGCAGTCGGTATCTGGGAGAACCTAGTTTTGATCGCAATGATCGCACGACCTTGCGATTGGGATACGAACTAGAGCATCGCTTTGGCGAAGACTGGCGCTTGCAAAACACCTTTCGCTTCTCATGGGAAGAAGACTATCAAGACTCTGTAGGGCCGGGTAGCCTTGAGGCAGATTTTCGCACCCAGCCGCGTACTGCCTTTATTACCAGTCCTGGGGCGGGCTATTCCTTTGCCCAGAATAGCTATGAAGCCACGCTGGCCGCGATTGGAGAATTCAAAGCCCTAGGAGCAGAGCACGAACTGATCATGGGCGTAGACTTTGCTTATGAAGTAGGAATTAGTCCGTTCTACCTACAGCAGGAAATTGGTTCTATCGATATCTTCAACCCTGTGTACAATCAGCCGCTAGGCGAGATTACAGATGTATTCGATCCTTCTCGAGATACGGCAACTAGTATCGGTGGCTATGTGCAAGATCAAATCACGTTATCAGATGAGTTTATTCTTTTGCTCGGGGGACGGGTTGATTATGTAAATCAGTCGAGCCTGGATGTTTTAAACGATGATCGCAGCAGTCAGAGCGATACGGCCTTTAGTCCGCGAGTGGGATTAGTGTATCAGCCAACCGAGGATGTCTCGGTGTACGGCAGCTTTGGCCGATCGTTTGAACAGGCGGCAGGGCGCAGCTTGGACGGTGAGCTATTTGACCCATCACGCGGCACTCAGTACGAAATTGGGGCGAAAGCCAATTGGCTAAACGATCGGCTCTCTACGACGCTATCGCTCTATAACCTAACGCGCACCAATGTACTGACTACCGACCCGCGAAATGTTGACTTTGAGGTACAAACTGGCGAACAGCGCAGCCGCGGCATTGAGCTAAACGTGGCAGGTGAGATTTTACCGGGATGGGAGGTAATTGCGGGCTATGCCTATACAGATGCCGAGGTGACTGAGGATAATGACATTCCGGTTGGCAATCAATTGATCAATGTGGCTGAAAATACAGCGAATGTCTGGACAAGATACACTCTCCAATCGGGTGACTTTGAAGGACTTGGATTTGGCTTGGGTTTGTTCTATGTCGGTTCGCGCCCAGGCGACCGGGAAAACACATTTGATGTGCCTAGCTACCTGCGCACAGATGCGGCTGTTTACTACAACCGAGATAGCTTCCGCGCTCAGCTTAATTTCAAGAATCTCTTTGATACGCGCTATTTCGAATCAGCGAACGGGCGAGATCGTATCTTTCCTGGATCGCCGTTTGAGGTGCTTGCAACCGTAGGATGGGAGTTTTAATGTCATTATTCAACCGCAAAAGCATTTTTGCTGTCTGTTTAGGATTGTTGCTTAGTCTTGCGATCGCAGCTTGCCAGACCCAGATTTCATCTGATGCCTCTGTTAATGAAGCGGGCTCGACGGATTGTCGCATGATACAGCACACTAGGGGAGAGACCTGTGTGCCCGAAGCGCCCAAAAGATTAGTCGTGCTAGGGACATCTACGCTGGTAAATGCGATGATTTTGGGCGTAAAGCCTGTGGGAACAATTGTTTATTACGAGGAAACGCCGCCCTATCTGCAGGGAAAAGTAGAGGATATTACGCTGGTTGGCAGAGGGGACGAACCAAACTTAGAAACCATTGTGAGCTTGCAGCCGGATCTGGTGATTGCAATGTATGACGATGGGTTCTCTTACGAGCGTATGTCTCAGATCGCGCCTACTGTTGTTGACGATTGGATAGGCTATCCTTCTTGGAAAGAACATTTTGACTTTGTTGCTGAAGTCTTGAATAAAGAGTCAGAGGCTGAGCAGGTATGGGCGGACTATGCGCAGCGAATTCAATCACTAAAAGAGGCCCTGGGCGATCGCTATCAAGCCACAGAAATATCGATTTTAAGAGTTTGTTGCGACTCGTGGGCGAGCGATGTACAAAACTCATTTAGCGGCACGATCCTAGAAGATGCTGGTCTTCGTCGCCCGCCCAGCCAGAAAGCAGAAGAAGATGGCCTAGTCTTTTTCCCAGAAGAGCTGATTACAGAATCTATAGACGGCGACATTATTTTTGCCATTGTGGATGAAGATGAGGCGTCAATACAAGCGTTCAATCGACTGCGAGAAAAGCCTCTGTGGAGCAAGCTGAACGCCGTGCAGCAAGGGCGGATTTACCCCGTCAACTTAGCCACCTGGCGCGGCGGCAATCCGCTGGCCGCAGATGCGGTGATTGACGATTTGTTTAAGTATCTGGTGGAAGATTCGCCGCCGCAGTCTGTGAGCGAGATTTCTGTGAGTGAGGCTTCCTGACACTTGCGAACTTTTGTTTTAGTGTGGTTTGGCCAGCTCGTCTCGACGATTGGCAATCACATGACCGATTTTGCCCTGGTGCTGTGGGCCTGGCAGCTCACGGGCTCAGCTACGGCGCTGGCACTGGTTGGTTTTTTCTATGAGGTCGCCCAACTGCCGACTGCGCTATTTGCAGGCGTGATTGTGGATCGGTGCGATCGAAAACAACTCATGATTCTCAGCGACGCGATCGCTGCTCTCTGCACCCTTGCTATTGGCGCACTCTATCTCACCGACACTCTCTTAATTTGGCACATCTACCTTACCGCTGCCATCAACGGCGGCTTTGGCCAAATTCAGCGCCTCGCTTACCAAACATCCGTCTCTCTCATCGTTGCACCGACGCAATACACCCGCGCTAACAGCATGAATTCAGCCGTCCACTACGGCTCATCCATCGTCTCGCCTGCCTTTGCCGGATTTCTCTATCCGCTGATCCAGCTACCCGGCATTTTACTCATTGATTTAGCAACTTTTGGTATTGCCATCATTACTCTTCTGTTTGTTTATATTCCGCAACCGCCATATAGCGGAGAATCTGGCTCCATTATCCGCCAGCTCACCTTTGGCCTACGTCACGTATGGACTCGCAGCGAGTTAAGATCGCTCATCGTCATCACTGCATTGTTCTGGTTCTTTCACGACTTAGGCGAATCTATCTACGACCCGATGATTTTGGCCCAGACAAATGGCGATGCTAGAGTCCTAGCAAGTACCGCAACCGCAGCCGGTATCGGCGGTGTCACGGGCGCGATTATCCTCAGCGCTTGGGGTGGGCCAAAGCAGCGTACAAAAGGGCTGTTGATTGGGTTTATCGGTGCAGGACTTAGTAAACTTGTGTTTGGGTTGGGGCGATCGCCTCTTGTCTGGCTACCAGCCCAATTCTGTTCATCCTTCAATTTTCCCCTACTGGGCAGTTCTCAAACTGCGCTCTGGATGGAAGCTACAAAACCAGACATTCAAGGCCGCGTGTTTGCCGCCAATGATCTCATCATACAAATCGTGAGCGCCCTGGCAGCTTTACTTGCAGGCCCATTGGCCGATCGAGTCTTAGAACCAATGATGACATCACCTGCGCAGCCGCTTGGCTATATTTTTGGCACGGGTGCAGGTGCGGGCAGTTCGATATTGTATGTGGGGTGTGCAATCGCAATGCTGTTTGTAGGTGTTGTCAGTCGCTCGCTGTACAAGCGCGTGCAGTAGGAAGGAAAGATATAATCCCCAAGAAATAGCATGCTAGATGGAATCACTTCATTGAAGCCCGGATTGTGAGGTCCAATCACCAATCAGATAAAAGTCATAGTTTGAGATGCTTACTGCTTTCACAGCCAGTCTACTACTCATCACCGTTTCAGAACTCGGCGATAAAACCTTTTTTATCGCCGCTATTTTGGCGATGCGTCATCCCCGCCGTTGGGTGTTTGTCGGTGCGGCTTCAGCGCTAGCGGCGATGACGACATTGTCTGTGCTGATGGGGCAGGCGGCTACTTTTCTGCCGCCACAGGTGTTGAAATGGGCTGAGATTGGGTTGTTCTTGCTCTTTGGCATCAAGCTGCTCTACGAAGCGAGCCAGATGCCTGCGGTGAGTGACCACGAAGAAAAACATGAAGAAGAAAAAGCGGCTGCCCAAGCGGTCGCGAAGGCTGAGCAAGGGTTTACTCAAAAGCACCAGAAGGAAACACCTTTGGCAGTGGTGAGTGAAGCCTTCGGGCTGATATTTGTCGCGGAGTGGGGCGATCGCACTCAGATTGCCACAATTGCGCTGGCAGCGGCTAATCCGCCCGTGGGTGTCGTCCTTGGAGCAGTGTTGGGTCATGCCATATGCGCGGCGATCGCGACCCTATGCGGTCGCTGGCTCTGCGGAAAACTATCGGAAAAAACATTGACTGTGCTAGGTGGTACCCTTTTTATCTTCTTTGCTGCAAGCGCATTATTTGCATAGAAACGTTGTCATTTAAACAGACGCGCTTTCTAGAAAATCCTTTAAAGTTAGGGTTTCTAGTCTATGCAAGGCAATCAATAACGTAAAATATTTATTTTACTATTGATATTTGTTCCCGATTAGGATTAGATAGGTAAGAACCTCTTTCAATCGGTTTGTATGTCTTTGAGCGAAATTTTTGCAGCGGGTGGCATCGTCATGTGGCCGCTGCTAGTGTTTTCTCTTTGTGCGATCGCTGTTACCGTTGAGCGCAGTCTATTTTGGTACCGCATCAAAAAACAAGAACGCAAAATTGTAAAAGACGTTTTGCAGCTCTACAGAGCGAATCCCCCTGCTGTTTTTTCCAGGCTAAAACAAAATATCAATCTGCCAATATCTCGAATCTTTTTGGAAGCGCTGGAGCTAGAAGGTGCTTCACCCAATCAATTTCGGCTGGCTTTAGAGAGCGCAACTCAAGCAGAGCTACCGCTATTAAAGCGGTTTAACACAGTGTTCGAAACTATTGTTGCTGTTGCGCCACTGTTGGGTTTGTTGGGCACTATTTTGGGCTTAATCCGCTCGTTTTCCTCGCTAAATCTGGGTGGGCTAAGTGGTGCAAACACGGGTTTGGTGACTGGTGGTATCAGTGAAGCCCTGGTATCTACCGCTGCCGGAATGATCGTCGCAATCTTCACGTTGTTGTTTGCAAATCTCTTTCGTGGCTTTTACAGACGACAGATTGCTCTGTTACAAGAGTATGGTGGTCAACTAGAGATTTTGTACGAATGGCACCATCAGGCGCTAAATACTAAGGAGATGGCTTATGCAGGTAGTCGATAATGAAGTAGACGAGCCTTTGACGATCAATATCTTGCCGATGATTGATGTCATTTTTGCAATTCTGGCATTCTTCATCATTTCAACCTTGTTTTTGACCCGCGCAGAAGGATTTTCTGTAGATTTGCCAGAAGCTGAAAGCGCTCAGTCTCAACAAGAGGCTATCATTACGGTCACCGTTGAAGGCAATGGCAATATCTCTATTGACAAAGAACCTGTTGAACTAGACGAGTTGACTGATACAGTTCAAGCACAGATGGGAGATAGTTCAGAAGCGTTGGTGACTGTGCAAGCAGATGAAACTATTGATTACGGTCGGGTTATTGCTGTGATGGACAAGCTACGCATGGTCGAGGGAGCAAGCCTGGGCATGGCTACCCAGCAACCGGCTACAGCAGACAGCGATCGGTAATACCGACTGTCTTCCTTAACGGTGAAAAGCTTGCTGTTTTGTTAATATAAGCGCTCACTCTATAGAGCCCATTTGGCCTACGACCCCGACATTACAGAAAATGGGCCATAAGGCTGAAACCATTGTGAAGACTACATTATAGCCATCGATTTCAAGCACCTTCAGAAAAAGTACTAACTAACAGACATTTCAAGGGTCATTAGCAGTGCGAATGAACTACTGGTGCCAGCTTGAGTGATATAAATTTGACCTCATCAAGACGCGTCCTTTTGGGACCACAGGGCTCAGAGTGGAGAATTTCTCTATTCAAGCTCCTATCCAAAAGGACTCACACATGCCAGGCGTTGAAGATACAGCCTATCCCCAGCTCAAAAGCAATGGAGTAACCGTTTTGACATGGTCTAAGCCCCAGTAGCATGGGCATAGGCGCAGCATGTTGTCTATGCTCCAATCGCGCCCAAAACCTGTAATGTTGCTTTCTGAGCATCAGTTAGTCCGCTAGCTCCAGTAATATCCATGCCTTCGTAGGGGCGATCGCCCCTCAGCGTTTTGAAGCAATTGCCTGTTTTAACATCCCAAAGCTTTATCGTTTCATCTTCGCTGACACTGGCCAGATAATCTCCTTTTGGGCTGAAGGCCAGCGATCGCACCACATTGCCATGTCCCAGCAAAGTCTTTAGACACCTGCCATTATCGACATCCCATAGCTTCACAGTTTTATCAGCGCTACCACTCGCCAAGAGATTCCCTTGTGGGCTAAACGCGATCGACCAAATCCAATTTGTGTGCCCTTCCAATGTTCTAAGACAGTCTCCGCTCTGGGCATGCCAAAGACGTAGGGTTTTATCCGAACTCGCACTCGCTATTGTAGGCTCATCAGAACCATCAGTCTTAGAATTAACAGTCTTGGAGTCAACAGTCTTGGAACGATAGGCAACCGTCCAAACCATGCCGCTATGCCCTGACATTACCCGCAGGCACTGACCACTTTCTACATCCCAGAGCCGAACTTGCTTATCAGAAGAACCACTGACCAACGTTCGTCCATCCGGGCTAAAGGCCACCGATCTTACCTGACTGGGGTGTTTCAGAATCGCCAAACGGTGACCGTCTTGAATATCCCATAGGTGAATGCTGCCGTCATGCCCTCCACTTGCGAGGATCTGACGATTGGGACTAAATGCAACAGACCAAACGGTATTGGTGTGCCCTGGTAGTGTTCTCACACAGCGGTTGCGCTGGATATCCCAAATTTTCACAGTTCGGTCCGCGCTGCTACTCGCAATTAAGCGACTATCAGGATGAACAGCAACAGATAAAATCCAGTTTTTGTGACCTGTGAGCGTTTGTAGACACTGTTCTTGTTCTATGTCCCAAAGCTTAACAGTGTAATCATCGCTGCCACTCACGAGGGTTTGCCCATCGGGACTAAAGGTAATTGCCCGAATAGCGTTAGCATAGCCTGTCAACGACTTCAAACAGTGCCCCGTTTGGATGTTCCAAATTCTGACCGTTTGATCCTCACCGCCGCTGACGAGCAAACTGCCATCCGGACTGTAGACAATCGACCAAATCCAATTCCTATGACCAGAGAGAGTCTTTAGGCAACGACCAGTCTGCACATTCCAAATTTTTATCGTTTGATCACCACCGCCACTCACCAGCTCCTGACCGTTAGGGCGAAAGGTAACCGAGCGAACAGCATGGGTATGGCCTGTGAATGTTTTCAGGCACTGTCCGGTGTGAACATCCCACATTCTAACGGTTTCATCCGTACTGCCAGTGGCGAGCATCTCACCATCTGGACTAAACGCAATCGACCAAAAACTGTTTTTATCATCTACGGTTTGCAAGCATTCCCCGCTTTCTACATCCCAAATATTGACCCTTTGATCCCAGCCAGCGGATGCTATCAACTGACCATCCGGGCTAAAGGAGACTCCTTGAACGTAGTTCGTATGCCCCTTCAGCGTTTTAAGACAACAACACCTCTCCACATCCCAAAGTTTAACCATCTGATCGGAACTGCCGCTGGCAACTATCTTGCTATCAGGGCTAAACACAACGGATCTCACCCAATTCGTATGTCCTTTCAAGGTCAGCATGCAGCATCCAGTGTGAACATCCCAAATCTTCACGGTTTGGTCGGCACTGCCGCTGGCTAGCCACTGACCATCTGGACTAAACGCAATCGACCAGATCCAGGCATCGTGCCCTCGACAACAACCATATTCTTCGCCATTGGACATTTGCCAAAGTTGAATAACACCGCTGGTACCAGCGGCTGCAAACAGGCTTCCATCTGGACTTACGGCAACAGTATGAATACCACTAAAGGCATCATAAAAAGTTGTTTGTGAAAAGGTGGCCTGTGAAAAATTGGCTTTATGTAGGTTGAGGCCCTGTAGATAACCTTGCCAAATAGTGAGATTGGAGAAGTCATAGTTTGTCATGTCAATCTGTAGTTGGCGCATCAGATTGAGCACGTTGCCGCCCGCATAACCTGATTGTGAGGGCAGGCGTCCGCGTAAAGAGGTTAGGCACTGAATAAGCGACGCCGCAATAGCTTCGGCGCTACCAAGATGGATTAAAAGTTGGTTCGAAATCGGCTCTAGGATAAGATTGAGTTGTGTTTGTTGAACAACGTCATTTGCTGTTGTTTTAAGTAAGGCATGTTGGATTAGTCGTGCTGGTTTTTGATCTGTTATTTCAGCAACAATCTGTTCAATTAAACGTTCTGTGATGTACTCCATCACGACAGGTTGTTGGGTGTAGCGTCCAGATTGTAGCTCAATCAGCGATCGCCAGCCCAAGGATTCGAGG
Source organism: Synechococcus sp. PCC 7335 (assembly GCF_000155595.1). Lineage (NCBI taxonomy): Bacteria > Bacillati > Cyanobacteriota > Cyanophyceae > Synechococcales > Synechococcaceae > Synechococcus > Synechococcus sp. PCC 7335. The sequence continues at coordinate 3,213,191 of NZ_DS989904.1, read as the reverse complement.
GCTTCGAGTAGGCTAGCTCGGGCAACTGGAGGCACCATATCGCTGGCCAGCGTTTGAATAGAGGTCCACTCACGGTTGATGGCTAACCAATACATGATGGTTTTCTCTAGGGCTGAGAGTCGCTCAAACTGTTGATCAAGGAGCCGTTGCGTGCCATTAAAGAGAAATATGCCCTCATCCAAAAAGGGAGCGATCTCACCGTTAAATAAGGAATGAATAGACCCAGCCACAATTTTTAATGCTAGTGGGCTACAGCCATAGCGTTCACAAAGTTGTTGTTTTTGCTGGAGGCTGCCCACTAAATCTTTGTTCTCAATAACACCTAAGGCGCTTGTGAGGGAACCGCGTAGTTGGAGCGATCGCACTGCTAGCTCCATCCCTTCAAATGTAGCAATTTCAGCCGGTTTCTCGCGACTAGTGATCAGTACACAGCTTTGGTGCGGCGATTCACCCACCATTCGAAACAGATCTCCATAGGGTTCATAGCCAACTCGATAGTGCCCGGCCCGATTGCCTGCCTGAAGAATGGTCTCGACATTATCTAATAATACCAGGCAGCGAGAGGCTTGTAGCCAATGCCTGAGACGATTCGGCGTCGCCTCCATATCCTGTTGTTCAGATAAAAATAGCACCAGATCCCGTAACAAGTCATCTAACGGGGGAGCGTTCCGTAGCGATCGCCAGATCACATAGTCGAACTCATTCTGAAGTTGCTGGGCCAACTTCACTGACAAGGCACTTTTTCCAATGCCCCCCATACCCAATATTCCTACTAGTCGACAGCGGTCAACCTGTATCCATTCTGTTAAAGTGGCTAGTTCTTCGCTGCGACCATGAAAAATAGAGACATCTGGGGCTTCGCCCCAATCAACTTGTACGTTGGCGATTTGTACATTGGCGATCGCATCCTTTGGGTCTGAAAGGAGATCATTGCCTGCTACGGCATCCGGAATAGCATAGTCTTCAGCCGTAGGCATCAGGCCAAAGGCTTCAAAGTAGGCTGCAATCGTCTGACGATCAACCGGTGCCTTGCCGGAGCGGACCTTCGTCAGGGTATTAATGCTCAGGCCAGTAATTTCAGTGAGCGCCTCTAATGTATAGGGTTGGCGATTGTTGTCTTTAGCAGCCTGCTGAGCTTCAGCTATTTGCAGTCGCCCCCATCCCTGGGCAGAAAGTCTCACTCCACGTCTACGTTTTCCTCTTCTCGACTTTTTTTCCATGGAGATTCAGATTAGATGCAGTACTCAAGAGTGCATGACAGTCTCGAGCAATCCAGCTTTAGGTCTCTTGCCACATGATAGGGCACTTAAGTTGTGATAAAGATTCAAACTTTAACTTGTGACCATAGCCTCCAATCAAGAAAAGGGGCTGAAAGTCTCATCCTGTCCATTTTCTGACGCACGATGCCAGCGCTAGCTTAAGTTGTGGCTTAACTTGTGAGCCTAAGCTGTGAACTTGACTGGTGCGCTCTAGTCAGCTACGGCAAGCTAAGACCGTGCCCGAAAAGATTATTTTCACGCACTCCCTAAGTCAGCCCTAACTTAGCGATTTCTAGTCTTTAAGCTAGCCTCTCGCTCGGTTTACTGGATCGCATAGAGCGGTCATCCGGAGCGGTCAACCGGAGCAACCAATTGCAGGCTTGCTTTAGATTTTCTAACGCTGACTATCTCTTAAAGACATCAATTGTCTCTTGAAGACATCAATTGATGTCCAACAACATTTTAATTTAGCAAGGCTATATCAATGACACAGCAATCAAAACGCAGACCTACCAGCTCTAGACCTAGACCTACCATCTTTAGACCTAGACCTACCAGCTCCAGACCCAAGCCTACCACCCGGCCTACCCCCCAGCGACCACCCATCGCAACCCCCATCGCCAGACCCATTGACATTAGCGAACCGCCCTCAGGCTCCCCACCAGCCGTTGATCTACCTTCCGAGGCTGAACAGATAACCACACGCTTAGAGGCTGAAACCTATAGGGAGATCGGCAGCACCCTTGGCAACGGCTACGAACAATCTCCTCCAGAGGATATTCCCGGTCAACCCCTGTCGCAGCTCGTGTCGTCCGGCGCGTTGCCACAGTATGATCTGATGCTGCGGCTGCAATCACAGATTAAAGAGGGATCTCTTACCCTAAATAAGTCAATGCTAGGGGACTACGGCATCATGGCCGATCTGGTTAGCTCGATCTTGGATGTTCTTACCCCTATCCGCAATCCCAAAATTGAATTTGTTCAAGGGTCTCCAGGCATCGTCGGCATTCCGGGTATGGAGGTTTCAGAAGATCCCTCGACAAACGACAATTTAGCAACGCCCGAAGACCATGCCTTAAAGATTTCAGGAGACGTAACGCTCTTTGGCTCAGAGGCCGCAAAACTAGAATATGCTGACTTCTTTCACTACAAGGGGAGACCCCACTGCGTCTTTAAATATATTCTCTCTAAAGAGTTGGGAATTGGGACGTTTTTGCCAGGCGTGCCCCTACTTCAGGGCCTAAAACTCTCTGGGCCAACTTTGATTGCAGCGACAGCCAGTACCCTATACGATCCGAGTCTCGACTCAGGAATTAACGAAGGATTCAACTTCTTCGGCAATCTGAAAATTGCTGAATCGGATGATCCTGGCATTCGCTTTATTGGTGATTTGCTCAAAGTGCGAGAGCTCGCGTTACATGCGGCAGTAGATACCGCGGGTGCAACACCTGAATATTTACTAGAAGGTGCGATTCAGCGAGATATCACGCTCGTAGATGGTGCCAATTTTAAGCTGCGCTTTACTCGCTCGGATGTGGGTATCTCCGTGAAAGGAAAGCCACCAGAACCTGCTATTTCCATGTCTAATGACTTGGTGGTTACGCTCAAAGAGAAAGGAGAAGACACTCACCTAGTCTTTACTGGCGGCGTGAAGGTTGAGCTGGAATCTATCACAGGCTCATTTACCATGAATGGGACAGGTCGCAGTCCGCAAGGTGATCTCTCTGGATCTATTCAGAACACAGGAGAGTGGAAAGACCCCTTCGGGATTCCTGGCATCACGATTCGACAATTTGCACTGCAGGTTGGGTTTACCTATTTGTTTCCCTTTGTGGACAACGTAGGCATTCATGCCAACATGAAAATTGGCGACGTGGATGGTCAAATTTCTATCCTGGTAGATACCAACGATCCGGATCAGTTCGTGCTGGCAGGGGCAACCGAGCAGATTACGATGATCCAGATTATGACTGCCATGACCCCGGCTACGTTTATTGCGTATCAGGCACTGCCAGGCAACCTCCGGCGGGCAATGAACAAAGCGCTGGATGTGGCCCTAGAAGATGTCAAGCTCAGCATTGTGCCCAGTGCAACCTCAATTGGGGGCGTCCATTTTCGAGATGAAGGCGTCACCATTGCAGGCAAACTAGCGGTCTTTGGCTGGCAGGCGAGCATGTATCTAAACGTGGATACCTTTGATGGCATCACGGCTGCTGCAGACATGGACCCACTCAACATTGCAAATGTGTTGAAGATAACGGGCGCGCAAGGAGAGGCCGCGCCGAAGATGCGTTTGCGGATTTCACCCACTGAAACGCCCGACCTCTATATTTCTTCGAAAATTGAGTTTCTGGGCCTCAGTCAAGAACTGTTCGTAGACGTGGGCGAAGACGGGATGTTGTTCATCCTCAATCGCAGGTTAGGTAAGTTGCTCTCTACAAACTTACGCTTCTCGTACGGCGATGGCGACTTTGAAGCTCTCGGTAGCATTGACTTTAACCTGAATTTGAGCCTGAACACATTGCTCGGTGAGATTACCCTCATAGATGTTGGCTTTAATGCTAGTGCCACCTTCCGGTCAGGCGAGTCGGCAGGGTTCTACGCCTCCATTGAAGGAGACTTCCGGCTCTATGGGAAGACGGTTACTTTCCCGACCCTGACCTTAGAGGCTGCGCCTAAAGACTTTGATGCCGTGTACAACCATGTCGTTGATCAAATTAAAGGTAATGCCCTAGACCTTTTGGGTGGTGTCTTTGAGACGCTCGAAGAGTGGGCTAATGCCGTCAAAGACGGGCTGGTTGACTTTGGTGGAGAAGTGGCAGTGGTTGCTCATGATGTTTACAAGGCATCAAAAGAAGCGGCTGCCAAGGCCTATAGAACCCTTGGTAAGGGTGCGACGGCAGCCGCGAATGGTCTTGCTGCTGCATATGACCTTTCCGCTGAAGGCGTGGCCCAGGTACTCGAGGGTGCCAACTATGCGGCAGAGGAAGTGGCAGAGGCGATGGAAAATGCCTTTAATCTCACCGTGGAGGCGGCAGCCGAGGTCTTGGAAGCCGCGGGCTATGCTGCGGAGGAAGTGGGTGATGCCCTCAAGAGTGCCTACGATGCCTCAGCAAGGGTAGCCGCCGAGGCCCTGAATCATGCGGGCTATGCTGCAGAGGAAGTGGGTGATGCCCTCAAGAGTGCCTACAATGCCTCCGCTGACGTTGCCGCCGATGCCTTGAAATATGCCGGATACGGCGTGGGAGAAGTCGGTGATTTTCTCCAGGACACCTATGGCCTAGCCGGGGATGGTCTGAAGACTGTTTTGCGGGGCGCTGGCTATGCAGCAAAGGAAGTTGAGAAGTTCTTGAAGGATGTTGGACAATTTTTCGAGGACAACTTGAATCCGACAAAGTGGTAGACAAAAAAGAACAGAGTACTCTCTAAGAGATTCTCTCCTAGAGAGTACTTGAAAGAAACCAAAAAACTAAGGAGAACGATCATGTCAGTATCAAATGTTCATAGCTTTGTAGAGAAACTGAAAGACTCAGCGTTTCGGGCGCAGGTTGCTCCAGATCTGTTGTTTGTAAAAGAAGGAGACTGGACGGCGGTTAGCCAACTAGCGGCCCAACATGGGTTTGAGTTTACTGAAGATGAATTAAAGTCCCAAATGAAGATCTACTGGGGATTTTTCAAAGGTGCAGGCCAAAACCCTGAGTTAGGCTGGAGTGATTCTACGCTATCGGAGGCTTGAGGTTAAAATGATGATGTTGTCCTCCGCTACGATGCCAGCTTCTCCTAAGAATCTGTCTTTGGCGAAGCTGTCTTTGGATAGTTTGCTGGCACAAATAGGCATATTCCTGAAAGCTTGTCCAAAGGTGACTTTGGAATGGTCGCTGAGAGTTGGAGCGGGGACAATGTCTGATGGCGATCGCATGACCTGTTGGGTAGAGAAAAGCGAAGAAGCGGAAAGTCAGGAGTCGCTAGAGAGCTTTGCCAGCGTTGCCCAATTGCTGAAAGCGATCGCAGCCCCACCTTCTGTTCAAACCATACAGGAAACGCAATCACCCATCTCCGTGAGACAGGGCATCAGCGTTGCTCTAACAGATCATGGGACAGAGCATGGAATTGAGTGGCGTCTCTATTTACATACTCGCGAGCCAAACGCCACAGACCGTTACCGATCATGGCGATGGCGATCTGTAGCGTCTGGCTCAGACTCGGGCTCAGACTCTGAGCAGACAGCCGTGCAGACGGATCACTATGGGTTTTATTTTTTGCCCGCAACCCCCACCGGAGAGACCCCTGTAGAGTTAGTGCATCCGCTCTTTGTGGATGCGGTGCAGCAATTAGTACAACACGAACGGCTACGAAGCATGTCGGGATTCTGGCTACGCCACCGGGGTGATCAGGTACTACAGGTGGATTTAATTTATCCCTGGTATCCTCGGGTGTCTGAGTTTGATTCGACATTGCGATCGCTTGTCACTGCTATAGGTGGATCAGACGCTTGGATAGCAACATACGCAGACTATCCGCTTCGGCATATTGCCTTTAACGGAAAAGACCGAGGGCCAGGGTTTACGCTCTATTTTTCAGCGCCTATGGATATAGGTTCCAACATGGGTTGGCCCCATACATTGCAAACACTAAAAGAGCGAGTATGCACTCACAGTCAAAAAATACAGCAGCATATGGAACAGACCTTATTCTCTAGGCTACCAGCTAGAACAACAGGGTTGGCTAAAACAACAGATCCTCGGATATCGGTAGGGAAATTTTACGATACACAGCACATCGATCTATGGCGTCAGGTGTTAGGTCACAAGATGCATTATCACTTTGGCCTTTTTGAGGATTGCCAACAGTTGCCCCACGAGGATGATGCTATTGATGCAGCATTTAATCGGGCAGTGAGCGAGCTGTATCCTTTTATCCCTAGAGGTAGCCGCGTTTATGACATTGGCTGTGGTTGGGGTGGTCCCGCCCTGCAGCTGCAGGTAGAACGAGGCTGCCAAGTGGAGGGCATCACTATCAGCAAAACACAAGCACAGTACTGCACAGCACAAGGGCTACAGGTGCGTCATGAGAACGTAGAAGAGACATTGCCGCCAGGATATTTTGACTGCATGATTATGATGGAGTCCCTCTGCCACATCCAGAATAAGCTGCGTTTATTGAAGAGCCTACGGCTGTTTGGCAAGAAATTAGTCATTCGAGCACATTGTCAGGATCGTCACCCTACAAGTCGAAACTTTGGGGGGACGATGCTAATGAACAGTTCACCGCAGCTGCGCTCTTTGGTAGAGCAGGCAGGGTGGAATATTGTCCATTGGCAAAATCGTCGCCTGGAATCAATGCCGTCAGTCTTAGTCTGGCAGCGACGGCTACGGTCAATCCCCCCGAGCGATGATCGACATTTGGAGACATTACGAGATTTTTGTAATCGGGTCGTGACCCATTGGGATAAATGGGGTGAGTCTAATCCATTGATTGAGCTGGTAGCTGAGTAATGAACAGAAGTCAGCCATAAGTCAACCTTTCGTAGCCTATAACGTAGCCTCTCAGACTGTGTAATAGAAACAAGCAAACGCGGCAAGCGAGCGTTCTGCGGTTACTCAGTCGTAACACAAATCAACGCTTTCTCTCACTAAAACGCTTCGTATAAACCGTCCTGATTTTTCGTCAGGATTGTTAGCATGCGTCGTTTTTCGAGAGTGTTTTCAGTCCTCTAAAAACTAAAGGAAATCCAAAAATGAACAGCTTTCTAACGCTTCTGGTAAACGAAATTGTAGGTAGCCTGTTTAAAGACGCCCCTACAATCGACGATCTCGGTGACATCTTTATTGGTGGCAACGGAGATGATAATCTTCAAGGTGGCGATAGAGACGATATCTTCCTGACGAGCGGCGGTGACGATACTGTCTTAGGTGGCGATGGCACCGATGTCGTTTTTGCCGGCAATGGCAACGATATTGTGATTGGTCAAACTGGCGATGATGTCGCCTTTTTAGGGAGTGGTGATGACCGCTTTATTTGGAACAACGGTGACGGTAGTGACTTCATCAAAGGTGGCGCAGGCTTTGACATTACCGAAGTGAACGGTGCCGACGGTGCTGGCGATGAGTTTGACTTGCGCGCAGTTGACGGTCAGGCCATTTTTAATCGACTCAATCTAGGACTTTTCACCCTGACTAACGAAAAGATTGAGCAGTTTGAGATTAATGGCCAAGGCGGTGATGACTCACTGACAGTGGGCGACCTCAGCGGCAGCGGGGTTAAAAAAGTTGTCTTCTCAGGCGGCAAAGGCAACGATGTATTAGACGCCAGAGAAAGTTCTACCACTCTCAAGGCTTTTGGGGGGAAAGGCGACGATTTGTTGCAGGGTGGCTCTGCCGAAGATACGTTTCTTGCAGGTGGTGGTGATGACCTCGTTGTAGGTCAACGGGGGGATGATACTGCTTACCTACAAGGTGGTGATGACCGCTTTATTTGGAATAACGGTGACGGCAGTGACTTCATTAACGGTGGTAGAGGCTTTGACATTACCGAAGTGAATGGTGCCGACGGTGCTGGCGATGAGTTTGACTTGCGTCAAGTTGGCAGACAAACCATTTTTAATCGACTCAATCTGAGGCTATTTACCCTAACCAACAATAAGATTGAACAGTTTGAGATTAATGGCCAAGGCGGTGATGACTCACTAACAGTGGACGATCTCAGCAGCAAGGTTCAAAAAGTTATCTTCTCGGGCGGCGACGGCAATGATGTGTTAGACGCCAGAGAAAGCTCGACCACCCTTGAGGCTTTTGGGGGTGAAGGTGACGATCTGTTGCAGGGCGGCTCTGCCGAAGATACGTTTTTCGCAGGCGGCGGTGATGACATCGTTGTGGGTCAACGGGGGGATGATACCGCCTACTTAGAAGACGGTGATGACCGCTTTATCTGGAATAACGGTGACGGTAGTGACTTCATCAACGGTGGCGCAGACTTTGATGTTACCCAAGTTAACGGTGCTGACGTTGCTGGCGATGAGTTTGACTTGCGCGCAGTTGACGGTCAGGCTATTTTCAATCGATTCAATCTGGGGCTATTTACCTTAACTAACGAAGAGGTTGAGCAGTTTGAAATTAATGGCCAAGGCGGTGATGACTCATTTACAGTGGGTGACCTCACTGGCGGCGGGGTTCAATCCGTTCTCTTCTCAGGCGGCGACGGCAATGATTTTCTGAATGGTAGTGGTACGGCCACACCGATTACTGCTGATGGGGGTGCTGGTGACGACATTCTTATCGGCGGTGACGGTGACGATATTCTTATCGGCGGCGACGGTGCTGACTTGTTGATTGGTGCTGGCGGTAATGACATTCTTATTGGCGGTGGTGGTTCCGATTTGTTTGGCTTTGATACCGGCGCGGCCTTTAATGCAGCAGATATTGGGACAAATATGATCCAAAACTTCGAGAGCACTGACAGCATTGTGCTCGATGCCACGATCTTTACCGCGTTGACCAGCAAAATTGGCGGGGGGTTATCCGCCAGTGAGTTCGCCGTTGTCGATAGCGTAGAAGCCGCTGCCGTAAGCGATGCCCT